>NZ_JBIILG010000041.1:0-9835 GCF_044232805.1 Rhodoluna sp.
ATTACCGCGGCACCGATGATTCCCAAAATCGCAAGAGTCTCGCCACCAAATAGCACCGCAATCACAACTGCCCAAATAGGCTCGGTTGCTAGAAGCAAAGAAGATCTAGAGGCCGAAGTTCTTCTAATTGCCCAGAGCTGAGCAACGAAGGCAAACACAGAACAGAAAAGGGCTAGAAACAATGTCCCTGCCCATTGGGCAGGACCAAAGGTTGCAATAGCGTCAAAGGCACCTGGAATGTCAAAGATAAAGAACACAACCGTTGCCGTGAGGCACTGCATCAAAATCATATTGAAGCTACTCGCCTCACGGTTTTTGGTAAGTACCCCTTGGGCAGTTACGTGAACAGCCCGGACAATAGCTGCAATAAAGAGCAGCACATCGCCCCAGTTTGGCTCCTGGATTCCATTGCCTGTTACCAGTAGCCCAACACCGACAATGGCTCCAACGGCCGCCAAAAAGAACGATCTTGGCAGCCAACGCTTCTTCCAAGCGGACTCCATGATTGGGGTAAAAATAATGGTCAAACTGATCAAGAGCCCAGCGTTGGTCGCTGAAGTTATCTTCAGACCAAAAGTCTCAACGGTCATAATTGCCGACTGGGTAAGGCCAAATAGGGTTCCAAGCATCAGGTCTGTTTTCGAGAACTTATTGCGCCTGATTAGCCAGATCGCAATCATGGCAAGGGTAGCAATTCCAAAGCGAACCGAAAGCATAGCTGGAACGGTTGCAAATGGAGTTATGGCTTTTGCAGATAGATAGCTTGCGCCCCAGACAATCGCAACCGCTAGAAGAACCAGGTCGACCTTGGAAGCCCTTATTGCACTAAGCAATTGTCTTTTTCCTAAACAGAGTCAGCACACTTCCTTGCGAGATGGCAGCGCCCAAGATAACTATCACGCCACCAACTGGTTCGTACCAGTGCAGCTTTTCACCTAAGAGTATTACTCCAAGAATTACTGCAATAACCGGTGTTATGTATGTGACGGAGGAAGCTATCGCACTTCCCACCACATCCAGAATCTTGTAATAAAGAAGGTATGCAACACCGCTACCAAGAGCTCCGAGCGTCACAATAGCCGCTACCGATGCAAAGTCAGGAACTTCAGTAATCAGCGGTCCTGATAGCAAGTAAATAGGTAGCAAAGTCAGGGCCGCTGTTCCTATTTGTCCGAAAACCGAAACTTCAGTAGCCAAATTAAGTGGCGTGACATACTTTCGAACATAGGGGGTTCCAATTCCATAGAGGATTACCGCAGTCAGCATCGCAAGAATAGCTAGCGGACTGTTTTCCCCAAAGCCTTGCCAGGCTCCCAAAACAACCAGCACCCCAAATAAACCGATGATGATTCCGGCAATTACATGAGGTTTTAACTTTTCGGTTCTAAAGGCCACCAGCAGAACAATCACGGTAGTGATAGGGGTAACAGCGTTAATGATTGCAGCTAAGGCACTAGTCACCTGGGTTTGGGCGTAGGCGAACAGCACAAATGGAATCGAGCTCATCAAGATACCAGCAATAGTCAGACGTTTCCAAGCTTCAAACGAGGTTGGTAGTTTGGATTTGAATATAAACATGGCAACGACCATTGCCAGAGCACCAAAAAACGTTCTTCCAAACGCGACTCCAATTGGAGTCAAAAAGGTCAGCGCGAGTTCAATAAACAAAAAGGAAGCGCCCCAGATCAACCCAGCAATTGCATACATTGCAACCCAAGGTTTGTTTACGCCCTCACCCTGCTTCGTCAAACTATTTGTGACCCATCCGGCGCTCGATAACAATAAGGCCAAAGACAATTGCTGAACCAATACCAAACATTAATAGCTCTACCCCGAAGTTAGCTTCTGGCATCAGTATGGCTCCAGTTTCGTTTTGCCAAGGCCAAAGAGCTCGAAGAGAACCAATCATCAACCCGGTCATCACAACCATGGTCATTTTGATCTTGTTGGCAAGCAGCCACTGCAGCAAGGAAACAAAAGATGCTAAGCCGAGAATCGCGCCCAAAACAAATGTGCCGAGGTATCCAAAGTCTCTATCGTTCACCGCAGCCAAGGTCGGCGCATACATTCCTAGTGCGAGCAACAGATAAGACCCTGAGATACCTGGTAGTACCAATGCACAAACCGCAAACGCAGCCGACACCACAATGACAATAAAACTTGGATCAGCGTCCGCAGCTCTGGGAATAGAAGTAAAAGCGAATGCCGCTAATGCTGATATCGCCAACACTAGATAATGACTCAGCTTCCAACCCATACCGGAAAGCGTTATTGGAACAAAAAGCGAAGCTGCAATTAGACCAGCAAATACAGCTTTGGTAACAGTTGGGTACTGCTCCAATAAAGGCTCAACAATTCCAGCCCCAACAAAGATGGCGGTCACCATGCCAATTAGCATCGGGATAAGAAGTGACCAAGAGATTGCTTTGAAGTGGGTAGTAGATTTTGCAAGGTTAGATTTGGAGAAACCAAAGAGTAAAACTATGCCGCGCACGGCTTCAGCCGCCGAATCAATCACGCGCTTGTAAACACCGGTAATCAGCGCAATGGTTCCACCAGAAATACCAGGAATCAACTCCGCTATCCCAATTAGTGTTCCGCGAACGAAATTCAATGAGGTTTCGATGATGCTGATTGGTTTTTTGGTATTTCCAGGAAGATTACTCACTCGTATAGTTTCCCAGATAAGGGACTATTTGTTCTTCGAACCACTAGGGGAGCGCGGACCAAGCAGTGCTCCGCCAACAATCAACCCAGTTGCTAGTAGCAATTGCCAGCTAAGTGAGTTGCCACTTACCACTACCAGCAGAGCAGTTGAAAGCAATGGTGTCAAAAATGCCAGCAAACCAATTCTTCGTGGGTCACCGATCTTGAGAGCAGCATCCCAGAGGTAGAAAGCTCCTCCCAGTGGGCCAACTCCAAGAACCAGAAGAAGTAACCAATCGGATGTGCTTATCGAAGCCGCTGGCTCAAAGAGGAAGTGAGCGCCAAGTGCCAGCACTCCCGACACCAGAGCAAAGAGCCCAATTGCTGGGGTCGGAAATCGCGGAACCTTGGTGGTACCCAAAGAGTAAGTTGCCCAGATCACCGCTGCCGCTAGAGCGAAGAAGTAGCCAACCTCCATTGAACTAAACCCAAACCCTGAGCCCCCAGAGGTGATTGCGAGAACCGCTCCCGCGAATCCGGAAATAGCAGCAAGAACATATCTCAAGTTCAGGGAGAGTGATTTAGTAAATAAAGGGCTCAGCAGAACAATCAATAGAGGCCAGAGGTAGTTCACAAGATTTGCTTCAACAGCTGGAGCTGTTTGCAGTGCTAGAAAAAGCATGAAGTGATACCCAAAGAGACCATAAACACCAATAAGCAAAGTTTTTAGTGGAATCTTCCACGGGGTTAATCCGGATCTAAGTGAGGGTAGAGAAACTAATGCACCGATTACTAGACCAATACCGGTAAGTAAAAAAGGAGGAATGTTAGAAAGCAGTGTCGCAAGCGAAGCTAATGAAGCCCATAAAAAAATTGCCCCAAGAGTGAAAAGATCAGCTTTCATCCCTAAAGTTTATGGGACAAAACTTGAGGGGAGAAAAAAACTAAGAAAGTCCAAAAAAACAAAAAGTTTTTTCAAAAAACACCCCTTACTCACCAGTGTCTTCAAGGATTGGTGTTTATTTCATTCCTAAGAGAGAATGGAAGAACACGAAGGAGTGATAGAACGTGTCCAAAGTTCTAAACCTAAAACACGATCCTGCCGGAAGGCGCCGAGTACCAGAGAAATACACCCCAATTAGCAAAACGAGGGTGAAGAAATTACTAGCTCAAGAGTGGGCTAGATTTCAATCCACGACAACAAACTCAGCCACGCATAACAAGCGTGCGAGCAAGGTTCTGCCTCTTGGCGTAACCTCAAGTTTCCAGCATTGGGACCCTTACCCAATCTCGATAGTGTCCGCGAAGGGCGCTTACTTCAAAGACGTAGACGGTCGGAAGCTTCTTGACCTCTCTATGGGCTTTGGTGCGATGATGGTTGGCCACCTCAACAAAGATGTTGTTAGGGCAGTCAAGAAGGCCATGCGCTCGGTCGGAACGCTATTTGTTACCCCGGGACCTCTGGCAACAGAGGCAGCCGAAAGGTTCCAGAAGCGATTCGATATTGACATGTTGCGCTTCACCAACTCGGGCACCGAATCGACGATGTACGCGATTCGTGCTGCCAGAGCTGCCACCGGTAAAAAAGCCATCATCAAAATCGAAGGTGGCTACCACGGTGGATACGATCCACTGCAAGTATCAGTTAAGGCCCCTATTGAGAAAATTGGGTCTGTTTCTGCCCCGAAGCCATATCACCCAGGTGCAATTGAGGCTGGAGAGGTTTACGTTGTTTCATACAACGACACCGTTCGACTAGAAGCCATCATGAAAACTCACGGTAAGACAATTGCCGCTTTTATGATTGAGCCAATTGTTGAAAACCTTTCGATTATTTTGCCGGATGAGGGTTACCTCAAAGCTGTCAGAGAGTTGTGCGACAAGTACAAAATCGCACTGATCTTTGACGAGGTAAAGACCGGTCTAACCGCAGGTGTTGCTGGAGCTGCAATCAGAGTTGGTGTGAAGCCAGATCTTATAACTCTTGCCAAGAGCATCGGTGGTGGATTACCACTTGCTGCTTTTGGAGGCAAGAAAGAGTTCATGGCGCCCGTAGTTGATGGCCGCATGCCTCACCTGGGAACCTACAACGGAAACCCACTAGTTGTCGCCGCAGCAATTGCAGTTGATAATATTGCAACCCCAGAGGCGTTAGATAAGGCAGAAGCAATTAACAACGCAACCCTTGATGCAATTGACAAAATTATTGACGAGTACGCTCTTCCAGCTCACACAGTTGGATTCGGAGTAAAGGGTGCCGTTATTTGGTCACCAACCCCAGTTCGTAACTACCGCGATTTCAAAGCAACTGACTTTGAACTTGCGGAATTGAGCTGGCTATGGGGACTAAACCGAGGCATCATTACCCCTCCGGGTCTAGATGAGCAGTGGCTAGTTTCCTTTGCTCACACTCAACGTGACATGAACAAGCTAGTTCGTTCATTCAGGGAGTTTGCCAAAGCAATCAGGGGCTAGCAAAACTAGGTTTGAACCCATGAGGACCAATCACTGGTCCTCATGGGTTTTCACTTTCTAGGTCATCTTTAACATCTATGATTTGTTATTACATAGCTGTTTTAGCTCAACTAAGAGGAGTCCCCAAGTGAATGCACCAATGAGATTTGGTTTGATTGGCACCGGTCGAATAGGTCAGGTTCACGCCAGCAGTGTTGCCAGAACTGAGGGTGCAGAGCTAACCATGGTGGCCGATGTCTTTGTTGAAGGTGCCAAGAAAACAGCAGAGCAATACGGTGGTGTTGCAACCGCTGAGGCAATGGATTGCTTTGACTCATCCAAGGTGGATGCCATTATCGTTGCCTCTCCAACCCCAACTCACTTGGATCTAATCAGTGCGGCAATCGATGCCAACATTCCGATTCTTTGTGAGAAGCCAATTGATCTAGACATCAAAAGAGTCGACGCCATGCGCGAAAAGGCAGCCAAGGCAACCATTCCAATCGTGCTTGGCTTCAACCGCCGCTTCGATCCACACTTCAACTCGGTGCACCAGAGAGTGAAAGCTGGTGAAATTGGAAAGCTAGAACAGCTGGTCTTGATTTCCAGGGATCCAGCCCCAGCATCAAAAGAGTATTTGGCTGTTTCGGGAGGTATCTTCCGGGACATGACCATCCACGATTTTGACATGGGCAGATTCTTTGTACCGAACATCGTTTCGGTTACAGCAAATGGTTTCAACCAGTTCTCCAGTGAAATTAAGGACTTAGGCGACTATGACGCCACTAGCGTCACCTTGCGCGGCGCTAACGATGAATTGGTGCTAATTACCAACTCCCGTCATGCGATTTATGGATTCGATCAGAGAATGGAAGCCTTTGGGGACAAGGGAATGCTTAGGGTCGAAAACCTAACAAACACCAACGTCAGGCTCTACAACGAGTCAAGCGCTGAGGTCAAAGAGCCGTACCAGAACTTCTTCCTTGAGCGCTACATGGACTCCTACCTACTGGAGCTAGCCGAATTCATGAAGAAGGTGCGTGGCGAGGCTTCGAACAGCCCTGAGTTTGAAGATGGCCGAGCTGCCCTGGTTCTAGCCAACGCTGCCCTGGAGTCGTCCCAGACAGGAAAAACCGTCTCCGTTTCGCTCTAAAAGTTTGTTATGACAAATTATTGAAGTTGTGGCAGACTTGTAGTCGGAGGTAGTCAATGGTTTTCGATCTAATAACCACGGGTCGAATTGGCGTGGACATCTACCCTCTACAAACCGGAGTCGGGCTTGAAGAAGTCACCTCTTTTGGAAAGTTCCTTGGCGGCTCGGCAACCAACGTTGCAGTGTCTGGTGCCAGGTACGGACTGAATTCTGCAGTGATTACCAAGGTGGGCAATGACCCCTTTGGAAACTATTTGATTCAAGAACTTGAACGTCTAAATGTCGATAGTCGATACGTTGGTCGAACAGAGAACCTCAAAACCCCGGTTGTTTTCTGCGAAATCTTTCCACCGGATGATTTCCCAATCTATTTCTATCGCGAACCCAAAGCGCCTGATCTAGAAATATCTGAATCCGAGCTAGATCTAGATGCCATTAAGTCGGCCAAGATCTTTTGGTCCACCGTCACCGGCCTTAGTCAAGAACCCTCCAGAACAGCCAACCTAGCTGCGCTAAAAGCAAGAGCCAAGGCCACCCACACCATTTTGGATTTGGATTACCGCTCGGCTTTTTGGACAAACCCGGCTGATGCCACCCAGCAGATTGCCAAGGCTTTGCCTTTTGTGACAATCGCCGTTGGTAATAAAGAAGAGTGTGAAGTTGCGGTTGGCGAAACTGAGCCCGAGCCTGCAGCCGACGCTTTGTTGGAGCGCGGGGTTGAAATTGCGATTGTGAAGCAAGGCCCCAAGGGTGTTCTAGCAAAGACAAAAAATGAGTCCGTTGAGGTTCCGCCGTATGCCGTTGAGGTTGTTAACGGTCTAGGAGCTGGGGATTCTTTCGGAGGTGCTCTCTGCTACGGCTTGCTTCAAGGCTGGGACCTACAAAGAATCCTGCGCTTTGCCAACATCGCAGGGGCCATCGTGGCTTCCAGGCTTGAATGTTCAACCGCTATGCCAACCTATGATGAAGTGCAGAAGATCATGGAGGCCCAAAAATGGGACTAAGTTTTGAGCAGATCAAGGAGTTAAGAGCTTCTGATCCAGGGGCTATAGCCAAAGCACTCAAGAGTAGAAAACGCCGACCACTAGTTCAAGGTGATGGCAATCTGTTTTTGCTGGCGGCTGATCATCCAGCTAGGGGAGCCTTGGCGGTAAATGGTAATCCTGTTGCCATGGGCTCAAGAAAAGAATTGCTTGAAAGATTTGCTACAGCTTTAGAGAACCCAAAGGTAGATGGTGTTCTTGGAACACCGGATGTAATCGAAGAGCTAACCCTGATGGGACTTCTTGAGGGAAAGATTGCAGTTGGTTCGATGAATCGCGGCGGCTTGAAAGGCTCGAGTTTCGAATTTGATGATCGCTACACCGCTTACACCGCAGCTTCTTTAAAGCAGCAGGGTTTAGACATGGGTAAAAATCTTTTACGTATCAACTTGCAAGATCCAGGTACGGTCAGAACCTTAGAGCACACTGCCAAAGTTATTGATGAGTGCGCCAAGCACGAGATTCCGATGCTACTGGAGCCCTTTATGAGTGACTGGGTGGATGGCAAGGCAGTCAACCGCTTAACGGCAGAAGCTGTCGAGCTTTCGGTTGCTATTTCTTCTGGCCTTGGTTCAACCAGTGCTTGGTCATGGCTCAAGCTACCGGTAGTTGAAAACATGGAACGCGTAATGGAAGCAACCACTCTCCCAACGCTCCTTTTGGGCGGCGAGGGAAGCTCAGACCAAGAGGCAACCTTTGGCTCTTGGTCCAACGCCTTGGCACTACCTGGTGTGAAGGGTCTCGTAGTTGGTAGGACACTTCTATACCCACACGACAACGATGTTTCAAAGGCTGTGGCCCAAGCGGCCAATTTGGTTCACAAGTAATATTTCAATAACAAGGATGAGGTAGCGAAAATGCAGACAGTTCCACTATGGATCAACGGTAAGAGTGTTCAGAGTCAGTCTGGAAGATTCGGAGACGTTTTTGATCCAGCGCTAGGTGAAGCGACCAAGCGCGTTGGCTTTGCCAACGGCGCTGAGATAGCAGCTACCATCCAAGCTGCCAAGGACGCATTCCCAGCCTGGCGTGATCTCTCATTGGCTAGACGCCAGCAGATCATGTTCCGCTTCCGTGAGCTACTAGAAGCTAAGAAGGGTGAGCTTGCTGAGATCATCACCTCTGAGCACGGCAAGGTGCTTTCGGACGCTTTGGGAGAGATCACCCGTGGTCAAGAAGTAGTTGAGTTTGCATGTGGGCTGCCGCACCTACTGAAAGGCGAATTCTCAGAGAACGCATCAACTAACGTTGATGTTTACTCGATTAAACAGCCATTGGGTGTCGTTGGAATCATTAGCCCGTTTAATTTCCCCGCCATGGTTCCAATGTGGTTCTTCCCAGTTGCTATTGCTGCCGGAAACACAGTGGTTATCAAGCCAAGCGAGAAGGACCCATCTGCTACCAACTGGGTGGCTGAGCTATGGAAAGAAGCTGGTTTGCCAGATGGTGTTTTCAACGTCCTACACGGTGACAAAGAAGCCGTAGACGGTCTTTTGAATAGCCCAGATGTAGCAGCAATCTCCTTTGTTGGATCAACTCCAATAGCCCGCTACATCTACGAAACATCTTCGAAGAACGGCAAGAGAGTCCAGGCTCTTGGTGGAGCGAAGAACCACATGCTAGTTTTGCCAGACGCTGATCTAGACCTAGTTGCTGACTCCGCGGTGAACGCAGGTTTTGGTTCTGCTGGTGAACGTTGCATGGCAATTTCGGTTGTGGTTGCAGTTGAGCCAGTTGCCGATGAATTAATAACCAAGATCACCGAGCGCATGGCACAGATCAAGGTCGGAGATGGAAGACGTAGCTGTGACATGGGACCACTTGTAACAAAGGTTCACCGTGACAAGGTTGCTTCGTATATTGAAATCGCCGAACAAGATGGCGCCAAGGTTGTAGTTGATGGTCGCGGTGTTGTACCAGATGGTGCTCCCGGTGGATTCTGGCTTGGTCCAACTTTGATTGACAATGTTCCAACCGGATCCAAGGTATACACCGAGGAAATATTCGGTCCAGTGCTTTCGGTAGTTCGCGTGAAGACTTATGACGAGGGTCTAGACCTTATCAACTCTGGAGAGTTTGGAAATGGAACTGCAATTTTCACAAACGATGGTGGAGCGGCTCGTAAGTTCCAGAACCAGGTACAGGTTGGAATGATTGGGATCAACGTTCCAATTCCAGTGCCGGTGGCGTACTTTAGCTTCGGTGGTTGGAAGCACTCACTGTTTGGGGACAGCCGTGCCCATGGAGAAGAAGGCTTTCGATTCTTTACCCAGACCAAGGTAATTACCTCCAGATGGCTTGACCCAAGCCACGGTGGACTAAACCTAGGCTTCCCACAAAACTAATGAAGATTGCTATCACCGGTTCCACCGGATTTGTTGGTAGCAACATTGCGTCAGTTTTGCAAAGCTCCGGTCACGAAGTAATTGGCCTAGTTCGATCAGAAGCCAAGTTGCCCTGGGAAACCAAACTGGTTGATTTCACCAGCGAAGACTCAATCAGTTCGGCTCTAGAAGGCACAGAAGCCGTCGTTCACTGC
>NZ_JBIILG010000062.1:0-2607 GCF_044232805.1 Rhodoluna sp.
GCTTGCCAAGAAGATGGAAAAAGCAAAGACCGTTTTGTTCCTTGGAAGAAACGTGGGGTTCCCAGTTGCGATGGAGGGAGCGCTCAAGCTCAAAGAGCTTGCATACATTCATGCTGAAGGTTTTGCCGCCGGTGAACTAAAGCACGGCCCTATTGCCCTAATTGAGCCGGGCCAGCCGGTGATTGTTATTCTTCCGGCGCCAGCAGACCCACTGCACCCCAAGGTGGTTTCAAACATCCAAGAGATCAAGGCTCGAGGCGCTGAGGTAATCGCTATTGCGGTCCAGGGAGACACCGAGGTGGCAAACTACGCGACCAACGTTTGGTACGTGCCAGCAACCGAGTGGTTAATGGCCCCAATCCTGACCGTTATCCCACTTCAAGCATTTGCCATGGAGCTCGCAACCGCTAAGGGTCTCGACGTGGATCAACCGAGGAACCTGGCCAAATCAGTCACGGTCGAGTAATGATTTTTGGAATCGGTGTTGATTTGGTTGACATCCAAAGATTCGAGAAAGCCCTAGAGCAAACCCCAAAGCTTCGAGATCGCTTATTCACCGAGAGCGAGCGGGAGCTTTCTCTCCAGTCCTTAGCTGCCAGATTCGCAGCTAAGGAAGCGCTCGTGAAGGCAGTGGGCAAAGCCAAGGGGCTTTCATTTCAAGGGGTAAGTGTTGCCAAGGACCAAGACGGCAAGCCGTATTTTGAATTCACCGGTGAGACCGAGCAGACCATCAAGTCTCACGGCATTAGCCAATTTCATCTTTCCTTGAGTCACGATGGCAACATGGCAGTTGCCTACGTCGTTGCTGAGGTTATGAATTGAGAACTATCTCTATTGATCTGGAAGTAATTGCCAATAATTACAAGACATTAAAGAAGCTAACCGGTGGTCAACTATTAGCAATTGTTAAGGCGGATGCTTTTGGCCACGGCATGATTGAAGTTTCCAAAAAGCTTGAATCTATTGGCGTGGATATTCTTGGAACGGCTGACATAGATGAGGCCATGGAGCTTCGCCATGCCGGAATCAAATCTCCAATTATGGCTTGGCTCCACGGCAAGAACACACAGTTTGAAGAAGCCATCAGTAATGATATTGAACTTGGCGCATCTGCTCTTGCAACTTTGGAGAAAATTGCAGCTGCTGCCAAGAAAGTTGGCAAGGTTGCCAAGGTGCATCTAAAAGTCGACACCGGACTTGGCAGAAACGGTGCTGATCTTGTGAGCTGGCCAGCGCTGATTGAAAAAGCAGTTGAGCTTTCAACCAGCGGGGCTATTGAATTGGTTGGAGTCTTCTCACACCTTTCTGGTACCAGCGAGAAAGATGATCTAGAACAACTTCGAGTATTCGAAGAAGCCATCAAGACGGCAACCAAGCTTGGTGCAACTTTTAAGATTCGTCACATCGCCGCTAGCCTCGCAGCCTTGCGATATCCAAGTACCAGATTGGACATGGTTCGAGTCGGTGCGGCTATGTATGGCATTGACCCCAGCCCCGAGGTAATTGCCAGAGACTACGGCTTGTTACCGGCCATGAGAGTTAGCTCCGAGGTGGTGCACGTCAAGAAGGTGCCAGCAGGCCACGGTGTTAGCTATGGCTACCTGCACAGAACCAAGGCTGAATCCACGCTGGCCCTGGTGCCTTTTGGCTATACCGAGGGGTTCCCGAGAGTAGCCACCGGGCAAGCCGAGGTGTCACTAAATGGCAAGAAATACCCAGTTCTAGCTCGGGTGGCCATGGATCAGTTCATCCTGGATCTAGGAACCGACAGCGCCGAAGTCGGAGATGAGGTCGTAATCATTGGTGATAGAACAAAGGGTGAGCCAAGTGCTGAAGATCTAGCCCGGGCCGCCGGCACCATCAATTATGAAATAGTTACCAAGATGGGCGGCCGGGCAAAGCGGGTCTTTCGTTGAGTAACGCTAAGCAACTTTCGATTTTGATTGAAAACGAAAATCAAATGCATGAGCTTGGTGTTCGGTTGGGTTCATTATTGAAGCCAGGAGATTTAGTCTCCCTAAATGGTGTCTTGGGTGCTGGAAAAACTACACTCACTAAAGCAATCGGAGAAGGTGCCGGGGTTCAAGGGAGTATTTCTTCTCCGACGTTTTTGATTGCCCGCACTCACCCAACAACTTCCGGAACACCCTTTGTTCACATCGATGCTTATCGATTGTCTGCCCCCAGAGAACTGGATGATCTAGACATCGATTACTCAAACTTAATTTCGGTCATCGAGTGGGGTAGGGGATTCACCGATGGCCTTAGTGAATCAATTCTAGAAATTGAAATTGAAAGATTTCTAGAATCCGAAGACCGTAAGCTAACTGTTTCTGGCCAGGGAAGACTCGGCGATGTCTTTGAAGTAATTGGTGAAACAATATGAAGCAGATTGTTTTAGCACTAGACACATCACAAGGAACCTCGGTTGCTGTGCTGGTAGATGGCAAAGTTGTAGCTGAGTCAGCAGATCCAAATCCAATGCGTCACGCAGAAAACATTGGCACACTTATTGCGAGCTGTATCGAGCAAGCAGGTGTCAGCGCAGCTGAAGTCACGGACGTAGCTGTGGGGATTGGCCCCGGGCCATTCACAGGCTTGCGGGTA
>NZ_JBIILG010000011.1:0-29932 GCF_044232805.1 Rhodoluna sp.
CGAGGTGATTACGATCTTTGTTGCCAAGCAGCTTTCAGAAACCAATTTGGTTTTTGAAGCTACTGGCGAGGAAGTTGACATGCCACAATCATGGGTTCCGATATCGGAGGCCGTGAGGCTCGTGCTAATGGGAAAGATCATGAGCCCGAGCGCGGTTGTTGGCATCATGGCTTACCAGCTGAGTAAAGACGGTTCACAAAGAAGCTAATGAAGACCCTCGCGCAGCTAGTTGATGATTACCTTCGACACCTGAGCATTGAGCGAGGG
The DNA here is from genome assembly GCF_044232805.1 of Rhodoluna sp. Taxonomy (GTDB): domain Bacteria; phylum Actinomycetota; class Actinomycetes; order Actinomycetales; family Microbacteriaceae; genus Rhodoluna. The sequence continues at coordinate 268 of NZ_JBIILG010000011.1, forward strand.
TTAGCAAAGAACTCGATTGCCGCCTATAAGCGTGACCTGAACTCCTATCTTGGCTATTTGGAAAAGCAAAAGATCACAAACCCTAGTCAAGTCAACGAGTCTCACATAACTGGCTACGTCAGTTTCATTTCTGAATCAGGAGCTCTGTCGGCCAACTCAGTTGCCAGAATGCTCGCCGGAGTTAGAGGGTTACATAGGTTTTGGCTTTTTGAGTCCATCACAATCGGCGACCCAAGTTCTATGGTGAAACCTCCGAAGCTGCCAAAGCGCCTGCCAAAGGCAATCAGTGTTTCAGAAATAGAGAAGCTAATTGAAGCTTCGGGGCCAGATCCCAAGAAACTCGAGTCTGGTGAACCAGACCTGGCAAGAGTGCGAGACCGAGCAATTCTGGAGCTGCTCTATGCAACAGGGGCCAGAATCAGCGAGCTAACGGCTCTCAACTTGGATGACCTAGTTGATCCAACCATGATTCGATTGTTTGGAAAAGGCTCGAAAGAGCGCATGGTGCCGGTTGGAAGTTTTGCCCAGAGTGCTCTTGAGGTCTATCTGGTTCGGGCTAGGCCCGTTCTTGTGAAAAAGGGCAAGGGAACCCCGGCTCTCTTTCTGAATCAGCGCGGCAGCCGACTATCTAGGCAGTCGGCTTGGCAGATTATTAGTGATAGCGCTGATGCGGCGAAGATTCCCTCGGAGGTTTCACCTCACACGCTCAGGCACTCTTTTGCAACCCACCTTCTTGAAGGCGGAGCGGATGTGCGAGTGGTTCAAGAATTGCTGGGTCACTCTTCGGTTGCCACGACCCAGATTTATACGCTGGTGACGGTTGATGCCCTGCGCGAGGTTTACGCCACCAGCCATCCGCGGGCCAGGAAATAGCGGTCGCAACGGGCAGGTAGGCTATTAGCTCGGGAGGATCCATGGCACAGCGACCAGCTAAAAGGCCGGTTTTTGACATCCCCGCCACCTTGCAAAGTCACGGTCCCGCAAGAATTATTGCGATGTGTAATCAAAAAGGTGGGGTGGGTAAAACTACCACAGCAATCAACTTGGCCTCTGCTCTTGCAGGCTATGGCCGCAAGGTATTGGTGGTTGATTTCGATCCACAGGGCGCACTCTCAGCAGGGCTTGGGATTGTGGCCCACGATATCAAAACCATTTACGATCTCTTGGTTGAAAAAGACCTAAAGGTTCAAGATGTGATCTTGCCTACCGGCGTGAAAAATCTCGACGTAATTCCTGCAAACATAGACCTTTCCGCAGCTGAAGTTCAGCTAGTCAACGAGGTTGCTAGAGAGCAAATTCTTGCTCGGGTACTTCGCCCAGTAACTGACAACTATGACGTTGTAATCATTGATTGCCAGCCATCACTTGGCTTATTGACCGTCAATGCTCTAACCGCAGCTCATGGAGTCCTTATTCCTTTGAACTGCGAATTCTTTGCCCTTCGAGGGGTGGCGCTTCTTATCGAGACAATTGAAAAGGTACGCGATCGGTTGAACCCAGCTATCAAGCTCGATGGTATTTTGGCCACGATGTATGACCCGAGAACCCTGCACGCTAGGGAAGTAGTGGAGCGACTTTACGAAGCATTTGGTGATCAGGTTTTCGACACCATTGTGCACCGCACCGTCAAATTCCCGGACGCCACCATCGCAGCTGTTCCTATCACCGAATTTGCTCCAACTTCAGATGCCGCGGAGTATTACCGAACCGTGGCAAGAGAGTTAGTGTCTCGTGGCAACGCCCCATAACCTCGAGGTCATGGAACCTGAGAAAGACAAAGGCTTTGCGCTAACGCTGAGTAACTTTGAGGGCCCATTTGACCTCTTGTTGACACTTATTTCTAAGCACGAGCTGGACATCACCGAGATTTCACTCAGCCGCGTTACTGATGAATTCATCCAGTACGTAAAACAGCTTGACGAGCATGAAGAAATGGAACAAGCGAGTGAGTTTCTAGTTATTGCCGCAACGCTATTGGATCTAAAAATTGTCTCGTTGCTCCCGCAGGGTGAGCTTGTTGATGCCGAAGATGTTGCCCTACTGGAAGCAAGAGATCTGCTGTTTGCAAGGTTGTTGCAATACAGGGCCTTCAAGGAAGTATCTGCCTGGTTTGCAACCAGAATCGACATGGAAGCTACCCGCGTTGCCAGAGCTGTTCCAATTGAAACCAGGTTCCGTGAAAGTACCCCTGAGCTTGTTTGGACCATGACACTTGAGGAGTTCCACGCTTTATCTCAAGAAGTATTTACCCCCAGGGAGATTCCTGGCATTGGACTCACTCACCTTCACGCACCCGCAGTTAGTATCCGTGAGCAGGCAACAGAAGTAATCCTTAGACTTCGAAAAGCCGGGAGCTTGACTTTTTTTGATCTGATTCGCGACGAACCAGATAGAGCCAAGATAGTTGCCAGGTTCCTTGCGGTGCTAGAGCTATACAGGCTTTCTGCTATTGCCATGCAGCAGGATGGGCCCTTGGCAGATCTTTTGATTACTTGGCAAGCCGATAACTTTGATGATGAACAACTAGCAACCCTGGGAGCAGACTATGACGCGCGATGAGAATCAAGGAACCGAGAACACCCTCAAAGAAGACAGCATCGAAGGAGCAATCGAGGCAATCTTGATGGTCACTGATGCGCCCATCTCATTGGTTGCTCTGGCAACCGCTCTAGAGATTCCGGTAAACCAGGTTCGCGATGCCGTAAACAAGCTCCGCGAGGACTACGACGGAAAAGACGGTATCAGCGCTCGAGGTTTTGAGCTTCGAGAAGTGGCCGGTGGTTGGAGAATCTACGTGCGCCAAAACTACGACTGGGCCGTGAAGATGTTTATCGCCAACGAAAACCCAACCAAACTTTCACAAGCTGCTTTAGAAACCCTTTCCGTTATTGCCTACAAGCAACCAATTGCTAGGGGACAGATTGCTTCGATTCGAGGTGTGAACGTTGACTCGGTTGTTAGAACTCTTACTTCTAGAGGACTAGTTACTGAGCTTTATACAGATTCTGAAACCGGTGCGATTCACTACGGAACTACTTCGTTGCTACTGGAGCAGCTTGGAATCAACTCCTTGGACCAGCTTCCTCCGATTAGCCCGTACCTGCCTGATATCCATAGCGATTTCAATGAGCGATAGAGAATCAACAGAGGGCATAAGACTTCAGAAGGTTATGGCTAATGCCGGAGTGGCATCCAGAAGAGTTTGTGAAGACCTGATCTCATCCGGGTCCGTCAAGGTTAACGGCAAGGTAGTCAAAGAGCTGGGCACCCGAATCAATCCCGAAATAGACAAGGTTGTTGTCAAGGGAACCCCGATTCAACTTGATGTCTCAAGGGTCTATTTGATGCTCAATAAACCAGCTGGGGTAGTTAGCACCATGCAAGACGAGCACGGCAGGCCAGATCTTTCACAGTATGCACTTGACTATGACCGGATCTTCAACGTTGGAAGGCTGGATGTTGACACCACGGGTTTGTTGCTGATGACCAACGATGGCGATTTAGCACATAAGCTAATGCACCCATCCTTTGAGGTTTCTAAGACATATCAGGCAAAAGTCCACGGCCAGATTACTCAACCTGTATTGAACCAACTGCTTGCCGGCATCGAATTAGAGGATGGTCGAATCAAGGCCGATAAGGCCAGATTCCTGTCCGCTTCTGGAAACCACAGCCTGGTCGAAGTTGAGCTACACAGTGGAAAAAACCGAATTGTCCGAAGAATGTTTGAGTCTCTTGGGTTTCCGGTGGTGGCCCTGGTTAGAAGGCAGTTTGGACCACTACATTTAGGCCATCTAAAGCTTGGTGCTGTGAGGCAACTGTCTAAAATAGAGCTCGGAGCAATTTTGAAAGCCGCTGACAAGAAAAGGACATAATCATGTCGATTCGTGCAATTCGCGGCGCCATCCAACTAGATGTTGACGAACGCTCTCACTTGATTAAATCCACAGCCGAGCTACTTACCAAAATGCTGCACGAAAACAAAGTCGATGAGTCCCAATTGATCTCTATTCTCTTCACGGCCAGTCCTGACATAACTTCCGAGTTTCCAGCCTTGGCAGCCAGGGAGCTTGGCCTCGGAGATGTTCCGTTGATGTGCTTTGTTGAAATGGATGTGGCGGGAGCGCTGCCAAGAGTCATCAGAGTTCTTATTAACCTTGAGTCAGATTCTCTAAGAAGTCAGATCCAGCACGTTTATCTTCGCGGAGCAACAGCCCTGCGCTTGGATTTAGCCCAGTGAAAGACTCGAGACTAACCGGGCCAATCAAGATTGTTGGCACCGGCCTTATTGGAACATCTATTGGCCTAGCTCTTAAAGACAAGGGACTTGAAGTCTTACTCGACGACAGCTCACCCGCCGTATTGAACCTCGCGATTGATTTTGGTGCGGGCAGTAAATTCCAACCAGGCACCGAGCCAGAGCTAGTTATTGTCTGCACACCACCTGATGTAACGGCTCAAGTTATCGAAGCACAGCTCAAGGCTCACCCCAAGGCAACAGTTACCGATGTTGCAAGCGTTAAGGGAACGGTGTTGACCGCTCTGCAGCAGCAGGGAGCAGCGCTTGCAAATTACGTGGGATCACACCCGATGGCAGGTCGCGAACAAACCGGTGCTCTTGCAGGCCGAGGTGATCTGTTTATTGGCAGACCCTGGGTGATGACACCAAACAAGGAATCTTCTAAAGAATCAATACTGTTGGTGGAAGCACTTGCTCATGATGTTGGAGCCTCGTTAGTTTCTATGGACCCTATTGAGCACGATAGAGCAGTCGCACTCGTTTCACACGCGCCGCAGATTGTTTCTTCGCTATTGGCTGCAAGGCTTGCCTCGGCTGATAGCTCCGATGTATCACTGGCTGGCCAGGGGCTTCGAGACACCACCCGAATTGCTGCATCTGATCCTAAGCTTTGGATGCAGATTCTTTCGGCGAACAGCCAACAGGTGTCTGATGTTTTGAGAAATGTTAGAAATGACCTGGACCAGATTCTCGAAGCATTGCAAGACACATCAAAGCCTGGTTCGCTAACGAGCATCGGAAAGTTGCTGGAATCTGGAAATCTAGGCGTTGCCAAGATTCCAGGCAAGCACGGGTCTAGTGCAACAAGGTACGCCAAGGTCACGGTCATGATCGACGATAAGCCTGGAGAACTCGCAAGGCTACTAACTGAGATCGGCCAGATTGGCATCAACCTCGAAGACTTAACCTTGGAGCACGCAACCGGAGCACAGGTTGGACTGCCAGAACTTTATGTTCTGCCAAGTTCAGAAGCTGAGCTTGTTTCAGCGTTGACCGGGCGCGGTTGGAAGATTGTCGGATGAGCAAGACCATAGTGGCAGTTGATGGACCAGCAGGATCTGGCAAGTCAAGTGTTTCAAAGCAAGCCGCCAGACAACTTGGTTTTGGATATCTAGATACCGGGGCTGGATACCGAGCATTAACCAGGACGGCATTAGTTGCAGGGATTGATCTTGAAACTGTTGGCGAGCAAAATCTGGATGTTTTGTTTGACTATTCGATTTCAACAGATCCAGATAACTATTGGGTCAAGGTCGGCGATAACGACCTAACCGATGCCATTCGTAGCCAAGAAGTCGAGCTCAATGTCAGCAAAGTGGCTGCCCAACCCAAAGTGCGAACCTTTATGAGGCAAATCACTAGATCCTTAGCCGCTAGCTGCCCAAATCAGGGAATCATCGTTGAAGGTAGGGACATCACCACGGTGGTGATGCCTGATGCCAAAGTTAGAGTTCTGCTAACTGCCAGTGAAGAAGTTAGACTTAGTAGAAGATCACTTGATTTACTAGGAAGCGGTTCTCTAGCAGCCCAACTTAGCGATCGAGACAAGAAGGATTCAAAAGTCGTTGACTTTTTGAAGCCAGCACCGGGGGTAACCCTTCTAGATACCACCGAACTTGACTTCGAGCAATCGGTAACTGCCTTGGTTGATCTAATCAACCACTAACTGGCTAAGGAACAAAGACATGGAAGAAGATCAGCTCGACGAGCAAGCACGCGCCGACGTGCTGCGCGGGTCGCTCAGCGACTACGAGCTAGACGAAGAAGACTTAGCGCTTTTAGAAATTGAATTGGCCGAAGAGGGATTCTCCGGCTACCTCCCAGCTCTTCCGGTGCTGGCAATTGTTGGTCGACCAAACGTTGGCAAGTCTGCTCTAGTAAATCGAATTCTCGGTCGCCGTGAAGCGGTTGTTGAAGACGTTCCTGGTGTTACCCGTGACCGAGTTTCTTATAAAGCCGAATGGAACGGTAGAAAATTCACTTTGGTTGATACCGGAGGCTGGGAACCAAACCCCAAAGGAATTGACGCTGCTGTTGCGGCCCAGGCCGAGGTAGCAGTTGAGCTTTCGGATGCTGTTTTGTTTGTGGTGGACGCAATGGTCGGCCCTACCGCTACCGACGAAAGGGTAGTCAAGATGCTTCGAGCATCTGGCAAGCCAGTCATCTTGGTAGCGAACAAGATTGACGATGCTAGACAAGAGCCAGAAGCAGCAGCCTTGTGGTCGCTAGGTCTTGGTGAGCCTCATCCGGTTTCTGCAGTCCACGGTCGTGGGGTAGCAGACTTACTGGACGCCGCAATGGCAAAGCTTCCCGCAATCTCGGCAGTTGCCGAACAAGAATTCGGTGGACCAAGAAGAGTAGCCCTGATTGGTAGACCTAACGTTGGCAAGTCATCGCTACTGAACAAGGCAGTGGGCAAAGTTAGGGCGGTGGTTAGCGAGATAGCTGGAACCACCCGTGATCCAATCGATGAGCAGGTAGAGCTAGGTGGCAAGACTTGGCGCTTTGTTGATACCGCAGGTATCAGAAGAAGAATCAAGTTAGCTCAGGGAGCAGACTTCTATGCCTCTCTAAGGACAGCCGCAGCTCTTGAACGAGCTGAAGTAGCTGTTGTATTGTTTGATGTCACAGAACCGCTAAGCGATGGCGACATCCGAATTGTTGATCTGGCCCTCGAGTCAGGCCGCGCACTAGTACTTGCTTTCAACAAGTGGGATCAGATGGACGATGAGAGAAGGAAGTATCTGGAGCGAGAAATCGAACAGAACCTTTCTCACGTTTCCTGGGCTCCAAGAGTAAACATCTCGGCCCTAACTGGTCGCCACCTAGAAAAGCTTGTTCCATCTCTTGAGGTCTCCCTCCACAGCTGGGACCTAAGAATTCCTACCGGCAAGCTCAATACCTTTATACAAGAGCTAGCCATGGAGTTTCCGCACCCAGTTAGGGGAGGCAAGCAGCCTAGGGTCTTGTTCGCTACCCAGGCATCGACCAGGCCACCAAAGTTCATTTTGTTTACCACAGGCTTTTTAGACCCGCAGTACCGCAGGTTCATCCAAAGAAGACTGCGTGAAAGCTTTGGTTTTGAGGGAACCCCAATAGAGATATCGATGCGGGTTAGAGAAAAGCGCAAGCGTTAGGGCTTTGGTTTCCCATGACTATAAATAGTGTCATTTTGGTTTCCCTCTGGATGATTGTCCCACTTGGACTGTTGGGAAGCTTGCTTCATTTTCTGTTTGATTGGACCAAGCACAACAAGTTTGTGGCATTTTTTAGTGCTGTGAACGAGAGCTACTGGGAACACATCAAGATTGCTATATGGCCGGTCCTGCTTCTCCAAATAGTGCTTTTTTCACTTGGCGGATACCAATTCCCCTCATATGTTCCAGCTTCGACGATTGCCCTGTACTCGATACCGGTGACCATGGTGGGATTGGTTTTCCTTTACAAGTCAGTCACTAAGCGTAATATCCTTTGGCTGGACATCAGCATCTTCTTTGTCTGCATAGCAATAGCCCAGTCAATTTTCGTGCAGGTTCTTGGGCAACTTTCTGCGACCTCGGGAACAGTAGTTATGTCTAGCCTGTTCTTGTTGGGCTTGATTGTCGCTTTCTTGTTATTCACTTTCCGGCCACCTAGGGAGCCGGATGTCTTTTTGGATCCGATCAAGAAGGACTACGGCCTTCGCGCTCATCCAGACTTAGATCACAACTCTTCGGATAGACCCTGACCTATACTTGGGTCGTTACCGAGTGAGCATCGGTACCAGCGGGCTATAGCGCAGCTTGGTAGCGCACTTGACTGGGGGTCAAGGGGTCGTGGGTTCAAATCCCGCTAGCCCGACCATTAAACATTGGGACTTAGCTAATTGACCTAATCCAATACAATCAAGCTATGCCGACAGCTAGGAAATCCAGCTTCCTCAAGGGTGAGGTAGTGAACATTCCGAACCTGCTTAGCTTTCTGCGAATTGCGCTAGTTCCAGTATTTTTGGGGCTCCTTCTAAATGAGATGTTCCTGTCGGCAATTGTTGTGCTGATGGTTGCAGGTATTACAGACTTCTTGGATGGCTATCTAGCTCGAAAGCTAAACCAAATGACCAAGCTGGGTAAGGTTCTAGACCCGGTAGCCGATCGGCTGTACATCTTTGCGACATTACTGGCGCTGTCAATCACGGGACACATCCCCTGGTGGCTAGCGGCGCTTGTCATCGGTAGGGATTTACTCATGCTGATCTCACTGCCAGCGCTGGTGTCTCTGGGATACTCAACTCTTCCGGTTCACTACATCGGTAAGGCAAGCACCTTTGCTTTGCTGTATTCCTTTCCGCTGTTACTGATGGGCAAGATCTTTGTAGAGGCGCAGTTCATACTGCTTCCTTTGGCTTGGGCATTTGCTCTTTGGGGGGTGGCGCTTTACTGGTGGTCTGGATTTGTATACCTCTGGCACCTGATTTTGCTGTGGCGCCAGGAGCGTGGAAATAGCAGTAATCTATTGGATAACAAAGGGGGAGGGTGAAATGGGCGACGAAAAACGCGATGAAGTCGAGAAGACCCTTAGGTTCAATTCCGAGTGGCTAAGCGACGAGAACCCCGATCTAGATCCCGAGCATAAGGCAGCTGTTGACGCTCTTCCTCGAGGAAACGCTCTTCTGGTAGTTCGCCAGGGCCCAAATTCTGGAGCAAGATTCTTGCTCGATGCCGACATCACAACAGTTGGCCGACACCCAGACTCGGCAATATTTTTGGACGATGTCACGGTCTCAAGACGCCACGCAGAGTTCCGTCGTCATGGCAATTCCTTCCAAGTTCAGGATTTGGCATCGCTAAACGGCATCTACTACGATGGGGTTCGAATTGAAAGCGCCCTGCTAGAAGAAGGTGCTGAAATTCAAATCGGCAAATTCCGCTTTACGTTCTACCCATCGAAAGCAGCAGGAAACATCTAATGGCTCAAGCCCAATCCAATGTGAGGCCAATATCTTCTTCTGGAAGATTGCTCACCATCGGTCAGGTGCTTGCAATTTTGAATCGCGAATTTCCAGATCTTTCCCCTTCCAAGTTGAGATTTCTTGAAGAGCAGGGTCTGATAGAACCACAGCGCACACCTGCTGGTTACCGAAAGTTTTCCGAACAAGATGTCCAGCGCACAAGGGTGATTCTTGAACTGCAAAGAGATCAGTATCTTCCATTGCGAGTTATTCGCGACTACCTTGAGCAGCTTGATTCAGGCAAGACCCCAAACCTTCCTCAGGTGCAGGCATCGGTTGCAAAACTTCAGCCAAAGAACCCAATAAAACTCACAAAGGTCGGACTTATGAGCGAGACCGGAATCAGTGCGGGCTTACTGCAAGATGCTCAGACCCTAATGCTGATTAACAAAGATACTTTTGAAAGTTCAGATCTTGAAATTGCCCGCGCGATTGTTCACCTGCAGCGCTTCGGTATTTCACCACGTCACCTAAGAGGATTAAAGGCCTCAGCTGATCGCGAGATTGGAATCATCGAGGGTGTTGTTGCACCGGTGCTTTCCAAGAACGAAGCAGCCAGCAAGTCCAGGGCCACCCACTACGCCCAGGAAATCGAAAACCAGTTTGCAACCATTCGTTCCGAGCTAATCAAGTCCGTCATCTCTAAGATCGACAAGTAAAAACCCCTTAATTTAGCGCTCGACACGCCGCCCTTACCGATTAACTGGCTTACCTGGCACTAAGGCGGGAGAATTGAAACATTCAACCAATACAGAAAGGTTAGGCGATGTCTCAAAACGACGGTTTCGATAACGACATGTTATTTACCGACGGCATGATCTCGCAGGACCCAAAAGTTGGCTATCGCGGGACCGCAGCGGCTACCGCGAGCGGTATTAGCTATCGCCAGTTGGACTACTGGGACAGAACTGCACTAGTTCAGCCTTCGGTTCGCTCCGCGACCGGTTCCGGTTCACAAAGACTTTATGCGTTTCGTGACATTTTGGTTCTAAAACTTGTCAAGAGACTTCTCGACACTGGCGTATCGCTGCAGCAGATTCGTATCGCGGTTGAGCAATTGCGCGCAGAAGGAATGAATGACTTAGCCCGTATCACCTTGATGAGCGATGGAGCCAGGGTTTACCTTTGCACCTCACAAGATGAGGTTATTGACCTACTTGGCCGTGGCCAGGGTGTATTTGGTATTGCTGTTGGAATAGTGCTTCGTGAGGTTGAGGCTTCTCTTGTTAACATTCAGAGCTTGCACCTAGATGACATGGACGAGCTAGCTTCTAGAAGAGCCAGCAGAAAAGCTGTTTAGGGCTCGTCTACCAAATCAAGTACGGTCTGGATAGCCCCACGGCGAATCTTCGCACCCTTTAGAACCTTCATGCTCCGCTTTGAAGATCTCTTACTCACGTCTGTGCCGTGCGACTGGAACAGCTGATCTAGAACTAGCTCGAAGGACTTAGCAGTCCTGCCGGCTACCTCGCCTGGCCAACTGTGAATTGGTCTGGCCGCACCTTGGGCTTGCTGCACAGCGGAGTGTTCTTCAATCGTGACTGAGAGTAAATCTGATCCAAACAGCTGCTCGAGTTCTGCTAGCCGGAACTGATGTTCCTTGGATGCTGGAATGTAGCGATTGACCAGAACACCAAGCGGTGTCAAGCGCCCGGCTGTTTGCTTGCTGATTTCTGTGATGGCTCGCATTGCACGGTCCGCCGCGAGCACTGAGAAAATCGAAGGCTCTGCCACAATCAAAACCCTGTCGCTTGCCGTCCAGGCTAGCTGGGTGAGCCCATTCAATGACGGGGGAGTGTCAACGATCACAAGATCGTAACCTGCCTCCACCCGACTTAGGGCCTCCTCCAGCCTCCAAAGATCCCTCTTGGTCGGAGTCGGGCTATCAAACTCGACTACCTTTGGACTTCCCGGGAGAAGGTCCATAGTTCCCGCAGAAGAAGATTCCCAGTCACTTGCCACGATGGCCCGAACCACGTTGGCGTGCTTGGGAAGCTTTAGAACCTCTGCGCAAGACAACTTCAGCTCCCTCGTTGCCCCAAGAGCAGTGGTGGCATCAGACTGAGGGTCTAGATCTACCACCAGGGTGCGAAGTCCTCTAGATAGTGATGCTGAGGCAAGACCTAGGGCCACGGTTGTCTTTCCGACACCGCCCTTTAGGGAACTCACGCTAAGTACATGCACCCAAATAGGCTACCTTTTTATTGAGTTAATGTTTTTAGGCGAAACGAGCTGTTTCTAGCCGCCTTTAGGAGACCATGTTTAGCAAGATTTTGGTAGCAAATCGAGGCGAAATAGCTGTTCGCGCCTTTCGAGCTGCCTATGAGCTTGGTGCCAAGACAGTGGCCGTTTTCCCATATGAAGACCGGAACTCCACTCATCGCCAAAAAGCTGACGAGGCCTATCAAATTGGTGAAAAGGGCCACCCGGTAAGTGCTTACCTAAACGTCGCCGAGATCATTCGAGTTGCTAAGGCATATGGTGCTGATGCAATTTATCCGGGATATGGCTTTTTGTCCGAGAATCCAGAACTAGCGAAAGCTGCTGCCGAAAACGGAATTTCATTTATCGGTCCAAGCTCAGAGGTTTTAGAGCTAGCTGGCAACAAGGTAAACGCAATTGCCGCAGCTACCAAAGCCGGCGTTCCAGTTTTGCAATCCTCTGGATCTTCAGAAGACCCGAAGCAGCTAATCAAAGCGGCAGAGAAAATCGGCTTTCCTCTTTTTGTTAAAGCGGTAGCTGGCGGTGGTGGACGCGGAATGCGCCGCGTCGCCGATGCCAAGGATCTTGCGGAGGCAATCGATCAGGCTTCAAGAGAGGCGCAAAGCGCTTTTGGCGATGCCAGGGTCTTTCTTGAGCAAGCGGTGCTTCGACCTCGTCACATCGAGGTTCAGATCTTGGCCGATAGCAAAGGCAATGTTGTTCACCTCTTCGAGCGCGATTGCTCGATTCAGCGCCGTAACCAGAAGGTGGTTGAGATTGCTCCAGCCCCAAACATCGACGAGGCGCTTCGTAAGCAGCTATACAAAGACGCTGTAAATTTTGCCAAGGAGCTTGGCTACCAGAACGCCGGAACGGTTGAGTTCCTGGTCGAGACTGTAGGTCCAAATGCGGGTAAGCACGTCTTTATTGAGATGAACCCAAGGATTCAGGTGGAGCACACCGTAACCGAGGAAATTACTGATATCGACCTCGTGCAGTCGCAGATGCGGATTGCTTCGGGCCAGAGCCTTCAAGACATGGGCCTTTCACAAGACACCATTTCGATGCGAGGCTTCGCGATCCAGTGCAGAATCACAACCGAAGACCCTTCAGCTAACTTCAGGCCCGACACTGGAAAGATAACTACTTATCGCTCTCCCGGAGGAGCAGGAATTCGACTCGACGGGGGAACGGTCACAGCGGGTTCAGAAGTATCACCGCACTTTGATTCTTTGCTCGTGAAGTTAGTTGCCAGAGGCCTAACCTTTGAGGCGGCTGTTGCAAGGGCCAGAAGAGGGCTCGCCGAATTCAGAATTCGCGGAGTCGCAACTAACATTTCGTTCCTGCAGGGCGTTTTAGAGGATGAAACATTTGCAATCGGAAACTTGAGTACCGCATTCATTGAAGAGCGACCCGAGCTAATGCTCACCAGACCTTCAAAAGATCGCGGAACAAAGCTGTTGCAGTGGTTAGCAGAGACTACTGTAAATCAACCAAATGGCCCAAGGCTCAACTATGTGAACCCTGCCATCAAACTTCCCGCTGTAGATTTGACACTTCCAGCCCCAGATGGATCCAGGCAAAGACTTTTGGATCTTGGACCGGCAGCTTTTGCAAAGGAGCTACGAAACCAAAAACACGTCGCAATTACCGATACAACTTTCAGAGACGCTCATCAATCGCTTCTTGCTACCCGTGTTCGAACTAGAGATTTGGTTCAGGTGGCACCGCACCTGGCACGACTGACCCCACAGCTTCTTTCGGTTGAAGCCTGGGGAGGAGCCACTTATGATGTGGCACTTAGATTCTTAGCCGAAGACCCATGGGAAAGATTGGCTGCTCTTCGCAAGGCAATCCCAAACATTTGCATTCAGATGCTACTTCGCGGTCGAAATACTGTTGGTTACACACCATACCCAGAAACCGTTACTGATGCCTTTGTGAAAGAAGCAGCTGAGTCGGGTGTGGATATCTTCCGCATCTTTGATGCGCTAAACGATGTAGAGCAAATGCGTCCTGCGATTGAAGCGGTGCTGGCAACAAAGACCGCGATTGCAGAGGTGGGTATTTGCTACACCGGAAACTTACTTGATCCTAAAGAAAATCTATACACACTCGATTACTATCTAAAACTTGCCGAGAAGATTGTTAGTGCCGGCGCTCACATCATTGCAATCAAAGACATGGCAGGTCTATTACGTCCTGAAGCTGCCAGGTTACTCGTTGCCGCTCTGCGTGAGAAGTTTGATCTGCCAGTTCACCTGCACACCCACGACACTGCCGGAGGTCAACTAGCAACACTATTGGCAGCAATCGAAGCCGGTGTTGACGCGGTGGATGTTGCAAGCGCGCCGATGAGTGGAACTACCTCGCAACCATCCGCATCGTCTTTAGTAGCAGCGCTAGCTAATACGAGCCGCGATACTCAGATACCGTTGTCGTCGTTTACTCAGCTCGAGCCTTACTTCGAAGCCGTTAGACGAGTGTATGCACCCTTCGAATCAGGTTTACCTGCACCCACCGGCAGGATATATGATCACGAGATTCCAGGTGGACAGCTCTCGAACCTGCGTCAGCAGGCAATAGCTCTAGGACTCGGAGACCAGTTCGAACAGATCGAGGACATGTATGCGGCCGCCAACAAGATTTTAGGAAGGCCACCGAAGGTGACACCTTCGTCGAAGGTTGTTGGCGACCTAGCACTGCACCTAGTTGCAGTGGGTGCTGACCCAGAGGATTTTTCCAACAATCCGCAGAATTATGACATCCCAGACTCAGTTGTAGGTTTTATGGCTGGAGCGTTGGGTGATTTGCCAGGTGGTTGGCCGGAGCCCTTCCGAAGCAAGGTTCTAAAGGGCAAAACTGTCGATCTATCGCTAACTGAAGTTTCCGCTCAGGATTTGGCTTTGCTTGCAGGAAGTAGTTCTGATCGACGCGCAACGCTAAACAGGCTGCTATTTCCTGACCCATATCGGGAGTTCAAGAAGATGCGAGAGAACTACGGGATCCTTGATCAAGTTGACACAATTGACTTCTTTTATGGTCTTGAGCAAGGAAAAGAACACGTTATTGAATTATCCAAAGGCCTCACGCTGTTCATAGGCCTCGAAGCGATTGGAACACCTGACGCCAAGGGCTTTAGAACTGTCATGGCAACCCTCAACGGTCAGCTACGTCCAATAAACGTGCGGGATAGAAAGGTTGTTAGCGATGTGGTGAGCTCTGAAAAAGCAGATGTGTCTAAACTTGGCCACGTCGCTGCACCATTTCAGGGTGTTGTCACCCTAAAAACAGTTGCCGGGGCCAAAGTTGAATTGGGTCAGCCGGTTGCAAGCATTGAGGCCATGAAAATGGAGGCCACAATCACAGCCAGCATGGCCGGAACCGTCAAGCGGCTTGCCATTTCAAGCACCCAGTCAGTTGACGCGGGCGATCTAATCCTTGAAATTGAAGGCTAATTAGCGCACCTTTGGTAACTGCCTTAGAATTGCAGAGTTGCTTTTGATTCAGTCACTTAGGAGATAGTTCTTGGCAAAGAAGAAAGATTCTGGATTCGGAGACGACGGAGCAGGTCTAGGAGAAAACAACCCAAATGTTGACCCAGCGGACTTTGGGTCCGAGGGCAGCTCCCAGCTATCTGTAGTTTCAACCGAAGTTGACATCTCGCCAGCCACATCCTCCATCGAGGTAATCCCAGACACCAGCGCACAAGAGCTTGAGACCGTTGTCGCCCAAGGGCAGGACCAAACAAGAACTGGTTACTCACGAAGAGACAGTCTTCGTGGAGAGACTTTTGACGAACCAGAACCAGCTGCGATGCTCACAGCGGACAGACTGATTGACGCATCAGCAAAGTTTCGTGCGGCTCCGGAATCCGGTTGGCGCCGCCTGCTTTTCTTTATCAGTTTGAAACTAATTAATTTGGGTGACTCACCAAAAGTCAAAGCACGCAAAGCAATGGATGCCAGAATTGGTGCATTGCTTGAAGGTGGAACCAAATACATTCCCGTTCTCACTAGAAAAGGTGGAGTTGGTAAGACCACCATCAGCACACTTCTTGGTATGGCGCTGGCTCAGGTCAGGGAAGACCGCGTTATTGCTATTGACGCCAACCCCGACCGTGGAACCCTGGCCGAGCGTGTTAGCAAGTCAACTAGATTCACTGTTCGAGACGTAGTTAACAGAGCAGCTTCAATCGATGGCTTCGCCGAGTTTACTAACATGATTTCAAGAGATGAGACCCGCCTTGATGTGCTGGCGTCAGATGCTGACCCAATGCTTTCAGAAGCTTTTAACGAGGGTGATTACAACGTGGTTGCCGACATGGCAGCTCGCTACTATTCGGTAGTAATTACTGACTGCGGTACGGGAATTGTTCACTCAGTTATGAGACCCACCCTGCAGCGCGCAAGCACCTTGGTTATTGTCTCCGGTGGTTCTGTTGACGAAGCAAGACTGGCTTCAGAGACTCTAACCTGGCTAGAAGCGAATGGTTTTGGTGAATTGGTTAGAAACTCTGTAGTTGCACTAAACACCGCAACCCAAGCGACACTTTTGGTAAAGCTAGACGAGATCGAACAGCACTTCAAAACTAGAGTTCGCTCAGTAGTTCGTATGCCCTATGACCCGGCTCTTGCCGCTGGATCAGTTATCAAGTTCAATGAGCTAAACAAACAAACTCGTGAAGCAGCTAGAGAACTAGCTGCCGAGGTTGTTGGTTCAATGCTTTCCCCTCTCTAATTTATGGCCGATAGACAGATTCGGTTATTCGGGGACCCTGTCCTTAGGACTGCCTCGGATCCAATACTTGAGATAACTGATTCCATTCGAAATCTGATTCTTGATTTAGAGCAGGCGACCGACCTACCGGGTCGCGCAGGAGTTGCCGCCCCACAAATTGGTGTGAGCCTTCGAGCATTCAGCTATAAAGTCGATGGGGTCATTGGCCATCTGATCAATCCAAAACTTGAGGAAACTTTCGGCGAACCGGAACTAGTTGACGAGGGTTGCCTTTCGCTTCCGGAGATCTGGTCAAAAACCCCAAGGTATCCAAGGGTAAAAGTTTCTGGAACCACTCTCGAAGGTGAGCAAGTGAACATTGAAGCCGAAGGGTTATTGGCTCAAGTTTTGCAGCACGAAATCGACCACCTAGATGGCAAGGTCTATTTAGATCGCCTAAATCCTGAAGCTAGAAAAATCTGCATGGCAGCACTTCGCGAAACCAGCTGGTTTATGGCCAACTAACCTGGAAGATTAATCGCGTCAGATGTTGTCGGTGATCCACCATAGATTTGCTCGATTATCGGTGCAAAGTCACGGGTTACTGCTTCGCGCTTGATTTTTAGCGAAGGCGTCAAGTGGCCGGATTTCTCCGAAAGCTCGCTATCGATAACCTCAAACTTCTTAATGGCTTCTGCGTTAGAAACCGTTGCGTTTACCTCGTCCACGGCTTTTTGTAGCTCCTGAAGAACCTTCGGGTTTTTTGCTGCTTGGGCAAGGGTCAAGTCCGCAGGCTGTCCATTGTTCGCCAGCCAGGCGGGCATCATTTCTGGGTCTAATGAAAGAAGAGCCGCAACGAATGGCCTCTGGTCTCCAATCACAACAGCCTGACCGATGATCGGGCTAGAGCGAAGCGGGTCTTCAAGAGCTGTTGGTGCAACGTTCTTGCCACCAGCTGTAACGATTAGCTCCTTCTTACGTCCAGTAATGGAAATGAAGCCCTCATCGTCCAGTTCGCCGATGTCGCCGGTCTTAAACCATTCGCCGTCCATCGTTGCCTTCGTAGCTTCTGGATTCTTCCAGTAACCACGTAGGACGTTAGAACCCTTAAGGAGGATCTCACCATCATCGGCAATCTTGACTCCACAGCCAGGCAAAACGCGGCCAACTTTTCCAATCTTGGCGTCTGTAACGCGGCCAATCATCGCTGGGGCGCTAGTTTCTGTAAGTCCGTAGCCTTCCAGAACGATTAGGCCAATTGATCGGAAGAAGTGTCCAAGCCTCTCACCCAATGGGGCCCCACCAGATACTGCGTACTTAACTTTTCCACCCATAGCGGCGCGTAGTTTCTTATAAACAAGAATGTCGAATACCTTGTGCTGAACTTTTAGCCCAATTGAAGGCCCGCCTTTAGCGTCTAGGGCACGCGAGTAATCAATAGCTACATGAACAGCTTTTCGGAAGATCTTTCCCTTGCCGCCGGCTTCGGCTTTCTGCTCAGCAGAGTTGTATACCTTTTCAAACACTCTAGGAACTGCCAGCAAGAAGTCTGGGTGGAAAGACTGCATCGCTGCTGCAACGTTTGTGGTGTCAGGCTGGTGTCCCACTTTAATTCCAGCGTGAACACACAGGATTGAAATGAACCTTGCATATACGTGAGCGAGAGGCAAGAACATTACGGTCGCGTAGCCTTCCTTTACAACCTCAGGAAGCTCAATCTTGGAGTTTTTTGAGAGATCAACAAATCCACGATGCAGTAGTTCACAACCCTTTGGCTTACCTGTTGTTCCAGAGGTGTAGATAATTGTGGCGAGTGAGTCCAGGTTCAACGAAGTGCGAGCCTGCTCAAGTTGCTGAGGAGTGACTCCCTTGCCTTGAGCTACTAATTTCGGGAGCGAGTCATCCTCTAGTTTCCAAACCTGCTTGACAGATGGAACCATTGCCTTGATTGAGTCAAATCTATTTTGGTGTTCTGAGTTTTCGATTATTAATGCAACTGCATCTGAGTCTGAAAGTACCCATTCAATCTGCGCCGGTGCGCTGGTTTCATAAATTGGAACTGAAACAGCTCCTGCGAACCAGAGAGCAAAGTCAACCAGTGCCCACTCGTAGCGGGTGCGGCTCATGATGCCAACAGCGTCGCCAGGTCTAATTCCAGAAGCGATGAATCCTTTAGCGAGATCCTCAACCTGAGTCAGGAAGTCTTTGGCACTAACCTCAGTCCAGACCCCTGGAGTCTTTTCGATAGCAAAAAGAGGCAGGTTCGGGGTTTGCTTCACTCGCTGAAGGAGTAAATCGGTAATGCTTTCATTCGCAGGCGATTCGACTAGCGATGGTAGTTCGTAGGATCTCATTTTGGCTCCTGTAATTTGCTCGATTTTGGACAACTATAGCCGTTCTGAGCCTATCTGAGCACATTCATGGACCACCCAATCTCAAATTTGGGCGATAAACTCGAGTTTTGGTCTGTTTTGACCTTTGAGATAGGCGAAATGATGCACTCAATAGGCATAGACATCGGTGGCACTAAAATGGCCGGTGCACTAGTTGATGACGCCGGCAACATCCTGAACGAGCTCAAGATCCCTAGCCCAATTGATGATTCGGACCAGATGATCGAAGCAATTGGCTCACTAATTTCAAGGCTTAGTGAAGGTGAGCAGGTAGTCGCAGTTGGGGTGGCTGCGGCCGGATTTATGAGCGCCGATCGAGAGATTATGTACCACTCCCCAAACATTGCCGCATGGCGCAATGAACCGCTGAAAAGGCGGATCGAGACCAAAACCAAGCTTCCCGTGCTGCTCGAAAACGACGCAAACGCTGCCGGGTGGGCAGAGTTTCGGTTTGGTTCAGGAGCTGGTTCGAAAAGCATGGTCATGCTCACAATCGGCACCGGTGTGGGCGGGGCGATTATATCGGACGGCATTTTGCTAAAGGGTGGTTTTGGCATCGGTGGAGAACTTGGCCACGCGGTGTTGCACCCAGGAGGCAAGCAGTGTGGTTGTGGGCAACGTGGGTGTGTTGAGTCTTATTGTTCTGGCACGGCTTTGCTCAAAGCGGCACGGGAGCTTGCCTTATCGAGTGACTCAAAGGCAGCAAGGCTAAAAGAATTGACGCTTGTAACAGGTGAGCTATCCGGTGAGCAGCTCTACCAGGCCATTTCCGAAAACGATAGTGCTGCCAATGAGCTAATTTCTGAGCTTGGTCAAAATCTTGGGACAGCCATCGCATCTTTTTATGTGCCGTTGTTGGATCCTGAACTAGTAGTTATCGGAGGTGGAGTTAGCGCTGTGGGAGATCGATTGCTTGCTCCAATTAGGTCTTCTTTTGAGCTATTGATTCCAGCAAAGGGCTATAGGCCGGAGTTGAAGATCATCAAAGCTAAGTTCTTGAACCAGGCAGGCCTTATCGGAGCTGCCGACTTAGCCCGCCATAGCGTTAGCTAGGATCGAACACTAAACTTGAGATTTAGCCCAGGACAGGGAGGTAGCCATGACGTATTTCATTCTGAAGACGTTCGTTCTAGGTCCTCTGCTGCGCTTTATTTTTAGACCATGGACTCGCGGGGTTGAGAACGTGCCGACCTCAGGTGCTGCAATTCTGGCCAGCAATCACCTTTCTTTCTCGGACTCCATATTCCTGCCACTCCAGTGCCCAAGACCGGTAGTTTTCCTTGCCAAGAGCGAATACTTCACGGGCAAGGGCATCAAGGGATTTTTTGTGAAGCTATTTTTTAAATCCACAGGGCAGCTACCAATCGATAGATCTGGCGGCAAGGCCTCGGAGGCCGCTTTGAACACCGGACTGGGTGTTTTGGAGCAAGGCCAGCTTCTTGGTATCTACCCAGAAGGAACTAGATCACCTGACGGCAAGCTGTATCGCGGAAGAACCGGTATTGCCCGCATGGCGCTAGAGGCAAAAGTTCCTGTGATTCCCGTTGCAATGATTGACACCGAAAAAGTCCAGCCAATTGGAACCAGGTTTCCACGGGTTCGCCGGGTGGGGATTGTTTACGGAAAGCCGTTGGATTTTTCTAGATTTGATGGAATGGAAGGTGACCGAATTGTCTTGCGCGCGGTTACCGACGAAATTATGTACGAGCTGATGCGAATAAGCGGTCAAGAATATGCGGATCAGTACGCTTCGACAGTTAAGGAAAAGCGAGCAGCGCTCGCCACTTAGAATAAATCATGGAGCCAAACATACAAGCTGACCCGAAAGTTTTGAGCGGGCTCGACAATTACAAAAATCTTGTTGCCGCTCAGCAACCAATCTGGACTGACCAAGCTCGGCTGGCTGCTGCCCGACAGGAACTTTCAACAGTTCCTCCGTTGGTTTTTGCTGGAGAAGTAGACACTCTTAGAACCAGGCTAGCTGCAGCCGCTGAAGGAAAAGCATTTTTGTTGCAAGGCGGTGACTGCGCGGAAACCTTTGCCAACGCCACGGCGGACCGTATTCGGAACAGAGTGAAGACAATATTGCAGATGGCTGTTGTTTTGATGTATGGAGCATCGTTGCCGGTTGTGAAAATGGGTCGCATGTCCGGCCAGTTTGCTAAGCCTCGTTCTTCTGACACCGAAACCCGTGGTGATGTCACACTACCTGCCTACCGCGGCGATGCAGTAAATGGCTACGATTTCACACCAGAGTCACGAGCAACCGATCCTGCTCGAATGGTGCGCGCGTATAACACCTCGGCTTCAACGCTGAATTTGATTCGCGCCTTTACTACCGGCGGTTTTGCAGATCTTCGTTCGGTGCACGAGTGGAACAAGGGTTTCACTGATAACCCGGCGAACTCACGCTATGAGCAGTTAGCTGGCGAAATTGATCGCGCGATTAGGTTTATGGATGCATGCGGCGCTGACTTTGACGCCCTCAAGAGTACCGAGTTCTACGTTTCGCACGAGGCTTTGTTGTTCGACTACGAACGCCCACTAACCAGAATTGATTCTCGAACCGGCAACCCTTATGGAACCAGCGGACATTTTCTCTGGGTGGGCGAGAGAACCAGGCAACTTGATGGCGCTCACATTGATTTCATGGCAAGACTTAGAAACCCAATTGGCGTAAAACTTGGTCCTGCCACCAAACCAAAGGATGTTTTAGACCTAATCGAAAAGCTCGACCCAAATCGTGAGCCTGGCAGGCTTACCTTTATCACCCGCATGGGTGCATCCCAAGTCAGAGACAAACTCCCACCACTTATCGAGGCCGTTTTGGCAAGCGACGCTAAGCCGCTTTGGGTTACCGATCCTATGCACGGCAATGGCATCACCACCAAAAATGGTTACAAGTCTCGTCACTTTGACGATGTTATGGATGAAGTGTCTGGATTCTTCGATGTTCACAAGTCGCTTGGTTCATTTCCTGGGGGTTTGCACATCGAGCTAACTGGTGACGACGTAGCAGAGTGCTTGGGCGGATCCGAGAAGATCGATGAGGCTACTTTAGAGCAGCACTATGAATCGCTTTGCGATCCAAGACTTAATCACATGCAGTCACTCGAGCTAGCCTTCTTAGTTTCAGAAAAGCTTTCGAAGCGCTAGCGCGTATAGATAGTTACTTGGGTTCCAACACGAACCCTTGTAGATGCTGCAGGGTTTTGCCTGGTGACCTTCACAACCCCAAATCGACTACTGAGTTGATCGGTGTCTACCAACACAGTAAAACCGAGAGCCTCAAGGGCATTCTTGGCGGCAGCGACAGTCTCTCCAACAACGTTTGGCAAAGTAACAAACTCTGGACCCTTAGAAACGTTTAGGGTCACAGATCCTGATTCGGGGAGTGGATCCGATGACGCAGTGATCGAAACAATTCGCCCGGCGGCAACATCATCGTTGAAAACCTCCAGCGAAGTCACGGTTAGCCCAACTGCTTCTAGTGTCTGAATAGCCTGCGAGAACTCGTCCCCGACAACATCCGGCAACGGACCGAGCGAGACACGTAAATCCACGACACTGCCTTCAGCTAGCGAAGTCCGAGTTGGTTTCGAAAATGCTAGAACTTGACCTGCCTCTGCGAGGCCAAAAAACGAAGAAACATTTCCAGCTATGAGTCCTGTTGATTCCAGCAGCTTCGTAGCTTGCTCTAGGTTCAGACCCAAGGATTCTGGAACCAGCACCTGCTTGGGCCCGAGGGAAATAAACACAGTAACCTCGGATTGCTTGAAAACTCTGGTTCCAGCGGTTGGTTCCGTTCTTATGACAAAGCCAACGGGAACTTGGGCGTCGTGCTCTTGTTGCTCAATAACTGTGAGCCCCATTGGCTCAAGGGCAGAAATGGCAACTTCTAGTGATCTACCTTCAAGCTCGGGGACAATTGCTTGACCACCAGGACCGCTGGCAAACCACCAGCCCGCTCCACTAGAAGCAAAAATTGCTAGCAAGGTTAGTATCACTAGCCAACGCCCGCTACGTCGGTTAGCTTTCTTGAGCTTTACGAACCCGTCATTTTTTTTCTCAGGCTGGTCTTGCTGATATTCACCAATAACTTCGGTAGCGCCTGCGGGAGCAACAAACACTTCGGTGTTGTTTCTAATTATTCCAAAGTCTTCGAAGGTTGTAGTCAGACCGCGCTTGATGTCTGATTTGGCTCGAGAAATAACAGGCAGTAATTCCTTGGCGCTGGCCGGGCGGTCATTCGAATTTCTAGCAGTGGCCCAGAGCACTATTTCATCTAGGAGTTCTGGAACTTTCGGGTTCAAACTAGAAGGCGCCGGAATGTTGCTATTTGCATGTTGGTAGGCGATCTGGACTGCTTGATCACCTGCGTAAGGCTGTTTACCGGTAAGCATTTCAAATGCCATCACTCCAAGTGAGTAGATATCACTTCGAGCGTCAGCTTGACCGCGGAGCACCAGCTCGGGGGAGAGGTAGGCGGCGGTTCCAACAATCGATCCTGTTTGCGTATGGGATGAGATTTCTCTTGCAAGACCGAAGTCACCGAGTTTGACTGTTCCGTTGTCCGATAAAAACACGTTCTCGGGTTTTAGGTCCCGGTGTAAAACCCCGGCGGAGTGAGCGGCAGCTAAACCTGCGGTCAAGGGTTCCAGGATTTCCAAGACTCTCTCGGGTGATAGCGACCCAAAGTCATTGAGGGCATTTCGCAAGTTGATGCCAGGGACAAACTCCATCACCAAAAAGGTGATGTCATTATCGGTTCCCTGGTCAAATACGTTTACCAAGTTCGGGTGAGATAGCGAAGCGGCCATTTTTGCTTCCCGACGAAACTTTTCGACAAAGGACCTATCGGTTGCTAAGTGTGGGTGAATAACCTTGAGCGCAACCTCCCGCTCTAAGATTTGGTCCTGGGCTCGATAAACGCTAGCCATGCCACCCGAGGCAACAAAGGCCATAATTAAATAGCGGCCAGCTACCAGTTGACCTAGAAGGTCAGCCATTTAGCTCTCCTGCACTTATAGAGATGTATGCACTTCGCTTCGGCAGCGTCAATAGAGCCAACTCGATTGGCTTGATGGAGCGAAATTGTGGCTTCATAAGCCTTTCTATGTTCACACAGCAAGATTGGTTATTCCGTGAAGGGCTCGGGTGTGGCAATCTAGTAGCGTGAACAATACTTCAGATCCAGTGAAGAGCTGGATTACCGTGGAGCAAGCCGCGGAAGCACTCAACGTTCCAAAAGGAAGAGTTAACCGGCTCCTGGAGGAATACAGCCTGGTGGCAGTCAAAAAAGATGGACAGCTAATGATTCCAGCTGATGTAATCGTTGATGGAGAGCCCTTGGCTCCACTTCGAGGAACCATCATCATGCTGCTGGATTCTGGCTACAGCATCGAAGAGTCCATCAATTGGCTGTTTACTCACTCTGATGTTTTGGGTCAGACCCCACTTCAATCACTTGTAGAAGGTAAAAAGGCCCCAGTCAGGCGTCTAGCTCAGATGCTAGATATCTAAGCCTGGCGGTTAATAACTTTTTGAGCCATCGACTTTAGTTGCGCCTTGGCCTGGCCATCGATTTCAATTCTTTCTAGAGCCGCCATTGCCTGATCGGCCAGTTCGGTAATGGTTCGCTCAACTTTCTCCAGAGCTTTAGAGCCAATGATTGTTTGTTGCAAAAAGGAAACCTGCTCATCTGTTAGCTCTCGCGAGGAAAGCATTTCGTCAAACAGCTTGCCAACGGAGGCCGTCAAAGAGGCTCTGGTGTAACCAATAAGCACAGTGCGCTTTCCTTCTCTAAGGTCATCGCCTGCAGGTTTACCGGTAATGGCCGAGTCGCCAAATACCCCCAGCACATCGTCGCGCAGCTGGAATGCCATACCTAGTGGAACACCAAACTCCGATAATTGCCTTAGCTGATCGGGATTAGCCCCGGCGAATGCGGCACCAATTAGAAGAGGTGCTTCGATTGAATACTTAGCACTCTTGTACAAAATAACGTTGTTGGCCCTGCCAACGGCATCTTCTACTGGCCTTGTGATAGCGGCGTTTTCTTCCACGACGTCCAGGTACTGACCAGCCATTACTTCAACGCGCATTCGGCTGAACTCATCTCGGCAAGCTGCAGAGATTTCGTTGTTTGGAGCATTTAGCAGCGCGCTACCGAATATCTCGCTGCTCCAACCAAGCATTAGATCGCCAACAAGAACAGATCCTGCAATACCAAATCTCTCTGGCGAGCCTGCCCAGTAGGAGTTTTTGTGAAGTGTTTCAAATCTTTTGTGAACGGCTGGTTGACCGCGGCGCAGATCGGACTGGTCTATCAAGTCATCGTGGACCAAAGCCGCACCTTGAAACATCTCGAGCGAGGCCGCAATTCCAACCATGGCTTCGGCCGAGCGCGCACGCTGTTCGCTTGATTGAATAGGGGCAGAGCCAAGGTGCCCAACCCAGGACCAATAGCAAAACAGCGCCCGAAAACGCTTGCCGCCTTGCAGAAGGGCTTGGGTGTAACTAACCAGAGGTGCCAGGTCTTCGGAAATTGCCCCGAACTCTCGCAGCTGGGTGGCACAAAACTCGTCCAGATGCTCCTGCACTAATTTCAGCAGGCTCTCGGATTCATTCACAGCAATAGCCTAACTAGCTTGATTGGGTTAGACTTGGCTCAATACCTATCGAATTGGGAGTTCCTCATGGGTTTGTCAGAGCGCGAACAGCAGCTTCTAGATGAGCTAGAGCGCGGGCTCATGGATAGCGACAAGGGGATAGCCGCTAAGGCTAAGAGGGTCGGAAATCCTGCAGCCAAGCTAATCGGTGGAGCGCTGTTAGCAGTAGTTGGGCTCGGGGTGCTTCTAACAGGAGTACTGATCCAGTTCTCCATTGTTGGCGTGGTTGGATTTTTGATCATGCTCGCTGGTCTATTTGTTGCCACCTCCAACATCCAGCTTCCGGACCTGAGTTCAGGTTTTGGCCAATCCACCTCAAACTCCCCAAAGCCTGGCCGTAACTTCTTCGAAGACCGATGGGATAAGAGGCAAGGGGAGTAAAACCCAGTAAATAGCCCGAATTGACCCTCAATTTGAGGGTCTTTTTTCATTTAAGTCGAAACACGCCCAAAAGGGTCTTTTTTCCCATTTTTGACCACAAAGTGGGTCAAAGTGGTGTATAGTGGAGGAAATCGCAAAAGCGGCTTATTGCAAGGGGAAGGGGAATTCGATGCTTTTAGGCACTCACGCCCCCAAGCTGGACGAAAAGGGCAGGGTTATTCTTCCCGCCAAGTTCCGTGATGATCTATCTGCTGGACTGGTACTTACTCGTGGCCAAGACCGTTGTCTCTATGTTTTTTCCTCAAAAGAATTTGAGGCGATCAACGAAACTATTCGTCAGGCACCAATCACTAGCAAGCAGGCCCGCGACTACCTAAGAATCTTTCTATCCGGAGCATCCGATGAGATCCCTGACAAGCAGGGAAGAGTAACTATCCCACCAGCTCTCAGAACCTACGCAGGACTTGGTAAAGAGCTTGTTGTTATTGGTGTTGGGTCCAGGGCAGAGATTTGGGACGCAACCGCTTGGACTGATTACTTAGCGAATAAAGAAAATGACTTCTCGGAAATTTCCGAGGAGGTGATTCCAGGCCTGTTTTGACCTTGACTGCCTGATTTGGGTTTGATTTTCTTCCCCGATATCAAAACCAATCAGGCGGCTAAGGGGCCTATCACCTCATGACACATAAGAATCTCGAATCACTGCACGAACCGGTGATGCTCTCTCGCACCTTGGAGTTACTGGCCCCTGCGCTCGCGAGTGACTCCGCGGTATTAGTTGATTGCACCCTTGGCCTTGGAGGACACTCCGAGGCTTTTTTGAATAGTTTTGAGAACCTAACCGTAATTGGCATCGACCGTGACCTGGTTGCCCTAGACCTTGCCGGTAAAAGGCTTGAGGTATTTGGTTCACGCGTGAAGTATTTTCACGGAACCTATGAGCAGATTCCCGAGGCTCTTGCTGAGTTTGGCTTTTCTGAAGCGTCAGCCATATTGATGGATCTAGGCGTTAGTTCAATGCAAATCGATAGCCCAGATCGTGGTTTCGCTTACAGTTTTGATGCCCCGCTTGATATGCGAATGGATTCCTCTTCTGGAGAAACCGCCGCGGAGCTGATTGCAACCGCTAGCGAACTAGAACTCGCTCGAATCTTTAAGGAATACGGCGAAGAGCGCTTTGCGAAGAAAATCGCAGCTGAGATTGTTTCTAGACGAGCTGCCGACCGGATTGTTTCCAGTAAACAGCTGGCTAGCATCATCAGCCAGATCGTGCCCTTCATCCCAGGCAAGTCATCCGGTCACCCTGCAAAGCGCGTCTTCCAGGCTCTTCGAATTGCAGTGAACCAAGAGCTAGAGATTCTAGAAAGTGCAATCCCTGCAGCCATCGACGCTCTTGAAATCGGTGGCAGGCTGCTGGTTCTGGCCTACCACTCACTGGAAGATCGCATCGTAAAGCAGGCCATAGTCCAGGCTGCCACTTCATCAGCGCCAATTGACTTGCCTTTCGAGCTTCCAGAGCACGCTCCAGTTTTGAAATTAGTAATAAAGGGCGCCGAGCAGGCAACCCTCCAAGAAATAGCTGCAAACCCGCGCTCTGCTTCAGTGCGCTTACGAGTGGCGGAAAAAATCAGGAAAGTAGCATGAATTCACTAAGAAAATCTCGCGTCAGTGCTCCGGTGGTAATGATTCTGGTGACAGGCTTCGTAGCTGTCTCCATACTCCACCTGCTACTTACCATCCTCACCTCACAGTCTGTGTATGAGTTATCTGATCTTAAGAGAGAAAAGCGCGAGCTGGAGACCACGTCACAGATTCTCTCTGAAGAAGTATCGTCTCTGGCTTCCAATCAGAATTTGCTCAACACCGCTAGCCGCCTAGGCATGGTTGCAAATACCAACCCAGTATTTCTTAGGTTGACCGATCAGGCAGTATTGGGTCACCCGCTTCCTGCACCAATCGCGAGTGCTCAATCCACGAATTTGGTAGCCAATTCGGCAATGATTATTGAGTCAACTCAAATAAACCAGATGACTGTTCCAGCTAGTACAACGGAACCAGTGGCAATCCCGGTGGCACCAGTTGTTTCTTCCAGCCTGATACCAGCATCACCCACAAGATAAGTCCTGAGAGGTTTGTCCACTAATGAATCCAGCGGGGCAAACCAACATCTCCAGAAGAATGAGATTGTTTCTCTCGCTTTCGGCAATTCTGGTTTTAGTTTTTTCAATTCGACTAATTGACTTTCAGATTGTTCGAGCAGAACAAATCAGTCAGCTCTCCTACGAAAAGCGTGCCGTAGCGCGAACTATTCCTGCTATCCGCGGGGACATTGTTGATTCCAACGGCACAATTTTGGCAACCACTGTTTATCGCTACGACATCAACGCTGCGCCAGCGATGGTTGGGCCAGTCGAGAGAGTAATTGACGGAGCTAGCCAAGTTACCAGCGTGGAGCAAGTTGCCGCTGAGCTAGCCAGGATATTGCAGGAAGACGTTGCAACCTTGTTGCCAAAACTTAGTGGAACCTCGAACTACGTTAACCTTAAAAAGCGTGTTGATGCCGATACTCAAAGACAGATTGTTGAGCTGGGCATTCCTTGGATATTCTCCGACGCCTTCCAGAATCGGCTCTATCCAAATGGGGCAGTAGCTGGAAACTTGATTGGTTTCGTGGGGACCGACGGCAAGGCCCTTGCAGGAATAGAAAGACAGTTCAACGCCTGCTTGGCCGGAGTTGATGGCCAAGAGCGCTTTGAAACTGGTGTTGATGGCATCAGGATTCCAGCCAGCGCGGTAGTAACCCAAGAGGTAAAGCCCGGGCGGGATGTAGTTCTCACCATTGACGCAAGCTTGCAATATCAAGCACAGCAGATTCTTGCCAGTGAGGTAGAGCGTTTGGATGCAGACTGGGCATCTGCGGTGGTAATTGAAGTAAAGACCGGCAGAATCGTTTTAGCTGCTGAAGCACCAAGCGTTGACCCCAACGATCCTGGAAAATCTCCGCCAGAAGAACGTGGCGCAAGGGTTTTTCAGTTTGCCTATGAACCTGGATCCACGATGAAGTCCCTAACTGCTGCTACGGCAATTGATTTGGGCTTTGCAAATATGGGTACCAGAGTGAGTGCGCCGGACTCGATAAGGATTTTTGATAGCACCATCATCGATAGCTTTTCGCACGACACTATGAATTTGACCCTTGCCGGTGTGCTGAGGTACTCCTCAAACGTTGGAACGATAATGATTGCTCAAGACATACCGGCCAGTAGTAGGTATGACTATATGCTTCGGTTTGGCCTGGGCAAAGCATCCGAGGTTGGCTTTGAAGGTGAAACCAGTGGAGTGCTTAATGATTACCGGGACTGGGACGGCGTTACAAACGTCACAACATTATTCGGTCAGGGATTATCTGCGTCGTCAGTTCAGATGACATCGGCCTATCAGGCCTTGGCGAACTCTGGTGTGCGGTTGAATCCAGTATTGGTTGCTGGTTGCAGAGACGAAAACGGAGATATGACTTCGATACCGAAATCAACCGCCACCCAAGTGGTATCAGCACAAACCGCCCAAGAGGTCGTTTTGATGCTAGAGGAAGTTGTCGAGGATGGTGCGATTGGTAGAGCTACCGCTGTCCCCGGTTATCGTTCCGCTGGTAAAACTGGCACCGCAGAAATTCCAGAAGGCTCTGGCTACGGAGATTACTTTGCCACTTCGTTCCTAGGAATGGCTCCAGCCGAAGATCCCCAGTATGCAATTGGAGTAATGGTTTACAAACCGAAACAGGTTTACACAAACTCTCAAGCGGCCGTGACCAGCTATCAAAAGATTCTTTCTCAAGTGCTTTTGACCAACAGAATTTCACCCTCGACAAGTGTCTCTCCGGACATTCCAACGGAGTGGTAGAAGATCATGATCAATCTAAGACTCAGCGATCTGGCGCAAATTTTGAATGGCACCTTGGTGGGCGATGCAACTGCTGAAGTATCTGGAACTGTCGAGACCGATTCCAAGCTAA
>NZ_JBIILG010000012.1:0-29611 GCF_044232805.1 Rhodoluna sp.
GCTACGCACCAGCTGACACTTCCGGATTTACTCTCTATGCCATCTGGTCCGCTAACTCGAACACCATTGTTTATGACTCCCAGGGCGGAACAAGTATTGCCAACGGATCAATGCTTACCGGCGGATCAATTGCCACTGCACCTGCACCAACCAAAGCTGGTTACACACTTTCTGGTTGGTCCAGAACCACAACCGGTTCGGTAGTTAGCTTCTCAGGCGGCTACGCACCAGCTGACACCGCTGGATTTACTCTCTATGCCATTTGGGCAGAGATAACGAACACAGTGACTTACGATGCGCAAGGTGGCTCTATTGTTTCTAACGGTTCGGTTGTAACCGGCGGAACGATTGCTTCCGCTCCTGTTTCAACCCGAACCGGATACACCCTTTTGGGTTGGTCCAGAACCACTTCTGGTTCGGTCGTTAGCTTCGCAAGCCCTGGTTACTCACCAAATGACACAGATGATTTCACTATGTACGCGCGATGGAGTGCTAACACCAACACCTTGACCTTCAACGGCAACAACGCTACTGGTGGAAGCGTTGACAGCCAGTTGATTGTCACGGATGTCGCAACAGAACTGAATGCAAACGCCTTTGTCCGAACTGGATACACCTTTGCTGGTTGGGCCACCCAGGCCGATGGTGGTGGAACCAGCTACAGTGACCAGGATGATGTGACTATCCAAGGTGCTGTTGAGCTATTCGCAAAATGGAGTCCAAACTCGAACACGATTGTTTATAACTCCCAAGGTGGAACTGATGTTTCTAACGGCACCATGCTCACTGGCGGATCCATTGCCACCGCACCAGCACCAACTCGCGCTGGATACACGCTTTCTGGTTGGTCCAGAACCACCACCGGTTCGGTAGTTAGCTTCTCAGGCGGCTATGCACCTAACGACACTTCAGGCTTTACCCTCTATGCAATTTGGAGCGCCAATAGCAACACAATTGTTTACGATGCCCAGGGTGGAACAAGTGTTGCAAACGGATCCATGCTTACGGCTGGATCTATTGCAACCGCACCTGTGTCTACGCGCGCCGGATACACCCTCACTGGTTGGTCCAGAACCACAACCGGTTCAGTAGTTAGCTTTGCAGGCAGCGGCTACGCTCCGAACGACACTTCAGGATTTACTCTTTATGCAATCTGGAGTGCGAATAGCAACACCATTGTTTACGATGCCCAGGGTGGAACAAGCGTTGCAAACGGCGCTATGTTCACTGCTGGATCAATTGCAACCGCGCCGGTTTCTACCCGAGTTGGTTATACGCTTTCTGGTTGGTCCAGAACCACAACCGGCGATGTAGTTAGCTTCTCAGGCGGCTACTCACCAAACGACACTGCTGGATTTACTCTTTATGCCATCTGGAGCGCAAACACCCTAGATGTCACCTTCGATTCCAACGGTGGATCATTGGTTACCGCCAGCACCACAACAACTGGAGCTTCAATCTCTGCTGCACCGACAGCTCCTACCCTCGCCGGGTACACCTTCGCTGGTTGGTT
Source organism: Rhodoluna sp. (assembly GCF_044232805.1). Taxonomy (GTDB): domain Bacteria; phylum Actinomycetota; class Actinomycetes; order Actinomycetales; family Microbacteriaceae; genus Rhodoluna. The sequence continues at coordinate 1,514 of NZ_JBIILG010000012.1, forward strand.
TGCGAACAGCAACCTAACTGGCTCAGCAATTACCTTCGCTTACACTCACGGCCAAACCGATGACTTCACGCTTTACGCTAAGTGGACTGCTAACACCAATGTCATCACCTATGACGCTCAGGGTGGATCGAGCGTTTCAAATGGTTCCATGCTCACCGCGGGTTCAATTGCTTCCGCACCGGTTTCAACCCGCGCTGGATACACACTTTCTGGTTGGTCCAGAACCACAACCGGTTCGGTAGTTAGCTTCTCAGGCGGCTACGCACCAAATGACACCGCTGGATTCACGCTCTATGCAATTTGGAACCCAAACACCAATATCGTTAGCTATGACTCTCAAGGCGGATCGAGCGTTATTGATGGCACCGTGCTTACTGGCGGAGTGATTTCTTCGGCACCTGTCTCAACGAGAGCCGGATACACACTCTCTGGTTGGTCAAGGACCTCAACCGGATCGGTTGTTAGCTTCGCGGGTAGCGGCTACGCACCGACTGACACCAGCAGCTTTACCCTCTATGCGATCTGGAGTGCTAACAGCAACACGATTGTGTATAACGCCCAGGGAGGATCAAGCGTTTCTGACGGCTCAATGCTTACCGGCGGAGCTATTTCTTCTGCTCCGGTTTCAACTCGCGCCGGTTACACACTTTTGGGCTGGTCTAGAACCATCGACGGTTCGGTGGTTAGCTTCGCAGGTAGCGGCTACGCACCAGCAGACACCTCAGGCTTTACTCTTTACGCAATTTGGAGTGCCAACACCCTGAACATCACTTATCAGCTAAACGATGGCACTGGAAGAACCGTCGCGGGCACCACCACCACGGGTGCGCAGATTGCCTCTGCCTCAAAACCTACTGATCCGACCCACCCAGGGTTTGAGTTCCTTGGTTGGGCTACTACTGAAGATGGAACTGTAGTTAGCTTCCCGTACTCCCATGGCCAAACTGGAAACTTTACTTTGCACGCCCGATGGGAAGCTGGTACCTACACAGTTGTTTACCAGTACAACGGGGCTAACGGCGGAGCTTCTACTTCTAGCACCACTTACGAGACTGACATTGCTAGAACTGGAATTACTCTCCCAACTCCAACAAGAACCGCTTACACCTTCGCTGGATGGTTTACTGACTTAGCCTTGACCAGTGCTGTGACTCTAGAAAACTCCAAGTACCTACCTGTAACCAACCACACCATTTATGCAAAGTGGAACGCAGTTCCATACCGGGCAATTTACAATACGGGTGGTTCGTTCACATCAGGGTCGGTGCCGGTGGATTCAAGAACTTACACAATAGGTCAAAACATTTCTCTACTCGGTAACTCTGGTCTATTGGCGAGGTCTGGCTATACCTTCGCTGGTTGGGTGACCTCTTCATCTGGAACTGGAACCGAAATGAACTCCGGAGATACCGTTGAGGTTCAGGCTGCTCACGTCAACTTCTACCCGAAGTGGACTGCAAACACCTACACAATTTCTTATAATCTAAACGGTGGCTCGGGAAGCTTGTCTGGAGCGCCAACTAGCTACACCTCTGGTAACTCAAGCGTTGCGCTTCCTTCGTCAGGTTTCACCAGAACCGGTTATAACTTTGGCGGCTGGTCGCAAACCCAAGGCTCCTCCACACCTGTTGCAAACAGCTTCGCAACTTTCAACAACGAGAACCTGTTTGCAATCTGGAACCTGAAAGACATCGGCTATAGCTACAACAAGGGAATCGCCAGTTCTGAGACCATTGCTGGTTGGCCTAGCCCGGATTCTGGAACCGCGAAGTTTGGCTCGACGATTACTCTTCCAAGCCTTTCGGGAACAACGGTTACGGTTAGCGGAACCGGTTATCTATTCTTTGGTTGGAGTGATGGAACAACCACCTACCGATCGGGCGATACGTATGTATTGACCGAGACAGTTCCAGTATTTACTGCCCAATGGGTGAAGCTACTGGATGTTAGGTACTCATTCAGTGGTGGAACCAAGGCAGTTTCAGATGTTGAGACCACAGATGTTGATGCTGAGTGTGACACTGCTGGTTTGTGTACTCCGGATGAACTAATCACACTTCGCGGAGCCCCATCTAGACCGGGGTACATCTTCGGTGGCTGGATTGATCAGCTTGGAACTGTTCGCGCTGCCGGATCACAGGTCAACGTTGTTGAAACCAACTACCTGTTCTACGCAAAATGGACTGCGGAGCCATACTCATTCATCTTCAACGCTGCAGGTGGAAGTGCTGGAGTATCCATTACTCCAGGCACAATTGGGCAACTCTTGACCATGCCAGATCCTGGTGCCCGCACCGGATACACTTTTGCCGGTTGGAGTCCAGACAGCGGGACTACTAAGTACAGTCAGGGTTCGGCCTTCACGGTCGGTACTCAAGCGCTTGGATTCGAGGCCATTTGGACTCCAAACGTTTACACCATCGTCTACGACTGGCAAGGTGCGACCGGTTCCTCGGTTGCCGATTCCAGATACACGGTTGGAACTGGAAACCTAACGCTACCAAGCCTTAGTGACCAGGTAAAAGATGGCTACACGTTTGCCGGTTGGTCTGCTACTGCCGGTGGATCGGTAGTTTCCAACTACCAGCCAACAGCTACCGGAGTGCTGTATGCGAAGTGGGTAGATGGAAACTACACACTTACCTATAACGCCCAAAACGGACCGACTCCTACTTCCCAGTCCTTGGTGCCGCGCGGAACAAGCACTACCTTGCCAACCCCAACTCGTGCGAACTTTAGTTTCCTAGGCTGGTTCGATGCACTCACTGGTGCAAACATGGTTGGCGATGCTGGAGACTCGCACCAGCCGCTAGCTACATCTACTCTTTATGCACGCTGGGTGCAAAGCTCGTTCGCTGGAGTGGATGAGGCGGCACTAGAAACAGCCACCGACTTTATATCTAATCCTGCTACCGACATCGACACCCTGATTACTCACAACCCTTCAGGATCAAGTGCGCGAATCCAGATTCCTGGCGGCACCTTGCCCACCGGCACTGTGATTTCGGTTCGATACTTCAAGGATGCCTACCGTCAGCAGCAAATGATTGGCCAGGACAATAACTACTTCTTCTCCATCGTTGTCTCTTGGATTCTTGGAACAGGCCCTACCGCGACTGTCCCAGACACTAATTTTGTGAATGGTGTGAGTGGTCCCAGGAAGCCAATCACTGTGACATTGTCCAACACGGGAATCAGGGCCGGCGCCATGGTGTACCAGGTTATCGACGGAGTGGTAACTGATTTGAAGCGAGCAACCGTTGATGGCAGCATTCAGGTCGAGATTACCTCCGACCCAGAACTTGTAGTTGCCGCTACCGCACCAACTGCTCCTAGAACCGTGTCTGCGGTAAGTGGTTCACGAAATTCTTCGGTTGTATCTTGGAGTGCCCCTACCTACAGCGGTGGAAGTGCGATCAATAACTACGATGTGCTGGTTAATGGAAACGTTGTTTGCCTAGCAACAACTGCACTGTCTTGTGACTTGAGTTACCTAACTGACGGTACTTCTTATAACGTAAGTGTTATTGCTCGAAACGCAGTTGGTGAAAGCCTTGCCGGTACCACCACATTCACAACCGCGAGTGCTCCAGTGGTCGTTGTCCCTCCAGTAACGGTAGACCCACCTGCGGCGGTAACTCCTGTGACCCCGCCTGCAACGGTAACGCCTCCAACAGTTGTTACCCCGCCTGAAACGGTTACTCCTCCAGTAACTGTTACACCAGAAGCAGAACCAGAGACTGAAGAACCCGCTGCTGAGTTTATCCCGGGCGCTCCAGTTCCTAACCCAGCTATTGGCGCCACTGGTGACGACTCTGCTCCACCAGTTCCCTTTGATCCGCTTGCCACTCCAGAAAGTATTGCTGCCCTAACTTCAACAATCGGAGAAGTTGGTGCTGTTGCCGGTGCTGTTGCAGCAGCTGCAGCAGCAGCTGGAGCGGCAGCAGCAGCAGCTGGTGGATCTTCTGGTGGTGGTGCTCGAGGAGGTGCCGCCGGAGGCGGAAGCGGTGAAGGAAGCGGTGGCGCTGGATCAATTGCAACCATCAATGCCACTCACGAAAATTACAAGAACCGTCGCCGAGGCCGCGGGGATCGTTTGAAGATTTGGAAGAAGAAGTGGCTGAGCTTCTTAGATAAGCCAACTATTTCCTTGGCTATTCGCTCGGCTAGATTCTCACCGCTTTTCTCAAAGATTGTTGTTGACGGTGCGTATCTTCGAGCAAGCCTTGGTTCATTCTCGATACTGCCTACTTTGTTTGGTGCAGTAGTTGCCGTTTGGTCAGCGTTGTTAAACACGACAGATGTTGCACCTCCGCAGTGGCAGTGGCTGATTGTTATTGCGGTGATCGGTATCTTCGATACCCTAGCTGGTTTTGTTTCGACCAGTTTGTTTGTGATTACCACCTTGCTGATGCATGGAGCGATTCCAATCGAAGACGTCAGACTGCTGCTGGGTGTGGTCATCGTCGGTTACGGACCGGCACTACTTGCTAACGCCTTCCGGGCCTTCCGCAAGGAGCCTGAATCTGGCGACATTTACTGGTGGGAGAGAATCGTTGACTTGGTAGTTCTGCCATTTATCGGTGGTTGGGTAACCGCCTCGATGATTGGCACCTTGCCGGCTCTTGCTGGAACCACCCTGGCGGTAGCCAACCACGTAAATGACTTTGCCTTAGCTGTTGCTTTTGCAATCGTGCTGCGGGTGATTCTGGAAGAGGGCGTTGCCAGGTTCTTCCCAGAGCGCCTTGACACTCTTCATCCGACCGATGTTGACGAGACCGATCCGTCTCAGAGATGGATATCTATTGCCTTCCGGTTGTCAGTGTTTATCTTTGTAACGGCTGCCTTGATGGGCAATGTTTGGCAGGTCTGGGTAGGTAGCGCACTATTTATCTTGCCGACAATAATTGGCTTCTTCTCCCACAAGTTCAAGAACTTTCCTTGGATCTGGAGACTGCTACCTGGAGGAATCCCAGGCCTGGCCTTCACGCTGTTGGTAGCTTCCGCGACCACATCGGTGGTTGCAATGTGGTTTGGAACTAGCCCTGATCTGGCGCTTTGGTCCTTTGCCCTGTTGCCTATCCCAATGCTGGTTCTGGCTCTGCTTGGAATGTTTGGCCGTGACGGCGTTGAGGACGAAGTTCGATTCATCCGAAGGCCTAAGCTCAAGTGGATCTACCGTATTGGTGGAATTGTGATGCTGCTATTCACAATGAACCTGGCCGGCGTTATCTAACACCTGTCTTTGTGGCCTTATTAGGCTTGAGCCATGAGTCCAACCCCAAAGATCAAAAACGGCTTTGAGCCAAAAACTTGCTTGCGCTGCGGTCGGGGATTTGATTGGCGTAAGAAGTGGGCCAAGGACTGGGAAAACGTCAAGTATTGCTCTGAGAAGTGCAGGGGCTAGATCATCGCTACCGCTAAGCATTCTTTTGAACGAATACTTCTTATTCCCTTTGATCACCTAAACACCGAAAAAGGTGTTCTGAAAAAAGCTAATGCCAAAACCGACCTAGTGCTATTAGTTGAAAGCGAAAGAATGACCCAAGGTCGGCCTTGGCATAGAGAACGGCTTTTCTTTTTAATTTCTTCGGCGAGACACTTTGCCGCACTTTTGGAAGCTAGGGGCTTCAAGGTTTTGTATTTCAAAGCTAAGTCAACTCCTGCGGGTCTGGAGAAGGCACAAGCTGAGTATGGCAAGCTGCCGGTATCTTGCGCTGAGCCCTCTTCTCACACCCAGTTCGCCCAGCTAAAAAAGCTTGGCGTGGAGTTTGTGGACAATGATTTCTTTCTGACACCAAGAGCACTGTTCACCAGCTGGGCTGAAAGCCAAAAGAGCTTTGTAATGGAGAATTTCTACCGAGCCCAAAGAATACTTCTAAACCTCCTGGTTGAAGGAAACAAACCTGTTGAGGGTAGATGGAACTTCGATGCTGAGAATAGGCTGCCACCGCCTAAGAATTACACCTGGCCCAAAAGATTGCTTCACGCAAGAGACGAGATAGATAAAGAGGTAGCCAAGGATCTGGGCTATGAGCCAACCGATAGCTGGGCCACCACGCGAGCTGGTGCTCTAAAGCAGCTAAAGAACTTCTTGGATAACCATTTGGCAGGGTTTGGACCCTACGAGGATGCGGTCACCTTAGATGAGTGGTCACTGCACCATTCCCTTTTGAGTCCTTATTTGAATAACGGCCTATTGACTGCCGAAGAGGTTATTTCGGCCGCTATAAAGAGGTATGACCAAGGTCTTGCTCCAATTGAGTCAGTTGAGGCCTTTGTTAGGCAAATCATTGGCTGGCGCGAGTATATAAACGGCATGTATTGGTTCCTGGGCGCTGAATACAAAGAGCTCAACGGCCTTGCCGCCAAGCGAGAACTGTTGCCGCTTTTCGTTGATTCTTCTAAGACCAAAATGAACTGCGTCAAGCAAGTAGTGGCTCAGGTGGAAACTAGAGCCTGGACCCATCACATTCCAAGGCTGATGATCCTTAGCAATCTTGCACTAGTGACGGGAACCAATCCACAGCAGTTTCTGGATTGGATGCGTGAGCAGTTCATCGACGCAGCGGATTGGGTAATGGTTCCAAACATCATCGGTATGGGAGTTCATGCCGATGGGGGAAGACTTATGACTAAGCCCTATGCGGCCGGGGGTGCATATATTTCTCGAATGACACAGTATTGCAAAGGGTGTGACTATGAACCTAAGAAGCGAGTTGGCGATGATGCCTGTCCATTCACAACCCTGTATTGGGATTTCCTAGATCGTCACAAGGCACAGTTTTCCAAAAACCACCGCATGAGTCAGCAGGTAAATGGTCTTACCAGACTCAGTGACTTACCCGAGCTTCGAGTTCGCGCTAAGAAAGTTCTTCAGGGTTTGAGTGATGGCACGATCTAAATTGGGCAGAAATAACTCAACAAGTTCTTCAGGACTGAAGTCCAGGCTTGAATCTTTTTGGCGCGATTTGGTCAAGCTACCAAAGAAGAACATATTTGCTTCGACTTTTGCTCTTCTAATTGTTCTTGTTATAACAGGGGTTGGTTTTTCAGCCCAGAATAATCCAAAGAGTATCGAATCGACATCCTCTTCAACGAATTCACCTGATCCCGAAAGGCAAACTGAGTCTGCTGTTTCCGCTAGTCCAAAAGCTTCCGCTTCGCCAAAAAGCTCGCCTACTCCAAGTGCTCAACCGGTTTACGCAGATAACTGGCTTGGATTTGAGCAGCCTTTGTCTACTTGCCAACTTCAGGAAACTCAAAACATCACAGGTGCTGGCGCCAAAGGTTTTCCAGCCAGGCAATCGATTCCGTCAACGGGCAACATCAAGATAGCCATTATCCCTGTCGACTTTTCTAATGCGGTTGGCTCTGGAGATCCACAAACTTTGTTCAGAGACGATGTCAACCAAATGGTCAGCTGGGCACAGCACTTCAGCAGGGGAAAACTAAGTTACGAAGTAGACCTCAGCGCTACCTCCTGGGTTAGAGCACCTAGAGGTGCTGATTGGTATACCTGCACAGCCTGCGGTAAAGGGTCATCCGTTGATAAGCAGCCTCGAGAGGTGGCTATCCAGGAATTGATCACAGCCGCTGACCCGATTTACGACTTCACAGGAGTCGACTATGTATATTTCGTTTTGCCCGAAGAAGCAGAGCTCCAGTATGGAACTGCGCCGATTGGTGGAGGAAATTTCAACTCGAGTGAGGGTCAATTCTTCGCATTGGCTTATGGCGAAATGGGAGCAGGTACAGGCTATAGAGGTGATCGAACCAGAATCTGGGACCACGTTGTTCATGAGATCCTTCACGGCCAAGGATTCATTAGTCACGGACCCTCAAACGGCAGTGGGTATTACATAACTACAGACAACTGGGGTGCCTCTAAGGCCGTCACATCTTGGGAAGCTTTCCTGAACGGATGGTTTGACTCCAATGAGGTGCTTTGCCTAAATAAGGATTCTCTTAACAAGGAGATATTCATCTCTCTCGACACCATTGATAACTTTGGTGCCGGAAAAGAGTCAGTAATGATTCGATTAAATTCTCAGGAGCTTCTAATTGTCGAGCGAAGAGGACCGGGTCCATTTACAAATCTATGTAGCACTTGCTACAGACCAACCGAGAGTGGCTTTACTGCCTACAAGATAAACGTCAATGCTGCCCACTACCGTGAAGACAGCGACCCAAACGGTGACTCCAAGAACTTCTGGAGTTACCTAGGTCCCCAAGGTAAACCGATCATAACCAGCTACGTGGAGTATTCAGGAGTGAGGGTAACTCGTATCTCAGATACCCAAGTGAAGATTTCCGTTAGCTAGTCAACACTTAGCTTTATTAGGTACTGACCGCCACCTGCAGAAATCTCCGTTGCAAACTTCACTCCTGGAGCAAGCCTTGAAAGACGATCCAGTAACCAACTGGAGGCTTGCTCGGCATCTAATTCACTTGGACATCTAGCGACTGCCTCGCGGCCGCCTTTGCGAAGCAGTCTTTCCACTGTTTCAAAAATAGGCGCTGGGTCAGAAACCAAAAGATCATTTGACCAGGAAATAACCGGAGCGATCTTGCCTCGCTTGGTATTGCAAGACCTGTGGGCAAGACGCTCTGTAGTTGCTGTTCCTTTTTTACCTTTAGCGTCTTGGTAGCTATCGGCACTTGGGCCGAGGTCAGAGTTCACTGAAGCGTCTGGGTCTACAGGTGCATCACAAAGCCAGCAACGCCAATTATCAGTGGCGCCAACTGCATCTAGATCACTCATGAAAACCACCCTATGTATCACCTTAGTTGTAGCTCAATGGTCATTCCCTTGAATGACTGTGACCTTGCTGAGCATTACTTGAGTATTGACTGAAATGGACAACTACACCTCTAGCCTTAGGGAATGGAGAATTTATTTGACACAATTGGTGGCTTGCCACTTCACCCACTCACAGTCCACGCGGCAGCGGTATTGATACCTCTTTCAGCTTTGGCTCTCGCGATCTTGGTCTTTGTTCCAAGATGGCGCAGAACATACTTTCCTCTCACGATCGGATTCTTAGCGGCATCCGTTGGCCTAGCCTTCGCTGCTAAGGAATCGGGTGAGGCTCTCGCAGAGCGGGTTGGAAACCCCGCTTCCCATCAGGCACTGGGTGACATTATGTCCCCGGCCTCAATAGGACTGTTTTTTCTCGGCCTTGCTCTTTATCTGATTACTCGAACCGAAAGACCTAAGTGGACTACGCAGCTTGCTGGTTCTCTAGCAACCGTTGGAGTTGTCGGGGTAGTCGTACTTTCAGTTCTCGTTGGTCATTCCGGTGCTGAAGCCACTTGGGCTAGTCGAATCTCTTCTGGCCAGGGTCAGGATCTTCCTGGAATAACGGACCCTTCAGTTAGTCCTGGCAATGGAATCACCGCAGCCGAAGTCGCACAGCACAACAACGCAGCAGACTGCTGGAGTGTAATAAATGGCAATGTTTACGATCTGACAACCTACCTTCCAAGACACAAGGGTGGACCTGGAGTTCTCACTGCTATTTGTGGCAATGAAGGAACAAGCGCTTTCACTGGTCAACACAGTGGACAGGCCGCACCTGCCACGGACTTATCTTCACTTTTGGTTGGCGTATTCGCAAGCACTTCAGGGGTTCCTACCTCAACCCCAACTGCATTCCCTAGTTCAAGGCCAAATGCAGCCATAACTTCACAGGAAGTCCAAAAGCACGCTTCGAGCCAAGACTGCTGGAGCGTGATCAAAGGGCAGGTTTATAACCTGACTTCATATGTCAATTCACACCCAGGAGGTGCAGCATTGATTGGTTCAATTTGCGGTAAGGATGGCTCAGCTGCGTTCTCAGGGCAGCATGCCGGAGCAGCAACACCCGCAAATGTCTTATCAGCCTTTGCGATTGGGCAACTGACTGGCACCTCGACCCTCCCTGATGCCCAAGTTCAGGAATCCTCCGAAGAAAATGAAGAGGAAAACGAAGACTAGCCACTTTGGCAAGTTGACTAGAGAAATGATTCACAATTCAGGAGATACTTCTAACAGGAAGCAGTCGGGATTCTGTGAGAGATTGTAGCTATAGGGAGATTTGCAATCTCAGAAAGAGTCTTGAGGAGACCAAAAGATGAAAAAGCGACGTTGGTTTTTGCTAGTGGGATCTGCCGCTGTATTGATAGCGGTTATCGCGTCAATAGCTATTCCAGCCCTAACTGAGCAGAAGCAGTATGAGACCTACGAGGTAACTCCAACAGCTGTTGTGAAGACGGTGGCTGCTAATGGTCAGCTCGCCGAGTCCCAGCTTTTGGCTTATGGCCCGAGTGAACAACCAATTCTTGTATCCGCTAATGGGTCTCAAGCATTGCCTGTCCAATTTGGAATCAGTTTGGAAATTAACCAAATTGAGGTAACAGAAGGTCAATCAGTAACAGAGGGGGATTTACTCTTTAGCTACAACTCCCAACTAGGGCAATCGGTTGAGGTTACCGCCATTGCCGATGGCATTATTCGTTCTGTTGACACCTCTGTGGGACTAAGAACTTCTGGACAAGTTGTAAGTGTTGGAAGTGCTGTGCCCGTGGTTTCAGTTTTTGCTAGCGAGTATGACGCAGACTTGTTGGATATTGGCCAGAAAGCCACCATTGAATTAGATGCCATAAGTGCGGTTTTTGAAGGTGCCGTTATTTCAATTGGTGAAGTTGCCAAGTCCGTAAGCGGTATCAAGCAGTATGAGGTTTTGGTTGAGGTAACGAAAGTTCCAACCGGCGCCCGCTTCGGCATGAGCGCAACCGCAGAAATAGAAGTTGAGCGGTCAGCTTCGGTTCTAGCCGTTCCGTTCAGCGCACTGATTGGTGATTTACCGGAAGTACAGATCTTGGTCACTGCAGCATCTGGTGGTCAGAGCGTAACAACAGTTGAGGTCAAACTTGGCACAAGGGGAGATAGCCTCGTAGAAATCACTTCTGGACTTCAAGCTGGCGATCTTGTCATCATCGGCCTAGCGGGAGAAGTTCCAAGACCGGTTGAGTTCGGTCCTCCTCGCGGAGCCGGAAACAATGGCTAATGAAGTTGTTCGGTTAGACAAAGTTCGCCGAGACTATTTAGTTGGCGATCAGATAACCACTGCCCTGGATGGCGTTGATCTAGTAATAGAGCGCGGTGAATTTGTTGCCATTGTTGGACCTTCGGGAAGTGGTAAGTCCACCATGATGAATCTAATTGGCTGCCTAGATAGGCCAAGTGCTGGAACGGTATTAATTTCCGGAGACCCAACTAACGAACTCACCGACAATCAACTAACCAGTCTTCGCTCGAAAGCGATCGGGTTTGTCTTTCAGCAGTTTCAGCTTCTTCCAAACACCACGGCTATCGAAAACGTAATGGCGCCACTTTTATATCAAGGCATTAGCTCCAAGCAAGCAAAGAAGTCAGCATCAGCGATGCTGACCAAGCTAGGCCTTGGAGACAGACTCAATTTTGATCGCAATCGCCTCTCTGGTGGTCAGCAGCAAAGAGTTGCTATCGCAAGGGCCTTGGTTACCGGACCTGACATTGTCTTAGCCGATGAGCCAACCGGAGCACTGGATTCCAAAACCGGTGCTGCTGTAATTGATTTATTGAAAGACCTTCATAGAGAAGGCAGAACAATCGTGCTTATTACCCACGATCTGGACATTGCAGCCAGTGCTCCAAGAAGAGTGTTTTTGCGAGATGGCCAAGTAGAGCGCGACGAGCGAGGTGTCAATTGAATCTACTTGGAACAGCGGCTCTTGCGCTAAATAGAATCTGGGCCACCAAAGTTAGATCTTTGTTGACCATGCTCGGGGTCGTTATTGGTGTTGCTGCAATCGTTGCCCTGACCTCAATTGTTGATGGCGCATCGCAAGGTATCAACAAATCGCTAGCAACTCTTGGAACTAACCAGCTAAACATCACCGCTATGGCTCCAGATGCCTTAACTGAGCTTGATGCTAATGCCCTGGCTGAACTTGAGAACGTGTCGGTGATGTTTGTCCAGTCTCAAAACGAGGGCACTATTGCTACCGGTGACATAAGAGTGAACGCTCGATTAGTTGGAGTGTCGTCCAAGTACTTCGAAGCCGTTAAGCCAGAAATTGCACTGGGTTCTTATCTTTCGAGTAGTTCCTATGCCCAAACTGCCAAAGACGTGGTCTTTGGCGCAGATGCCGCAAATGATGTTGGACTAACAGCCGACATGCTTGGCCAAACTGTGAAGCTAAACGGGCAGGATTTTAGGCTGGTCGGTGTGCTGGACGACCAGGCCGGCTTTGGAACTAGCGGTCGTGTTTACGTGACTTTAGATTCTGCAAGGAAACTATTTAGTCAGTATCCATACGTTTCTAGCATTGTGGTTCAGGCAAACACACCGGAGCAGGTAGATGCTTTACAGCTAACCGCAGATAGTTTGCTACGAGAACGGTATGGGCTAAGTGCAGATACCGAAGCACGTTACACAATAACCAACCAGGCATCTTTGATTGCAGCGGTTAGCTCAATTACTGACACCCTGGGATTGTTGCTCACGGGAATCGCAGCAATCAGCCTGATTGTTGGTGGTATTGGAATCATGAACATCATGCTTGTTTCGGTTCGAGAGCGCACCCGTGAAATCGGTGTTCGAAGAGCAATTGGAGCGAAGCAGTCAAACATTCTGACGCAGTTCCTTATTGAGGCAATCGTGCTTTCTCTTGCCGGTGGCGTTATTGGACTAATCCTCGGGGAGATAGCCGCTTTCTTCTTGGCCATCCTGGGAGACTGGGTCTTTGCAATAAAGCTAGATACTGTTGTGCTGGCCCTTGGCTTTAGCTTGCTAGTAGGAGTGGTGTTTGGAGTTTGGCCAGCTAGAACCGCAGCCAAGCTTGAGCCAATTGATGCGCTCAGGTTTGAATAACACCTGAGTTATTTACTCCCTCAAGCTAGTAATCTTTTCTGCAGAGGAGATTACATGAAAGTGCTATTTATCCAACACGATCACGTGTCTCCGCTCGGTCCGGTCGGTGAAAGATTTCAACAGCTTGGGTTTGAGATTGAAACGATGCTTGTGGTGCCAGAAAAAAAGTACCGGGAGCCCAACATCGAAGTTGAATTTCCTGACTATTCAATCTACGACGTCATCATTCCACTTGGCTCACCTTGGGGAGCTTGGGACGATGCCTGCATCGGCAACTGGTTACAACCAGAACTGAAATGGATCAAAGCTGCTATTGAAGCCGATGTCCCGGTTCTTGGAATCTGCTTTGGTGGTCAACTTATGGCAAGAGCTCTAGGTGGCAGCGTTGCACCAGGACCCAGACCTGAACTTGGCTGGACTTACATATTTAGCGACCAGCAAGACCTTGTATCTAACGGACCGTGGTTTCAATTTCACTACGACTATTGGACGGTGCCACCAGGAGCCAAGGAAATAGCTCGCACAGCTTTGGCATCTCAAGCCTTCACTTATCGCAAATCTTTAGCTCTGCAGTTTCACCCCGAGCTGGACGTAGAAGTACTAGAGGGATGGTTGATCTGGGATGGCGACGATGAATTGGCAGCAGACGGTCAAGACCCAAAGGTTGTCATGGAGCAAACCAGAGCTCTAACTGCTGAGTCAAGGCAGCGAGCTTTCGAGTTGGTTGATAACTTTCTCGAAAAGATTGCTCTAGTAAAGCCGAAGAAATCTTTATAGCGGAGTTACGTAAGCTCCAGAGATTCCGCCGTCAACCAAGAAGGTTGAACCAGTAATAAACGAGCTGTCATCGGATGCAAGGAACGCTACCGATGCTGCTAGTTCTTCTGGGTTAGCAAATCTTCCAATTGGGATGTGGATTAGCCTGCGAGCTGCGCGCTCCGGATCTTTTGCAAACAGTTCCTGCAACAAAGGGGTATTCACAGGTCCTGGGCAAAGTGCGTTTACTCTAATTCCTTGACGGGCAAACTGAACTCCCAGCTCGCGACTCATTGCAAGCACCCCACCTTTTGAGGCGGTGTATGAAATCTGGCTGGTGGCACTTCCAAGGACTGCAACAAAGGAAGCGGTATTAATAATCGAACCAGACTGCTGCTTGGTCATATGTCTAAGTGCTGCGCGGCAGCAAAGGTAAACGCTTTTTAGGTTTACGTCTTGAACCTTTTGCCAAGCTGGTAGCTCGGTGGTTTCAATCGAGTCATCATCCGGGGGTGAGATACCAGCGTTGTTGAAAGCGATGTCTACGCTGCCAAATAGCTTTACTGTCTCATCAAATAGGTGGTTCACCTGAGCCTCATCGGCCACGTTGACTTGAATAAAAGCACCATCAACCTCGGCGGCTGCCTTTTCACCCGATACAGGATCCATGTCACCGATTACGACCTTGGCACCCTCAGCCGCGAAGCGGCGAGCGGTTGCCAATCCAATACCGGAGGCACCTCCAGTGATTACTGCTACTTTGCCCGCTAGACGCTGGGTCAGATCTATCTTCTTTACTGTCATTTTGTTTCTCCTAATCAGCGGGGTAGTAAACGGTTTTTTCTTCGGTGAAGTGAAGCGGTGCATCAGGTCCTAGCTCTCGGCCGAGACCAGATTGCTTGAAGCCTCCAAATGGGGTGTTGTATCTAACGGAAGAGTGTGAGTTCACAGAAAGGTTTCCACTCTCCAGTGCTCTTGAGACTCGGATTCCGCGTCCTAGGTCACGAGTCCAAATAGAACCACTTAGTCCATACTCAGAGCTGTTTGCAATTTCTAATGCCTCTGCCTCGTCCTTGAATCGGTAAACCGAAACAACCGGACCGAAGATCTCTTCGGTCATGCAGCGATCTGTTAGCTTGCCTGGAGTTAGTACCGCAGGTGCCATGAAGTAACCCTTACCAGTTGGAGCATTACCCCTAAAGGCAACGTTGCCATCTGATAGATACTGTTCAACATTTTCGAAATGCTTCTTGGAAACTAAGGGACCCATTTCGGTTGTTTCATCGGTTGGGTCGCCAACTTTGTAAGCCTTGACCGATTTTTCTAAGCCTTCCATGAAGCGGTCATAAACAGATGCTTCAACCAAGATGCGGCTTCTTGCGCAGCAGTCCTGGCCAGCGTTTTCAAATACTGAACTAGGTGCAGCTGCCGCTGCCTTATCAACATCGGCGTCAGCAAAAACAATGTTGGCGCTCTTGCCACCAAGTTCTAGAGTCACACGCTTGACCTGATCAGCCGCTTTGCGCATAACTTGCTTGCCAACTTCAGTGGAGCCAGTGAAGACAATCTTGCCAACCTTTGGGTGAGTTAGGAATCTATCTCCAACTACTGATCCCTTACCTGGGATCACCTGGAATAGTCCTTCTGGAAGACCGGCTTCGAGGGCAAGCTCACCAATCTTGATGCTAGATAAAGGTGTCCACTCGGCTGGCTTTAGAACTACTGCATTGCCAGCCGCTAGTGCTGGAGCAAAGCCCCAGCTAGCGATGGTCATTGGGAAATTCCACGGGGTGATTACTCCAACCACACCAATTGGCTCGTTGAAGGTAACTGCTATTCCGCCAGCAACTGGAATCTGTTTTCCAATGAGTCGCTCTGGAGAAGCCGAGTAATACTCGAGCACGTTTCTAACGTGGGTGGCTTCCCAGCGAGCCTGAGAAATCGGGTGGCCTGAGTTTCGAACCTCAAGCTGAGCTAGGGCCTCGATGTTGGCATCTACGGTGGCTGCAAAGCGGTGCAGCAGCATCGCTCGATCCGAAGGGTTCAGAGCAGCCCACTTCTTCTGAGCTTTAGCGGCTAGCTCGATGGCAGCATCGGTTTGGCCGAGGTCAGCGTGAGCAATTGTTTCCATCTGCTCTTCGGTAGCGGGGTTTATAAGGGTGTAGCTCATTTAGATCCTCGATACTTTCTTGCCGCTTCGACTAGGCCTTCAAAGATTCTTAGATCTTCAAGAGTTTGCTCTGGGTGCCACTGCACCGCAACACCAAAAGGATGATCTTCTAATTCCACGGCTTCAACAATTCCATCTTCACTTTTGGCTGTTACCTTGAGTCCTTTACCCACTTGGTCAATTGCCTGGTGGTGATACAAAGCCGCGTTGGAAACTTTATCCCCGACGAGTTCTCCTAGCTTGGAATCACCCTCGACTGACACGTCAGCCGGAGTGAACTCGGCATTTCCCTTTTGATAGCGATTGTCACCAACAACATCTGGCAAATGCTGAATCAAAGTTCCACCGCGATTGATATTTAGCATCTGTGCTCCGCGACAAATTCCAAGAAAAGGAAGGTCGGCTTCAATTGCAGCAGACAAAAGTTTTTCTTCAAGCTGGTCCCTTAGCTTGTCTGGTTCTTCGGCTTCGGAATGTGGGGCTTGGCCGTATCTTGATGGATCAATGTCTCTTCCACCGCAAAGCATCAGCCCATCCAAAGAAGCAATGATGTCTTTTGCTTCCGCGCTTTCTAGCTGCTGTGGCGGAATCATCACAGCTACTCCACCTGATCGGGTAATGCCTTCTATATAGAAGGCAGGGATCATTGCCATCTCGGTGTCCCAGACTCCGGTTTGACCTTGCTGGCGGTAGCTCGTCAGTCCAATAAGGGGTTTAGGTCCGCTCAAAACCGCGCACCTTTTCCCAATCGGTAATGGCACTATTGAAAGCTTGAATCTCAGTCTTGGCGTAGTGGAGATAGTGGTCAACAACCTTGTCGCCAAAGCTAGCTCTAGCAATCTTTGAATTCTGGAACAGCTCCAGCGCCTCTTGCATGGTGGCTGGAACGTGAGGCTTTCCGGAGGCATAGCCGTTACCTGTAGTCATCGGTTCTAGCTCAAGCTTGTTCTCAATGCCGTAGATTCCAGCTGCGATCATGGCCGCGGTGGCTAGGTACTGGTTGACATCTCCTCCAGGAACGCGGTTTTCAACTCGCATTCCAAGCCCTTGGCCAACAACGCGCAAAGAAACAGTGCGGTTGTCGGCTCCCCAGGCAACTGAGGTTGGGGCAAAGCTTCCTTCCACGAACCTCTTATATGAATTGATCTGAGGAGCGTAAAGCAAGCTGAATTCGCGCATCAGGGCAATTTGTCCAGCAATGAAGTACTTGAAGGTATCTGACATACCAAGTGGATCGGCTTTGTCGGCGAACACTGCCTTGTCATCCAGGGATCGGAAGGACATGTGAATGTGACAGGAGTTTCCTTCACGCTCGTTGTATTTAGCCATAAAGGTCAAGCTCTTGCCGTGCTTGTCGGCAATCATCTTGGCACCTGATTTGTAAACACTGTGGTTATCGCATGTGGTCATCACCTCGTCGTATAGGAATGCAATTTCTTGCTGACCTAGGTTGCACTCACCCTTTACACCTTCGCAATACATTCCAGCATCGTCCATCGAGTTTCTGATGTCTCTAAGAAGCGGTTCTACACGAGTTGAAGCAAGTAGGTCATAGTCAACGTTGTAATCGGTTGATGGCTTGATGTCACGATAGCCCTTGGCCCAAGCTTCTCTAAAGCTGTCATCAAAGACGATGAATTCAAGCTCGGTCCCAACCAGGGCTTTCATTCCCATCTTCTCGAGCTTGTCGATTTGAGCTTTCAGGATTGAACGAGGGGACTGAGGAATTACTTCATGAGAGGTGGTGTGAAGATCGGTAGTAACAATTACGCTGCCAGGAAGCCATGGCGCCATGCGCATGGTTTTCATGTCTGGAACCATTGCCATGTCGGCGTAGCCGGTATCCCAAGAGGAGATCTCATAGCCCTGGATGGTGTTGTTTTCGATGTCGACTGCAAGTAAGTAGTTGCAACACTCGGCTGCGTGGCCTGCGATGTTGTCGATGAAGTGCCTGGCGGCTACACGCTTGCCGATTAGCCTTCCCTGCATGTCGGTGAACGCCATGATGACGGTGTCTATTTCGCCAGCTTTATAAAGAGTTTTGAGCTGGTCCATTGAAATGTAGCCTTTGGTGGCCATAGGGTAATTCCTCTTCTTTGAGGTTGGTTTTCCAACCACGACATTACAGGAGAGTTCTCCACTGCTTATTAAACCAGCCTAGACCTAGGTCCAGAGGGCCAGAACGGCCCTCTGGATTGTTTACAAATTGAACGAGGATTTTTACCAAAAGGGCCATTTTGGGTCCTCAAATGGGTCTAGCATTCGAAGTGAAACAACCCATTCACAATGTCGTGGATGAAGCACCTCGGTATTCAAGGGGCAGCTTCGAAGCGACGGATAGGAAACCGAATGCCTTCGGAAAACACAAAAATTTCAGGCGTTACATATAAAAAGCCTGAAGATGGTTATTTTGAAAAACGCCAGCTGACTCGTGCGGCTGGCCTTTTGGGTCTCTGGGGACTTGCAATTGCTGCAGTTATCTCTGGTGACTTCTCAGGTTGGAACTTTGGTCTAGATGTCGGAGGCTTTGGTGGCCTCTTGATCGCCTTTGGAATTTTGGTGGTCATGTACTACGGTCTGATGTTCTCAATCGGAGAAATGGCAGCTGCCATGCCTCACACCGGTGGAGCATATTCCTTTGCAAGAACCGCGATTGGACCCTGGGGAGGTTTCATAACTGGTCTTGCTGAAACAATTACCTATGTTGCAACAACTGCCGTTGTTGTTTTCTTCTCAGCATCGTATGCAGATGGAATCACAACTGAGCTCCTTGGAGTTTCACTTCCAGCTTGGGTTTGGTGGATAATTCTCTACCTAGTGTTTATTGTTCTAAACGCTGCTGGTTCACACACCGCATTTAGATTCGCAATTATCGTTGCGGTTATTTCGCTTGCGATTATTCTTGTCTTCTCGCTAATGGCAGCTTTCTCTGGACTATTTAGCTGGGACAACCTATTCAACATCGCTCCTGAAGAAGGCCAGAGTGCATTCCTACCATTTGGTTGGGAAGGTATTTTGTGGGCGATTCCATTTGGGGTTTGGTTCTTCCTAGGTATTGAGGAACTTCCACTTGCAGCTGAAGAAGCAAAGGATCCAGCAAGAGACATTCCAAAAGCTGGTCTATGGGCCCGAACTACTTTGATTGTTGCTGGTTTGTTAGTTCTGTTCCTAAACACAGGAATCGTTGGAGCAGAGGAGCTTCGCGTTGCTGGAGAACCACTACTTGACGGTTTCCGCGTGATGGTAGGAGATCAGGTTGCTGCGCTACTGGGCCTAGTTGCTCTAATTGGTCTGCTTGCTTCCTTGCAGGGAATCATGTTTGCTTACGCCAGAAACATGTTCTCACTGTCTAGGGCGGGCTACTACCCGAAGGGGCTATCAGTCACCAACAGCAAGAACGTGCCTTTGGCAGCGCTGATCGTTGGTGGACTAATTGGCCTTGTATCTCTTCTAGCCATCCAGGTCCTAACCGCTCTGGACGCTGAAGGTGCCGGTGCAGTTGCCGGGGCTATCGTTCTAAACATCGCTGTTTGGGGAGCCATGCTTGCCTACATGATGCAGGCAGTTAGCTTCCTAATCCTTCGCCGCAAGCTTCCTAACTTGAAGCGCCCATATGTTTCACCATGGGGTGTTCCAGGAGCAATTGCTGCTGCAGTAATCGCCGGTATCTCATTCGTTGGATACCTAATCAACCCTGCGTTCCAAACAGCTATCGCTGGTATCGCCGTGATCTACGTGGTCATGTTGATCATCTTTGCGGTATACGGAAGACACAACCTAGTTATGTCTCCTGAAGAGGAATACGCAATCAAGAGCAACAAATAGTAAATTAGTGATTAGAAACGGGCCGGCATTGTGCCGGCCCGTTTTCACGAACGGAAGCAAATGTCATACGTAGGAACACTAGATCTATTCACCATAGGAATAGGACCATCTTCTTCTCACACGGTGGGACCGATGAGAGCAGCTCGCGCTTTTGCGCTGGAGCTTTCGAACCCAGCTGAAATCACTCGGCTGCAAATAACTCTTTATGGATCTTTGGCCGCTACTGGTGCAGGCCATGGAACAACCAACGCTTTAGTTGCCGGTCTTGCAGGCGATACGCCAGAACAATGCAATCCGATGGAGGTTCTAAAGCTTTATGAGAACGCCAAAGCCAACAAGCAGATTTCTCTTCTTGGAAACACTGTTGCCTTTAGGGAAAGCGATTTAGTTTTTGAGCGCAAGGAGCGACTAACTAAACACTCAAACGGCATGAGATTCCAGGCTTACAAAAACGAAGAGCTTATTCACAGCGCGGTCTTTTTCTCAGTTGGTGGCGGTTTTATCGAAGACGAAGCAGAAACCCTAAAAGCTGACCGGGATGTTCCATACCCTTTCAATTCCGCTGTTGAGTTGATGGCCCATGCCAATTCCGAAGGGGTGTCCCTCGGGGAGATTGCCTTTCGCAACGAGGTGGCAGTCCATGGCGAGCAGGCCGTTCACGCCAGGCTTACCGCTATATGGTCTGCCATGAAGGCCTGTATTCAATCAGGCCTCAGTAACGAGGGAGTCTTGCCTGGGTATCTGAATGTTCCAAGGAGAGCTCGGGGTATGACAGAGCGCCTGGCCGAAATGTCCAAGAGTGAAAACGCAGCAGGGGATCTAACAGCCGAATGGCTGCAGGCCTTCGCTATTGCAGTTAATGAAGAAAATGCCGCCGGCATGAGAGTTGTTACGGCACCAACCAATGGTGCAGCTGGCATCATTCCTGCTGTTGCGTACTTTGCTAACCAGTTCCGTGGAATCAGCGATGAAAAGATTGCGCGCGAGTATCTACTGACTGCTGGCGCTATTGGCGCGCTCTATAAGTTGAATGCGTCGATTTCTGGAGCAGAAGCTGGTTGCCAGGGCGAAGTTGGATCAGCTTGCTCTATGGCTGCTGCAGGAATTACTGCAGTTCTAGGTGGTACTAACGAGCAAATCGAGAACGCGGCTGAAATTGCCATGGAGCACAACCTAGGACTTACTTGTGATCCGGTCGGTGGCTTTGTTCAGCTCCCGTGTATTGAAAGAAATGCAATTGCCGCTGGAACCGCGGTAGCTGCCATGCGACTTGCTCTGTTGGGAGATGGCGATCACAAGATCTCTTTGGATACCGTGATTGAGACCATGAGACAAACCGGTGTTGACATGTCTACTAAGTACAAAGAGACATCCATGGGTGGCTTGGCCGTCAACGTCGTCGAGTGCTAACTGAACCATGCCAGTAATGCCCATGTTTCCTCTAGGCTCTGTTTTGTTGCCCGCCATGCCACTGCCGCTTCGAATCTTTGAACAGCGCTACCTAAAACTATTAGGCGATCTTGTTGCCTCTGAGAAACCAGAGTTTGGAGTTGTGCTAATCGAGCGCGGTAAAGAAGTCGGTGGGGGAGAAAAGCGTATGAGTATCGGAACTATTGCCTCGGTTACCGAGATTGGCACCACAGAAGAATTTCTCGGTCTGGAATCATTTGGCTCACAACGCTTTCGGATAAACGCTTGGCTACCAGATGATCCTTATCCAATGGCAGACATTGACTTGCTTCCCGATTTGATTTGGGACGACAGCCTCCTTCCCGCCAAAGCTCACCTGGAAACAAAAGTTCGGCAATTACTGGCTTTTGTTAGCGAATTTGGCAGCCTCCAGTTTGGTGCCGACATTGAGTTCAGCGATGATCCAATGGACGCCTGCTGGCAGATGGCTGGGGTGCTTCCAGTTGGCCCATTGGACCAGCTCGACCTACTTAGCTCTCAGTCGGCACAAGAGCTGATTTCGAGGACTTACGAAATAGTCAAGACCGCCAACGAAACCCTGACCGCCATGATGAATCAGCAATCTAACGACGGGGAAATTCGTCCAGAATAGGCGCTCGCCATTTGGACCCCAAACGTCCCTTTAGACTTATGCTGAATTAGATTTCCCGAAGGAGAAACGTGTCGCTAATTGGTGTAGTCGCTGAGCAGGAAGCCGAATCTAGGGTTGCCGCAACTCCTGAGACCGTGAAGGTTATTCGCTCCCTTGGCTACGAAGTTGTCGTGGAAAAAGGTGCTGGAGCTAAAGCATCCTTCCCAGACTCAGCCTACGAAGCCGCCGGTGCCAAACTTGGCAGCTCTGCCGAATCCTGGGGTGCAGACATTGTTCTTACCGTTAGCGCTCCATCAGATTCCGAGATAAGCAAGCTCAAAAAAGGCGCAGTTCTCGTTGGTGTATTGAGCCCGGCTCTAAAGCCTGAACTACTCGAGTCTCTTTCTAAGCAGGGCGTCACGGCGCTCGCAATGGATGCGGTCCCAAGAATTTCACGTGCGCAGTCAATGGACGTTCTTAGCTCCATGGCAAACATCGCAGGTTACCGTGCGGTTATTGAAGCAGCCCATGAGTTTGGTCGCTTCTTTACTGGACAAGTAACTGCTGCTGGAAAAGTTGCACCTGCCAAAGTACTTGTTGCCGGTGCTGGTGTTGCAGGCCTAGCCGCAATTGGTTCGGCATCTAGCCTTGGAGCAATTGTTAGAGCGACCGACCCAAGACCCGAGGTAGCCGACCAAGTGAAATCAATTGGTGGTCAATACCTCTTGGTTGAGGTCGAAGAACAAATGCAATCAAGCGATGGCTATGCCAAAGAAACGAGCAAAGCTTACGAACAAAGAGCTGCTGAGATTTATTCAGAACAGGCAGCCGATGTTGACATCATTATTACCACCGCCCTAATCCCGGGAAGACCTGCCCCGAAGCTAATTACCGCTGAGGATGTTGCTCTAATGAAACCCGGCAGTGTGATTGTTGACATGGCTGCAGCGCAGGGTGGAAACGTTGCTGGATCTGTTGCCGGAAAGAAAATTGTCACCGCGAACGGTGTCACCATTCTTGGCTATACGGACTTACCTTCCAGACTGCCAGCTCAGTCCTCGCAGCTTTATGGAACAAATCTTGTGAACCTACTGAAGCTGCTAACTCCTGGCAAGGACGGCAAGGCTGTAATTGACTTTGAAGATGTCGTAATGCGCTCGGTCACCGTGGTCAAAGACGGCGCTACCACCTGGCCACCGCCACCGGTTCAGGTATCAGCGGCACCGGTTGCCAAGGCTGAGCCAGTTGTGATTCCAGAGAAAAAGAAGATGTCTGGTAGAACCAGAGCTGCCTTGATTGCCTTGGGTCTAGCGGCATTGTTTGGCGTTGTGACTCTGGCACCAGCACCGCTACCGGAGCACTTCTTGGTCTTGATGCTTTCGGTTGTTATCGGGTTCTATGTGATTGGCAAAGTGCACCACGCGCTTCACACCCCTCTAATGTCGGTAACAAATGCCATTTCCGGAATTGTTGTGGTGGCTGCCGTATTGCAGATCACCGACGCCATTTTGCTGGTGCAGATTCTCGCTGCTGTTGGAGTATTACTTGCCAGCATCAACGTCTTTGGTGGCTTTGCCGTTACCTCCCGAATGCTCAAGATGTTCACGAAGGGAGATAACTAATGAGTGCACTAGCTATCGCTAACGCGGCTTATGTTGCAGCTGCCCTGTTGTTTATCATGAGCCTTGCAGGACTCAGCAAGCACGAAACTGGTAGAACCGGTGTTCGATATGGAATCGCCGGTATGGCTATCGCCATGGTGGCAACCATTTGGTTGGCATTTTCGGGTGAGTGGAGCGACTCAACTTTGCTTGGCCTTGGACTTCTAGTTGGTGCATTAGCTATTGGTGCCGTGATTGGTCTCTGGCGAGCAAAGGTAGTTGCCATGACCGGCATGCCAGAGCTAATTGCCCTTTTTCACAGCTTCGTAGGTCTAACAGCAGTACTTGTTGGTTGGAACGGAGCGCTGCACGCTAAGGAGCTGTCTCCAGATTTAGCTGCCGTTCACAGCGCGGAGGTTTTCATTGGTGTCTTTATTGGAGCCATTACCTTCACAGGTTCCATCGTTGCTTACCTAAAGCTCTCAGCGAAGATGTCTTCGAAGCCATTGATTCTTCCTGGAAGAAACTTCCTGAATCTGTTTGCCCTAGTTGGATTCGTAGCCCTAACTGTTGCCTATGTTGTTACCCCAGAGCTCGGGCTTCTTATAGCCGTAACGGTTCTAGCCCTTGCTCTTGGTTGGCACCTGGTTGCTTCCATCGGTGGTGGAGATATGCCAGTAGTTGTCTCGATGCTAAATAGCTATTCCGGTTGGGCAGCAGCTGCAACAGGTTTCCTTTTGAGCAACAACTTGCTGATCGTAACCGGTGCCCTTGTTGGTTCCTCGGGTGCTTACCTGTCTTACATCATGTGCCGGGCGATGAACCGAAGCTTTATCTCGGTTATCTTTGGAGGCTATGGAATCCAAGCTCCTTCTGAGTCCGAAGAGGAAACCGGAGAGCACACCGAGACCGATGCAGCATCGGTAGCTGAACTGTTGAGCAACGCTAAGACTGTTGTTATAACACCGGGCTACGGCATGGCGGTAGCTCAGGCACAGTACCCTGTTGCAGAACTTGCCAAGAAACTTCGCGAGAAGGGTGTTGAGGTTCGTTTCGGTATTCACCCTGTGGCAGGAAGACTTCCAGGTCACATGAACGTACTTCTTGCAGAAGCCAAGGTTCCATACGACATCGTTCTAGAAATGGATGAGGTCAACGACGATCTATCCAAGACCAATGTGGTTTTGGTTATTGGAGCTAACGACACCGTGAACCCAGCTGCAACCGAAAACCCAACAAGCCCAATTGCAGGTATGCCAGTACTAAAGGTTTGGGAGGCCGAGAACGTGATTGTCTTCAAGAGATCGATGGCTTCTGGTTACGCCGGTGTTGCCAACCCGCTGTTTTACAAGCCAAATGCCAAGATGCTTTTTGGTGACGCCAAGGAAAAAGTCAACGACATTTTGAAAGCGCTATAAAGCACTTGCTTTGGCGGAGAATGGGGGATTCGAACAGCCCTTTGCTCACGTACTTCTGGGGTAGTTAGCTGTAGATAGAGCTAGCCTAACGAATACCAATGCCTGACCTCAAAATCATGCTGCCCTTAAACTTAAGAGATGGCAAAGACCGTTTCATTTGACTCACTTCCTGCTGAGATTGTCGCGGCACTCGATAGCATCGATGAACCCGAGTGCTTTACGGTTGAGGCATTTCGCCACGAATCGATCACAGTAGTCAACAAGAGACTCTCAGCCGTTTACAAGTTTGTTCGCAGAAGCAAAAAGCTGGCTTTACAACTCGAAAAAGAAATCAATAACCTAATTCTGCTGCGCAAAAGAAAGATTTCAGCACCAACAGTTTTGAAACGTCAACAACTAAAGCAATTCGACATGGTTTCGTATTCATATGCCTCAGGCAAGATTGTAGAAGGCAGGGCGCTACCAAAACACGCAAAACTGCTTGCCGATGCGCACCGCAAACTGCACCAAGCATTTGCGCGGGATGGAAAAACTAAGAAAGCCGAATGGAACTCGGCCAGAATGCTTAAGCCGATTTTCTCAAAGTCCAATGCTGAGGAGTATTCTCCTGAACTTGTGAAGTATGCGCGTTCCATAGCCCGTGCACTCAAGGCTCACGAACTTGCGCGAGAAGATTTGACCTTCGTTCACAGCGACAGCCATTTTTCTAACGTTGTGTTTCAACCTAAGCGCCCTGTTCTCATCGACTGGGCCGAAGCCGGTTGGGCATCAAAGTATTTTGAGCTTGGCGTAGTGATTCACTCAATGCTCTACGAGAAAAAAGCAATTCAGCGCGACCTGATTGTCACCTATCTCAACGAATACTTCAAAGCCGGCAAGATATCCGAGCGAGATGTTCAGCTAATCGAACTTCACACTAAATTGCGCTTTCTCGAAGCTGCAACCTGGCATCTGATGGAGTCGAAAGAGGATCAGCTTCTCAACAAGAAGCGCTACGCAAAGTTTGTCGAGGACTCATGGCGCAAGAGCGAGCGTTTCGACCTAGAAAAACTGCTTGGCATGCCCGTGCCGAAAAGGTGAATTGGATTCAGATAGTTGAGAGACTGATCATTTCCGCACCTAGAGGAGTCAGTCTGACAAGCCCACCATGCTTTGCTTCGGAGCCCTCAATCTTCGCCTCCAATGAGTCTCTAAATCGAGGGAGTTGCTGGCGGAGAATGCTTGATTCGACCTACCATCCTCCTGCCCGCATAAACACTGGGTTTAAGACTTCCTGAATCACTTTCTACGCCATCTTTCTACGCCATCTTGTTAGCAGCTGCGAATTGCCGCCCCGGATTCATTCGTTGACGCGCCAATTCTCGAATCAAAACAGTGAGCATAAACTTGATGTTGAGTCGCTAGAAAACTACGACTGGGTTAGCATCACCTGTTTAGCTAAGAAATTCATGGGGGATCATGAGTCAGACCAATGCCGAGACACCCTCGCTGTTTGTTCGTCAAGCAACCCTTGAAGACGCAGAGCTAGCTCTCGAGATTCTGAATTCTGAAGTAAACGGAGTAGATCCAGATCATGGCAACTATGGAATCGACATTGCCAGAATGATGATCGAAAGCCCTAATGATCCATCTCCAACTTGGCTCTTCAGTGACAACGAAAACTCTGTTCCTTTTGGCGTTGGCAATCTGCATCCAGATTTGAGTGCCAAAATACTGGAGCCAATCATCGCTGTGCGAGCTGGCGACTCAAGATACCCGGCTCTACTTGACTGGCTGATCCTTGAATCACAGCGAGAGTATCCAGACTTCAAGATACAAGTATCGATAAATCACAAACATAGTGAAAACTTGGTCCACGCAACTTCAAGAGGCTTTATGCCCATACGTGTTTACAACACACTTCGAGCACCAGTAGCACCAAATCTCAAACCACCTGTCCCGCCAGAGGGTGTTGAGGTCAGAAATGTTGAACTAGACAACATTAATGACTTGAGAAAAATGCATGCAGTCCATCAAAACTCATTTGCAGAGCACTTCGGATTTGTACCAAGAGATTTTGATTCTTGGGTCAAGAGGATCCAGGCGGATAAAAGCATCCCCAGGGATGGCATATATCTTCTTGAATTACATGGAAGTGCAGAAGGATTCATATGGCTAGATGACATCGATGGGCTGGAGTTGCGAGGTTTTGTGGTTCGGCTCGGAGTTAACAAGGATCATCAAGGTAAAGGATTTGGTCAGTTGCTGCTTGGCACAGCCTTGGCTCACTTTTCTCGACGGGGCTATGTTCACGCGGAGCTAGGTGTCGACACTGAGAACGCATCGAATGCACTCAGGGTCTATGAAAAACTGGGCTTCACGGTGCTATCAGCCGATGTGGAACACGAGAGACCGGTGACTCTTCCATAAGTGCACATTAAGTTGCACATTAAGCAAAAACTCCCTCGATAAACGCCCCTACTGAGGCTCTAAATCAAGGGAGTTACTGGCGGAGAATGCGGGATTCGAACTAACCCAATCCGGTTCCTGAATTGGACACTTCCGTTCTCGAGTCTTATTTTAGAGAGGGAGGTTTTTGATGAAGATTGCTCTCGCCGGTGGGACTGGACTAGTGGGTAAGTTTGCCGTCACGGCTGCCGAAAACCGAGGACACGAAGTTGTCTCGATTTCCCGAAGAAATGGCATCGATTTAATTTCTGGCGAGGGTTTGGCGGAGGCTCTCGATGGCGTGGATGTAGTCATCGACGTCACCAACAAAACTACGCTGAGCGCCAAAGCTGCGCGAAAATTCTTTTCAACCGTCACAAACAACATCCTGAGCGCAGAGGCGCAGACCCGGGTGAAACACCACGTGGCTTTATCGATCGTCGGTATCGATGAGATTGACGGTGGTTACTATGCGGGGAAGCTCGAACAAGAGCGAACCATCCAAAGAGGAACAACCCCCTACACAATTGCCAGGTCCTCCCAATTTCATGAGTTCGTGACCCAGCAACTGCAAAGTATGCCTGGACCGATTGCGCTTCTTCCAAAATGCCTTATGCGACCAGTGGCAGCAAGGGAAGTGGGGCAACACCTAGTGGATATCGCAGAAGGAAAACCACTTAAGCGCGTAACAGATTTGGTTGGTCCAAGAAATGAAGTGTTAGTTGATCTGGCTCGAAGGCAGATCGCTTTCGACGGCTTGAAGAAGTTGGTTCTCGAGTTTCCGCTTCCGGGGGTTTTTGGTAGAGGCATGGCTTCAGGCGATTTGCGCGGAATGGGCGAAACGATTGTGGGGAAAACCACTTTTGATGACTGGTTAGAAAGCCATGACCATCAAAATCTCCTCCAATAATTTCAAGTCAGACCTTGCTTGGCTCTGTCAATTGCACACGCAACTGCACAA
>NZ_JBIILG010000002.1:0-72604 GCF_044232805.1 Rhodoluna sp.
TGGTAATAATTGGTGTAATCAGATGGGGAACTCCCTGGTAGGCAGCAAGCTCCACACGCTTGGGGTCTATCAAAACTAGCCTCACCTCAGCGGGCTTTGCCCGCATCAGGATGGAGGTAATCATCGCATTTACGAAACTGGACTTACCGGCACCGGTTGCACCAGCTACCAAAAGGTGTGGCATCTTGGCTAAGTTGGCCACCACGTAGCCACCCTCGACATCTTTACCGATACCGATGGTCAGCGGATGAGCTGACAACTTGGCATTTTGCGAGCGCAGAACATCGCCCAAAGAAACAGTCTCACGGTCAGTATTGGGTATCTCAATTCCAATTGCGCTCTTGCCAGGAATTGGAGCCAAGATTCGCACCTCGTTAGAGGCAACTGCATAAGAAATATTGCTTGCAAGCCTTGTTACAGCCTCCACCTTGACTCCGGCAGCTAACTCCACCTCGTAGCGAGTAACGGTTGGGCCTCTGGAAAAGCCAGTCACGGTGGCATCGATATCGAATTCTTGGAACACTGAACTAATCGATGCAACTACCTCGTCAGTGACCTCGGATTTGAGTTTTGGAATTGTTCCTGGGCCAAGAAGAGATGGGTCTGGAAGCTTGTAAGCGCGTTGGGTCCTGCCAACTGGCGCTACCGGCTCAGAGTCCTGCTCGGGTTCATCAAATAACACTTCTGGATCCAGCGGTTCATCGGCTAGCTCGTAATCCTGCTCAGGTTCAGTTTGCTCGAGCATGCCCTGGACTAGATCAGTACCTTCAACAAGAGCGGAGTCATAAGCGTTGTCGTCTTTTTTGGATCTTCTCCACCAAGGTGCCTTGGTGCCATCAAAGGCATCGTGCAGTTCCAATTCGCTATCGTCTTGGCTTTTTTTCTCAAGAGCAGAACCAAACAGATACTCATACAGCTCCCCAAGCCGCTCACCAATCTTGTTGGGAGCGGTCCTGGTCATAATCAAAATCGAACCAAAGCCAAACAGCACCAAAACTGGAACCGCTCCCCATATAGACATAGTGGACAAGAAAGGTATGGCAATTAGCCAGCCAAGCAGTCCGCCGGCTTCGCTAAGGGCTACTACCCCATCGGTTGGTTGGGGCTGAGCACTAAATAGGTGGAAAAAACCTGATGCCACCATTAGTAGCAAGAACAGGCCAATTCCAATTCGCGAATTGTCCCGAGTGGTTGAGGGGTGCCTAGCCAAATAGACAGCAAAAACAATCATTATCACCGGCAGCACAAAAGCCACCGGGCCAAAGAGCATCCCGAAGGTCCAGGCATGCAATAACTGTGCCCAAGGCTCCTGAATCAGAAACCAGCTAAAGACAATCCCAAGAACACCAAGCAGCGACATGAAAAATGGCGGCCCATCACGACGATCTTCCTTGGCTAACTTCTCATGCGAAAAAGCCCTTGCTGTGGCACCAAACCCGTGGGCTAGGGCCAGATAAAACCTGGATGTTAGAGAAACTTCAGGCTTTGCCGACTTAGCCGAGCCAAGAACCTGGGTTTTGGCCGTGGCGCGCTTAGACGCAGGAGTCGATTTTCGAGTTGCCATGACTTTTAAACTACTAGCGGCCTAGCCAAAACCCGCGTAACCTAGGCGGCTAGCCGTGGATAACTACCGGAATGATCATCGGGCGTCTGCGGTGAGCTTTGGAAACCCAGCCTCCGACGCTTCGACGAATCACCTGCTGCAACTGATGGGTATCTTTGATTCCCTCTCTCGCAGCCAGTAGCAGAGCTTTTTCAATCTGGGGCTTCACGTCATCAAAAACGTGATCTTCTTCCGCAAATGCCCGAGCTCTAATCTCTGGCCCTGCGGTAATCAAACCGGTCCGTGGGTCAATAACCACAAACACTGAGATAAATCCTTCTTCGGCAAGAATGCGACGATCTTTTAGATCCTCCTCGGTGATGGTTCCAACCGTCTTACCGTCTACAAACAGCAATCCACATTCAACCTCGCCGACCACTTTGGCAACCCCGTTGGCTAAATCAATCACAAAGCCATCCTCGGCCAAGATAATGTTCTCTGGCTTGACCCCGGTTTGCTCCGCTAGCTTGGCGTTAGCTATCAGGTGGCGATACTCACCGTGAACCGGCATAACGTTTTTAGGCTTCAAGATGTTGTAAACATAAAGTAGCTCTCCAGCAGCTGCGTGACCCGAGACGTGAACCTTGGCGTTACCTTTGTGAATCACATTGGCGCCGAGTTTGGTAAGGCCATCAATTATTCGGTAAACCGCGTTTTCGTTTCCAGGAATCAATGAGCTTGCCAAAATAACAGTGTCACCTTCGGCAATTTCAATGTCGTGCTCCAGATTCACCATGCGAGAAAGAACCGCCATCGGTTCACCCTGGCTACCGGTGGACATGAACACTACCTGGCTTGGATCAAGACTTAGTGCATCTTTCAATTCAATAAGCGCGCCATCAGGAACATCTAGGTAACCAAGCTCGCTGGCGATATGCATATTGCGAACCATCGATCTTCCAACCAACGCAACTTTGCGACCGTTATGCACCGCTGCATCGATAACCTGCTGGACTCTATGAACGTGTGAGGAAAAAGAGGCAACAATTACCCTCTTTTTGGCCCGACCAATTATGTCTTCTAAAACCGGGCCGATGTCTTTTTCCAAAGGAGTAAAGCCAGGAACATCAGCGTTGGTCGAGTCACACAAAAACAAATCCAGGCCGGCTTCACCGATGCGAGAAAAAGCCCGAAGATCTGTCAACCTGCCATCAAGTGGAATCTGGTCCATCTTGAAATCTCCAGTGTGCAAAATTGTTCCAGCCTTGGAGCGAATTACTACAGCAAGCGCATCGGGAATCGAATGATTTACGGCAATAAATTCGAGTTCAAAATCACCCATCTTCTCTACGTCTCCCTCGGAGACGGTGTGAGTGAAAAGACTCATCTTGTGCTCTTTGGCCTTGGCTTCGATAAAAGCCAAAGTTAGCGCAGAGCCGATGATTGGAATATCACCTTTTAGGCGAAGTAGATATGGCACTCCCCCGATGTGATCTTCATGGCCGTGGGTCAAAACCAATCCGATGATGTCATTTAGCCGATCGCGAAGGTATCCAAAGTCAGGCAGGATGACGTCCACTCCTGGCTGGTTCTCTTCGGGAAACAGCACGCCGCAATCAACAATGAGTATCTTGCCGTTGATTTCAAAGACAGTCATGTTACGACCGATCTCACCAATTCCACCGAGTGGAATAATTCTCATGACATCTTTTTGAAGCTTTGCCGGTAACGGCAGGGTCTGAACCACAGGTTCTACTTTCTTGCTTTAGCGGGTTGTGCCTGCCACCTTAGGCAAAGCACCGCCAGCGGCAGCGTTTCTATCTGGTCTAAAGTTCTCAAAGGAAAGTCCTGGCACAGTGCCGACTTTCTCTATTCCGTCTTCAATGCGAGCAGCCTCGTCATCTTCTGGTCCAACTAAAGGCAATCTAACACGGGCTGATGAAATCATGCCTAGGCCATCCAAGACATACTTTGCCGCCACGGTGCCTGGAACGTGAGTCATTATGGCTCGCTGCAGTGGTTCGAGTGCATTGTGAACGCTTAGCGCGTGATTGAAATCATTGCGGTTGGTGGCATCAACCAATTCTCGATACGCAGCGGGGGCTACGTTTGCTGTCACGCCAATCAAACCGGTAGCGCCAATAGATAGGTGCGGCAAAATGTTGGAATCATCGCCTGAAAAATACATCAAATCTGTTTCATTCATCAATCTCGACGCTTGAGCTAGATCGCCCACTGCGTCTTTTACCGCAATGATGTTTGGGTGCTTGGCTGCTCTATGGAAAGTTTGCTGCGAAATGGCAACGCCGGTTCTACCTGGAATGTCATACAAGATAACCGGCAGATCAGTTGAATCCGCGATCAGGCGGAAATGAGTCAAAATTCCAGCCTGGGTTGGCTTGTTGTAATAAGGGGTGACGATCATTACGCCATCGGCTCCAGCTTTTTCACTTGCCTTGTAAAGCTGCATGGCATGTGCCGTTTCGTTTGAGCCACCGCCGGTAATAATCTTTGCTCGTCCCGAAGCTACTGATTTTCCAACTTCAACGAGCTTGATTTTTTCTGGGTCAGTTAGTGTGCTGGTTTCACCGGTAGTTCCAGTCACTACAATTCCATCTGCACCATTGGAGATCACATAATCCATGTGCTTTTCGACAGAATCCCAGTCGACCTCACCCTCGGGGGTCATAGGCGTCACAAGCGCTACGAGCACTTGCCCGAAGATGCCTTGGTTTGTTTTAGCCATGGATAAACCATAGCTCAGAGCTAAGTTAGGGTGCTACTCGACCGTTTTGGTTGAATGTCTCGTAGGTAAATGGCATGAGCTTGGCCCAGAAATCTTCCATCTTCTCAGCACACATTTCGATTTCACGCTGAGGGAAAGATGGGAAGTGGGTGCCTTCGCGCTTGGTCCGAAGGCTCAAAAAGTTCATCAGGGCACGAGAGTTCATAGTCACATACATGCTCGAATATATATTTAGCGGTAGCACGATGCGAGCTACCTCTCTGGCTACTCCTGCCTCCAGCATTCTCTGATAAGACTCGTAGGCGCTAATTGAAGCAGTTCTAGATTCTTGCTCCACTAGGGCAACCTGCTCCGCTGATCCTGGTAAGAATTCGTAGTGACCAGTTTTCCCAGTTTGGACCAAGTTACGATCTGGTCCTGGAATGTAAAACACTGGAGAAAGCTCTTTGTAGCGACCCGATTCCTCGTTGTAGCTCGCGATTCGGTGACGCATGAATTCTCTAAATACAAAAATTGGTGCCTGAACATAAAAAGTCATGGAGTTGTGCTCAAACGGAGAACCGTGGCGATCCCGCATTAGATAGTTAATTAGCCCTCGGTCACGAGAGTCAGCCTCAGCGTCCTTGTTGGCTGTTGCCGCCTCAAGGGATTGCTCGCCCTGGGTTGAAACCCTGGCGGCGAACAAGACGTCCTGGTCACTGGCGTTGGATCGGACTAATTCGACCGTGACATCGGATCTAAAGACTACTTCGGACATTTGACCAGCCTATCTAGAACCTTGCTGGGAGCTGGCAAGGTCCCTCGTGAGCCCGAAAAATTTCTCGAATATCGGGCATAATCCGAACCCTAACCAAGTTGACTACAGGAGTACCAAGAACTACGGATTGAGGACGCCTTGGATTTTCGAATCACCATCATCGCAGCACTGGTGTTGGTCGCGCTCTCAGCAGGATTCTGGTGGCGAGCAAGAACAGGCCGAGCCAAGCTGGTTCGCTCGGGAGAAATTGTCGATCTTGGCAAACTCAAGGCAACCAGGGCTGGCCAGCCCGTTACCAGCTTTGGAAAAAAGGCAACCTTGTTGCAGTTTTCTACCGAGGTTTGTTCAATCTGTGTTCAGACCGCCAAATACTTCAAAGAACTGGAGTCAAAAAACCCAGATCTAACTCATATAGAGGTTGACCTAACAGACCGAATGGATCTGGCAGCTCACTTCAATGTCATGCAAACCCCAACAACCTTGATTCTGGATCGAACCGGTAAGGTTCAAGCCCGAATTGGTGGAGCACCAAAAATAAACGTAATCCAACAAGAACTAGAGAAACTGGAGATCAAATGAGCACATCAAACCAACCGTCTGCGCCAAAGGGGATCGACCCAAGGGGTCCTAGATTTGGCGCCGCAATAACCTCAGTACTTATGGTTTTGGTTATTTACCTAAGCCTTGCTGCCGAAACTATCAACCTAGCTTTGGGAATCATGATTTTCTCAGTAGCGATGTTCACAATCGGAACCGCTGTAGGCCCAGCTAAGCATCCGTACTCTTACATATTCAAGTATCTAGTTAGACCAGCGCTAAAGCCGCCTACCGCACTTGAGAACGCAACACCTGTGCACTTCGCGCAGTTCGTCGGGCTAATTGTTACTGGAACCGGACTGGTCCTACACCTTCTAGGTGTTACCTACGCTTTGCCAGTTGCAGCGGCAGCCGCATTCACTGCAGCATTTCTTAACGCAGTGTTTGCATACTGCCTCGGTTGCCAGATTTACCTAGGCCTAAAAAGAATTGGCGTTATTCCTTCAAAAAGTTAGCTAGTTCGTCCGAGGGCGATTGCTTGCCGCATCGCCTTTCGGGCTCTAGCCCGATCCCCCGCTGCATCATAGGCAAGGCCTAGCGCGAACCAGGTTCTCCAATTAGATTCGTCGGCTTCAACTATCTCGCGATACTTGCCAAAGATTGCTTCAGCAGAATCCTTTGTTGGGCGACCGCTTGGTCGAAGCTCGAACTCAAAACGTGGCCAGGCGTTTTCTTGCTTTAGAGCTTCGCCGAGTTTTTCAATCCTCAAACCAAATCTAAGCTCTAAAAATATTCCCCAAGCCGCAACCGCTGGAAGAAATAGCATCAACGATCCAATAGCTACCGCAACTGGCTCACTCGAGCCAATAAGTGCTAAAGAGCGCTCTCCCACCAAGGTGAGATAAACACCCAGTAGGCCAGTCATGACAATTGCCCCAAGTTTTGCAGAGGTCAAGCTAGTTCTCTTCCATTAGATCCAGCATGCCAACACTCAGTCCAGAAAGTGTCATGGCCTTATGCATTGATAGCAAGATGCCCTTGGCGTAGACCTCGTGAGAGGTAACCTCGTGACGAACGTAGAGAAACTCATCGGCAGCAGTGAGGGTTACTTCCTGTTCAGCGTGCTTATCTGGAAGCCGAACACTCTTGATCGGAATTCCGTTGAATAAAGGGTCTTTATCTGCACCCGTTTGCTCAGAAGCAGGCTTTCCTTTTCTAGCCTCTGATATTGCAAGGGAGGTGTAAAGGGCGGTGCCTGAAGGTGCATCAATCTTTGTGACGTTGTGAGTCTCGATGATTTCAATCCCGTCAAAATACTTGGCTGCCTCGGCAGCAAATTTGGTTGCTAGAACAGAACCAATTGAAAAATTCGGCACAATTGCAACAACCGCCGATGTTCCAACCATTTTGGCTCTAACGCGATCAATCTTCTCTTTACTCCAACCGCTGGTTCCAACCAAGAGCCTCAAGTTGTTGTCGATTGCGAAATCAACCACTCGCTCGGAAACTTCTGGATTCGTAAAGTCAACTACTAAATCAGCACCAATGGCCTCGTTCAAGGAGTTGCCCGAACCCAAAGCGCTATGCAGGGTAAAGGAAGCGTCTTTTTCAATCAAGCCGAGTGTGAGTTGGCCCATTCGACCGGAGGCGCCTATCAGGCTTACGCTTGTGCTCACAGTTTTAAACTTACCTTGAGCTAACTTACAAATTGATCAAACATGGCCTGATCAACATCGCCAACAGCCACTAAGGATCTTGGCCGAGAAACCAATTCGGCCGCCAAGGACTGAACTTCTTCTAAGCTCACGTGCTCGAAACGAGAAAGCGACTCATCCAGGTCCATAAACTCCCCAGATACGATTTCCGCGGTAGCTAGGCGTGACATTCTTGCCTGGTTGGTTTCAAACTTCAGCGCCAAGCTGCCTGAGATATTTCCTTGCGCAAGTTCAAGTTCTGCCTTTGTAATACCCTCGGTTGCGACCTTTTCTAGCTCTTCGAGCATCAAGGAAGTCACTTCAACAGCTTTAGCGGCTGAGCAGCCCGCATACAAACCAAATGTTGCGGCATCCGAGTAACCCTGGTTGAAAGAGTAAACCGAATAAGCAAGGCCGCGCTTTTCACGGATCTCTTGAAATAGCCTCGAGCTCATTCCGCCACCCAAAACTGTGTTCAGAATTCCCATAGCGTGGCGCCTCGGGTCATCTACCGATAAGCCTTCAGATCCAACCAAGATGTTAACTTGCGAGATTGGACGGTTTATTACCTTTATCTTTAGCCCGCGTGAAATCTTCGCTGGGTGAAGCAACCTTCGCGCTACTGGTTCAGCCGCAATCGATAGGTCCCAACCGGCAGCAAGTAAGCCTTGCTCAACCAACTTCACTAGTTCTTGGTGATCGACGCTTCCGGCTGCTGCGACCACTAGATCTTGTGGGCGATAGTTTTGCTGGTAGTGCTCCCAGACCGCATCTCGGGTGACGGCAGATATGGTCTCTTGAGTTCCACCAATTGGCCTACCCAGTGGGTGATCTCCCAAAACCGCGGTAGAAAACTCTTCGTGCACCACATCGTGTGGATCGTCATCGTTCATGGCAAGTTCTTCAAGAATCACCGGACGTTCGTTCTCGAACTCGGTTGAATCAATAAGGCTCGAAGTGAGCATGTCGGCGATTACATCCACCGCAATAGGTAGCGCCTTGTCCTGAACTCTTGCGTAGTAAGAGGTGTGCTCTTTACCGGTCGAGGCGTTCGATGAGCCACCAACTGAGTCAAAAGCTACCGCAATATCTAGCGCAGTTCTTTTCTTGGTGCCTTTGAACAAAAGGTGTTCAAGAAAATGCGTGCTTCCAAAATGGTTATTGGTTTCGTCCCTAGAGCCAACGGCCACAGAGAAAGAAACAGAAACGCTCTGAGCTCCCGGGACTTGCTCCGTTAAGACGCGAACACCGCTTGGGAGGACACTTCTGCGAACAGAAGTGCCCCCCGAAGCGGTGAACGATAAATCAGATTGTCCTAATGGGAACAATACTTCAGTCATGTATCCCTGGAGTTACTTGTCTTCGGTATCAACTGGAGAAAGCGATAGCTTTCCGCGGTCATCAATCTTGGAGATTTCAACCTGGATGCGCTGGCCTACCTCAAGAACGTCTTCAACGTTCTCAACGCGCTTGCCACCGGCCATCTTCTTGAGCTCTGAGATGTGTAGCAGTCCATCGCGACCAGGAACCAAGGAAATAAAGGCTCCGAAGGTTGCCAACTTCACAACAGTTCCTAGGAATCGCTCTCCGATTTCTGGAACGTGTGGGTTAGCAATCGCGTTGATGGCAGCCTTAGCAGCTTCTGCAGAAGGTCCGTCAACGGCACCGATGTAAACAGTTCCATCGTCTTCAATGGAAATGTCAGCTCCGGTTTCATCTTGAATCTGGTTGATCATCTTGCCCTTAGGGCCGATAACTTCACCGATCTTGTCCAAAGGAATCTTCACCGCGATTACTCGTGGCGCGGTTGGCGCCATTTCGTCTGGGGAGCTGATTGCCTGGTTCATGACATCAAGAATCTTGAGTCTTGCTTCTTTGGCTTGCAGTAGCGCTCCATCTAGAACCGAGGCTGGAATTCCATCCAACTTTGTATCTAGCTGAATTGCAGTGATGAACTCACTGGTACCGGCAACCTTGAAGTCCATATCTCCCAATGCATCTTCTGCACCAAGGATGTCTGTCAAGGCCGCGTAGCGGGTCTTGCCATCGATCTGATCTGAGATCAGACCCATTGCGATACCTGCAACCGCTGCGCGAAGTGGAACACCCGCGTTGAGCAGTGCAAGAGTAGAAGCACAAACAGAACCCATCGAGGTCGATCCGTTAGAACCAAGTGCCTCAGATACCTGACGAATTGCGTATGGGAATTCATCTCTAGCTGGTAGCACTGGCACTAGGGCACGCTCTGCGAGCGCACCGTGACCAATCTCACGTCGCTTCGGGGTTCCCACTCTTCCGGTTTCACCGGTTGAGTAAGGTGGGAAGTTGTAGTTGTGCATGTAGCGCTTGGTCTTCACAGGTGACAGTGAGTCGATCTGCTGTTCCATCTTCAACATGTTCAAGGTGGTAACTCCAAGAATCTGAGTCTCGCCACGCTGGAAGATTGCAGATCCGTGAACTCTAGGAATTACGGCAACTTCTGCATCTAGTTTTCTGATGTCGCGAAGTCCTCGTCCGTCAATACGGATTCCCTCTTCCAATACGCGCTTTCTCATAACCTTCTTGGTTACAGATTTGTAAGCGGCGCTAAACATGTTCATGTCTTCTTCAGAAACTGAAGCAGCGAGCTTCTCTTTGACAGAAGCCTTGTAAGCGTCGTCTTGATCCTGACGAGACTGCTTGTCAGCAACCTGGTAGATCTTGGCTAGCTCTGCTTCGGTTTCTTTCTCAACCAACGCGTAGAACTCATCGGTGTAAGGCAAGAACACTGGGTAGTCGGCACTCTCACGAGATGCCACCTTGGCAAGTTCTTGCTGAGCCTTGATTAGCTGCATTATGAAAGGCTTAGAAGCAAGCAGACCCTCAGATACAACTTCCTCACTTGGAGCGGTTGCACCTTCAGACTTGATTAGGTTCCAAGCGTTTTCTGACGCTTCGGCTTCAACCATCATGATTGCAATGTCTTCTTTGCCGTCTTCGATAATCTGACGACCAGCAACAACCATGTTGAATACTGCGCGCTCTAGCTGAGAGTGCTTAGGGAAGGCAACCCACTGGCCATCGATAAGTGCTACTCGCACTCCACCAATTGGGCCAGAAAATGGCAATCCAGCAATCTGGGTTGACATAGACGCTGCGTTGATAGCGATTACGTCGTAGAGCTCATCTGGCTCGATGGACATTACTGTCACAACAACCTGAATTTCGTTTCTTAGGCCATCAACAAACGATGGGCGAAGTGGGCGGTCGATTAGTCGACATGCCAAAATAGCCTCGGTTGATGGACGTCCCTCACGGCGGAAAAATGAGCCCGGGATGCGTCCCGCGGCATACATTCTTTCCTCAACGTCGATAGTTAGTGGGAAGAAGTCGAACTGATCCTTTGGCTGCTTGCTTGCGCTAGTGGCCGAAAAGAGCATTGTTTCGCCGTCTAGGTAGACAGCTGCTGAACCTTGCGCCTGTTGCGCCAGTCTTCCAGCTTCAAAGCGAATGGTTCGCTTTCCGTACTTGCCGTTGTCAATTACTGCTTCGGCTGATTTAATTTCTGGACCTTCCATGGTCCCTCCTCTTTGTTCTTGTAATGCGCACTAATTTCACCCAACTGTTGGGTAAATGCGCATAGCGAGAATGAGGCGAGAGATTTTTTGCTTTTCAAGACTTGAAAAGCGTGCCTGATCGTCAGTAGAAAAACTTGGGTTTTCCCAAGATCCACCACCGAGGACCAGCAAACCTATCCTCATCGCTCGCTACGAGCCTAACAGGGCAGGGCAATTTTGCCTAGGAATCTAGGTGAACAACAGGGTTTTGCTAGTTAGCGGCGGATACCTAGGCGCTCAATAAGAGCACGGTAGCGACCGATTTCAACCTTCTGCAAGTATCCAAGCAATCTGCGGCGCTGACCTACTAGAAGTAGCAGTCCACGACGAGAGTGGTGGTCATGCTTGTGCTCTTTTAGGTGCTCGGTTAGATCCTTGACGCGCTGGGTCAATACAGCAATCTGAACTTCAGGAGAACCGGTGTCACCTGGGTGAGTTGCATACTGCTGAATAATGTCGTTTTTTACTTTTGCATCTAATGACATGGTGTCTTCCTTCTATTCGCTGCGCGGCGCAAAAAACATGACGTTATTTGCTCTATCTATCCGCGGCCGATACACGGCAACCCCAAAAGCTTACTCTAGGAAGCTGCCCTGACGCCAGCCCAAGAATCTACTCTGCGTAGCGGTTGCCGTCTTCCTTGGATTTACTAGCTCGCAGGCACAGAACCAGTAGGAAAATCTGGACCATTAGGGCCAAAAGAACAGCCGGTGCGAAGTAGGCAATCAAGCTAGCCAGATCTTCTAGAGTCGGGGTAACAACGTTGTCAAGGTAGCTGATAACTCCAACGACGCCAAAGACAAAAGGAACAATTGGCAACAATAAGGACCACAGCCACTTACCCGACCAGCCGGCATCGCGAATTCGTCTCGAAGTTACAGCAAGAGATGGAATCAGTATGACAATTGCGAAGATGTTAGAAAAAGGGGTTGGCTGATTTAGCGCTACCAGCACATCATCGGTTTCAACTGGTGGCCAAAAAACCGAATCGATAGTTCCTAGAACAAGGGCCATCAAAACACTGAATAGCACGAAGTACCAATACTGAGCCCTGCTGCTCACACCACGAAACTGTGCGAAATTCACGAATGCCGATTTTACGGCTCCAGCAAAAGTTACTTTCATTTCATTCCTAACTGTTGTCTTACTACCTCTAAATCTAGATTGATTTGGGCAACAAGTGAGTCAACGCCATCAAATTTCTCAACGGGTCTAACAAAGTCAATAAACTCCAAAGTCACGACCTTGTCGTAGAGATCAAGCTCGGTTTCATCCAAGACGTGCGATTCCACCAGCCTTGGTACGGCTTGAAAAGTCTCGTTGATTCCAACCGATTGGGCTGCCGGGTACCTGATGCCTTCGGAAACTAACCATCCGGAGTAGACGCCATCTAGAGGAAGATAACCTTCTGCCTCGCGCGACAAGTTCGCCGTTGGAAAGCCAATTTCTCTACCAATTTTCAATCCATGCTCAACAACACCGACCGCCACATGCACTCTTCCAAGCAGCTTGGCTACAGCCACAACATTTCCCTCGTCTAAGAGGTTTCTTACTCTGGTAGTGGAGACGGTCTCGCCATCAATTTCAATTGGCTTCACTTCCGAAACACTAAAGCCATATTGCTGACCCAGCTCTCGAAGGGTCTGGGTGTCCCCCGAACCTTGATCGCCGAATCTAAACCCTTGGCCCACCATAACGACCTGGGCGTGCAAGGTATCAACCAAGATTTCCTTCACAAACTGCTCAGGGGTTTTGCTCGCAAGTGCTTGATTAAATTCGAGCTCAACTAATACCGCTGCGCCGAGAGATTCGATAATCGAGTGCTTTTGAGTCTTACCAATGATTGGCAACTTTGCCCGATCAGGGCGAAGCAGGTGGTCAGGATGCCTGTCAAAAGTCACAACCGTTGGCACTAGTGATTGATCTTTGGCGGCTTCAATCAAGTTTGAAAACAAGGACTGATGTCCCAAATGTAGGCAGTCAAACTTGCCAATGGTTACGACTGTTTTTCCGATATCGGATGGAACATCTGAAAGAACTGAGTAAGTCTGCAAGCTAGTTGCCTCGTTTTGCTTTTTGAATCCAAATCAAACCAAGAACCGGAAGAACCAGTGGCAAGTAGCCATAGCCGGAACCAAAGCCTGACCAAACACTGGCGTGATCAAAAAGCTCTGGTGCAACAAAAGAAAACGTTCCAACGCTTAGTACTCCAACCAGTTCAAAAACAACAGCCCCAATCGCAACTTTGTTCCAGGTCGTTCCAGACCTAGCCAACGAAACGGTTGCGAGGATGTAAACCAGAGCGCTTAGTAGTGATAGTGAATACGCCAATGGTGCCTGTTCGAATTTGGTAATGACTTGAAAGCTAGCCCTAGCCGTTGACGAAACTGCAAAGACTGCGTAAACCAAAATGAGCAGTCTGCCAACGCCAAGCGATCTTGAAGATTTAGTCAATCTAGGAGCCTTACTCTTTCTTTGTTAGTAACTGCCGGTCCAGATTTGGTGCATGCGAACTAGCATCACGGCAACAGTTAGGGCGGCAACACCCAGAATCATTGTTGACCAGCGGTTTCTTTCCACCAGACCCCAGAAGCCTGCTCCGATAGGAACCATGATTGCTACCAGTAGGTAGGCGAAGTACTCGACGGTATCAAGAGCTGCACTCGCTCCTCCGCTCACCACAACAATGGAAACTGCGAACTGGCCGATAAGCCCAAGTAAGACAAGAGCTAGCGATCCAATGCTCCACAGACTCGGCAGCTTCTTTATCGCGCCAAGAGTTACGGAAAAGATCCCCGCCACCACGGCGACCCAGAGCTGCGCTAGATAGAACCACTCAATCATTTATTGCTCCTTGGAAGACCACAACTGATTTTAAGTCAGTTTTCACACTCTCCAGGACAGCAACTAGTTTTCCTGACATTGACAGCCCTGCAGCTAGGCCAGCAACCTCTGGTTTTCCTGAGATTCGCTTGCCATGAATCAAATCTGTAACTTCCGAATCCGTTAGCTGAATCACTGGAAACAATTGCTTAGCAGCCGTAGCTAACTCTGTTAGCCGTAATTCACCCAGTTCCTCAATCGAGTTGGCCTCAGTTACGTCAAAATGGCCGACCTTGGTTCGGCGAAGTGCCGTGATGTGACCACCAACACCCAAAGAGGCACCAATATCCCGAGCCAAGGCTCGGATATAGGTTCCAGAAGAGCACTCCACCTTAACTTGCACATCCAAAAATCCAGAAACTCTAGCCACTGACAGCATTTCGAAGCGGTA
The DNA here is from genome assembly GCF_044232805.1 of Rhodoluna sp. Classification (GTDB taxonomy): domain Bacteria; phylum Actinomycetota; class Actinomycetes; order Actinomycetales; family Microbacteriaceae; genus Rhodoluna. The sequence continues at coordinate 14,148 of NZ_JBIILG010000002.1, forward strand.
GATGGTTACCTCACGAGCTTTGAGCTCGACTTGTTCACCCGCTCGAACAAGGTCATAGGCTCTCTTGCCGTCTATCTTTATGGCACTGACCGAAGATGGGGTTTGCATGATGACGCCAGTTAGCTTGGCAATTTCACGCACGATATCCTCATCGCTCAGTTTTGCTATTTCATCTGGGCTGGCGGAGGCGATTACTTCAGATTCGGAATCATCGGAAATCGTTTGCTGGCCCAGGCGAATGGTTGCTTCATAGGTTTTGTCGGCACCGACCAAAAAGGTAAGTAGTTTGGTTCCAGATTCAATGCCAAGAACTAATAGCCCAGTTGCTAGTGGATCAAGAGTTCCAGCGTGGCCGACTTTTTTAGTCCCAACCGCCTTGCGCACTTTGGCAACAACATCATGGCTGGTCCAGCTAGTTGGTTTATCAATCAAAACCAAACCTGGGGTTGCCAAGATTAGTCCTGATCTTCTTGGATCTTTGGTTCCTTGTAAGGGTTTAGCTCCCCCGCATAGTTAGCTGATGCTGCAATCTTGGCAACCTGAGCATCTCTGGCTCTGGCTTCTGCAAGTAGATCGTTTAGGTGAGCAGCATTTTCAGGAAGTTCATCGGCAATGAATTCGAGAGTCGGTGTCAAGCGAATAGAGAGGTTATGCCCAACGTCCCCACGGACACGACCGGTGTTTCTTTTGATGATCTCGTTTGATCTGGCGCGGTCCTCATCGGAGCCGTACACGGTGTAAAAGATCTGTGCATGCTGTAAATCTGGAGTCACTTTTACTTCGGTGAGTGTGACAAAACCCAGATCTGGGTCTTTCACGGTTTTCTCCAAAGACTCTGCCACCAAAACCTTGATACGTTCGGCGAGCTTGCGAGCGCGAGCTACATCGACCATTTCTAGACCCTAGGCTTCTCACGCATCTCGAAGGTTTCAATGATGTCCTCGAGTTGCAAGTCGTTGAATCCAGCAAGACCAATTCCACACTCGAAGTCGGTCTTGACTTCGCTCGCGTCGTCCTTGAATCTCTTGAGCGATTCGACCTTGACGTTGTCGATAATGACCTCGCCGCCACGAAGCACCCTGGCCAGAGCATTTCTCTTGATTGATCCAGATCGAACAATCGATCCAGCGATTGTTCCCACCTTGGAGGACTTGAATAGTTCGCGAACTTCAGCTGTTCCGAGCTGAACCTCTTCGTATTCAGGCTTGAGCATGCCCTTGAGGGACTTCTCGATGTCTTCTAGAGCTGCGTAAATCACCGAGTAGAAACGGATGTCAACACCCTCACGGTCGGCTCTTTCCTTCGCCTTGTTATCAGGGCGAACGTTAAATCCGATGATGATTGCATTATCAACAGTTGCTAGGTTCACATCAGACTCGGTAACAGCACCGACACCGCGGTGAATAATACGAAGCTGAACGGAATCGTCGATCTCGATCTTGAGTAGCGAGTCTTCCAAGGCCTCAACGGCACCGGAAACATCTCCCTTGATAACCAAGTTGAGTGATTCGACCTTGCCGTCTTCGAGCGCCTTGCTAAAGTCTTCGAGGCTGACGCGCTTTCTTGTCTTGGCTAGCAGTGCATTTCGATCCGCTGCCTCACGCTTTTCGGCAATTTGTCTTGCCTGGCGCTCATCTTCGGTAACAACAAAGGTGTCACCTGCGCGAGGAACACTTTGTAGACCTAGTACCTGAACCGGTCTAGAAGGTGTGGCTTGCTCTACTGCTTCGCCGTCTTCGTTGAACATCGCGCGAACACGACCGTGAGCACTTCCCGCAACAATGGAGTCACCAACGCTCAAAGTTCCCGACTGAATTAGTACTGTTGCAACCGCTCCACGGCCCTTGTCCAGGTTTGCTTCGATAGCAACACCGCGAGCGTCCTTGTTTGGGTTCGCGCGCATATCAAGTGCTGCGTCAGCAGTAAGTAGCACTGCGTCCAACAGTTCAGCGATTCCCTGCTTCTTCAAGGCAGACACTGGTACGAACATGACGTCACCGCCATACTCTTCAGCAACCAGATTGAACTCGGTGAGCTGCTGCTTGACCTTGTCTGGGTTCGCACCTTCTTTATCAATCTTGTTTATGGCAACCACAATTGGCACCCCTGCAGACTGGGCGTGATTTAGTGCCTCAATGGTTTGTGGCATAACGCCATCGTCAGCTGCAACAACCAAGATTGCGATGTCAGTTACCTGAGCACCACGAGCTCGCATAGCTGTGAAGGCCTCGTGACCTGGGGTGTCAATAAAGGTAATGGCGCGATCGATACCCTCATGGGTGGTGTGCACCTGGTAGGCACCGATGTGCTGAGTAATTCCGCCAGCCTCACCAGCTTGGACGTTGGCGTTACGAATTGAGTCCAGCAGTGCAGTCTTTCCGTGGTCAACGTGACCCATAACGGTAACTACCGGTGGGCGACTAACAAGATCTGCTTCTTCATCGTCGTAATCAGCCGAAACATCCAGACCAAAGCCCTCAAATAGCTCGCGCTCTTCGTCTTCTGGAGAAACAACCTCAATCTTGTAACCAAGCTCATCTCCAAGAATCTGGAAAGTTTCTTCATCAAGCGACGCGGTAGCTGTTGCCATCTGACCAAGTGCAAATAGCACTGTGATTAGCTGACCGGCATTGGCATCAATCTTGTCGGCAAAGTCCTGAATCGAAGCTCCGCGGCGCAATCTGATTACTGTTGTGCCATCTCCTCTTGGAACAACTGCTCCACCAAGACTTGGAATGCTTCTTTGTTCGAATTCTTCTCTCTTAGCGCGCTTTGATTTTCTGGCCTTAGATTGACCTCTTGCGCCACCTTTACCAAAAGCACCAGCTGTTCCGCCGCCAACACCGCGACCTCTTCCACCCGCTGAAGGACGACCTGGGAAACCTCCCGGTGCACCGCCACCCAATCCAGGTTTCGCAGCACCAAATCCTGGACGTGCGCCTGAGGCACCACCTGGTCTTGAACTACCTGGTCTGAACTCGCCGCCTTCTGGTCTAGATCCAGGTCGAGCTGCGCCAGGTCGCGCTGTCCCGGGTCTTGCCATACCTTGTGAGGCATTGAATGGATTGTTTCCAGGTCTTGTCATTGGACGAGGAATTCCCATTCCCTGACTGGATGCAAATGGGTTATTTCCAGGTCTTGGAATACCCGGAGTGGTTGGAGAAACTTTTGGCTCTTTCGGAGCGTCTGTAATTGAACTTGGAGCAAGACGAGAAGTTTTTGGCTTTACTTCTTTTGTGGGTTCAGCGGGAGCAACTGTCTCTTCTGCAGCTGGAGCATCAGCTTTTGCTTTTGGAGCGGCTTTGGGTTTGGCCACTTTTTTCTCTTTAGGCTTGGCGTCAGGAAACGCAGCGCGCAGCTTCTTAGCCACTGGGGGTGCGATTGTTGAAGATCCAGATTTGACGTATTCGCCAAGTTCTTCTAATTTGGCCAAAGCCACCTTGGTGTCAATGCCAAGTTCTTTAGCTACGTCGTAAACACGTGGTAGCGCCACTTACTTCTCCTGTCTGGGCCTTCCCAAACAGGGCAGGCCATTAAAGCTGTTGGATACTCATTTCGAGCTACTCATTTATTTGCCAACATCTTTTCTACCTGTTCTAGTTATTTCACTTCACAAACCAGAAGTTCGGAACTTTTTGGTCCAAATCTCTGATTGATTCTTTCCCTATTCTAGCCCCAAAGGGCTAAAGCGCTCTAGTCGCCTTCGAGAATACTGTCGGGCTGAATATCAATCTTGGCCCCGGTCAACTTGGCAGCCAGGCGGGCATTTTGACCCTCTTTGCCGATAGCGAGCGAGAGCTGGAAATCAGGCACCAAAACCCGCACCTGGCGCTCTTCGGCATTGATCATGTAAGCACTCGATGCCTTGGCTGGGGACAAAGCCTGGGTGACAAACTCCGTCAGGTCCTCGGAATAGTCCACGATGTCGATCTTCTCGTCGTTTAGCTCGGACTGGACGGCTCTAACCCGCTGGCCAAGTTCACCAATGCAGGCTCCCTTGGCATTAATGGCAGGGTCCTTTGCTCGGACGGCAATCTTGGTGCGGTGCCCTGCTTCTCTGGCAACCGAAACAATCTCAACTACACCTTCAGCAATTTCTGGGACCTCAAGTGCAAAGAGTTTTCTAACTAAACCCGGGTGGGTTCTAGAAACAGTAACCTGAGGGCCCTTGGTGCCCTTGGAAACGCTGGTTACGTAAACACGAATTCTTTTGCCGTGGGTATATTCCTCACCGGGAACTTGCTCTTCTGGGGGCATGATGGCCTCAATCGAGCCCAGGTCAACATAAACCATGTATTGGCGCTGCCCCTGCTGGATTGTTCCGGCAACGATGTCTCCGTCTTTGCCCTTGAACTCACCAAAGACACCTTCGTCGTTAATCTCCCGCAATCTGGTGGCAATTACCTGCTTGGCGGCGCCTGCGGCAATTCGACCAAAGTTATCAGGCGTGGCCTCGGTTTCTCCAGTTTGATTACCTTCTTCGTCGAGCACGGCAGTGAAGATAAGAACGTGGCCGGTTTGTTGATCAAGGTGGGCGCGGGCTTTATCGGTATTACCGATGTTGCGGTGGTAGGCGGCTAGCACGGCGGCTTCAATGATCTCAACGAGCTCCTTGAAAGGAATCTCGTTCTCGCGCTCAATGTTTTTCAGAACACTTAGGTCGATGTCCACTTGCAACACCTCCAAAAGTTCTTATTTGACTGCAGACAAAACAGAGTCTAGCTTGATAGCTGCTCTTTCCCCAGTCCTTCTGTTCCATAGTTCAACTTCGCCAGTTTCAAGACCCTTACCAACAATCACCACAGTTGGAATTCCGATCAACTCAGCATCCGAGAACTTAACTCCAGGAGAGACCTTGGCTCGATCATCCAACAAAACTGTCTTTCCAGTGCTCTCAATTTCAGCAGCTAGCTTCTCCGCTGCTTCGTAAACTGCATCGTCTTTACCGGCTGCAACCACGTGCACATCAGCAGGGGTTACCGATTGAGGCCAGATAAGACCCTTGTCATCGTTATTGGCCTCGGCCAAAACTGCAACCAAGCGCGTCACGCCGATTCCGTAGGAGCCCATGGTGACAGTTACGAGCTTCCCGTTTTCGTCCAATACTTTGAGGTCAAGCGCCTCGGCATACTTTCTACCCAGCTGGAAGACGTGACCAATTTCGATACCTCTTGCAAGCTCCAGCTCACCAGAGCCATCTGGGGCCAAGTCTCCTGCCCGAACCTCCGCGATGTCAGCAATTCCATCAGCTATAAAGTCGCGACCCATAACCAAACCAAAAACGTGCTTCTCGTTTTCGTTAGCTCCAGTTACCCAAGAGCTTCCTTTGACTACCCTCGGGTCAACTAGGTACTTGATGCCAGATGTAGCTTTTGCACCAAGGAACTGAGCGCCTGACTTTGTTGGGCCAATGTATCCCTTGACAAGCACTTTGTGCTTGGCAAAATCTTCATCGGTTGCTTGAGCTACCTGGTCGGTTCCAAAGAACGCCTCAGCGCGTTTTTGATCCACTTCACGGTCTCCTGGAATACCGACAATCACAATTTCGGTTTTACCTTCGGCCGAGGTGACAGCTAGGACAACATTTTTCAAGGTGTCAGCTGCACTCCAATTCGAGCCATCATGTTTTTTGACCTTGGAGTTAGCTAACTCCACGAGAGTTTTAATCGTTGGTGTATTCGGTGAAGCGTTAACTTGAGCCGCAGGTAACTTAGAAAAATCAATCTCCTCAGGTGCAACGCTCTTGACCGCTTCAACGTTTGCCGCGTAACCGCCGGCAGATCGAACAAAAGTATCTTCACCAATTGGTGAGGGCGATAGGAACTCTTCTGATTTAGATCCACCCATTGCTCCAGCGTCTGCTTTCACAATTACGTACTCCACACCCAACCTGGTGAAGATGCGCTCGTAGGCGGCGCGTTGAGCTTGGTAAGCAACTTCCAGCCCTTCGTCGTTTACGTCGAAGCTGTAAGCGTCTTTCATGACAAATTCGCGACCGCGCAGCAATCCAGCACGAGGCCTTGCCTCATCGCGATACTTGTTTTGTATTTGATACAAAGAAAGCGGAAGGTCTTTATAGCTCGAGTAAAGATCTTTCACCAAGAGGGTGAATACTTCTTCATGGGTTGGAGCCAACAGATAATCGGCTTTTTTGCGGTCTTGGAGCCTGAATAAGTTATCACCGTATTCGCTCCAGCGACCGGTTACCTCATATGGTTCTCTTGGCAAAAGAGCTGGGAAAAACACTTCCTGCGAACCGGCAGCCGCCATCTCTTCGCGGATAATTTTTTCAATCTTGGCCTTGACCATAAGCCCCAGCGGAAGCCAGGTGTAAATACCTGGAGCTGCGCGTCTTATATATCCTGCTCTAAGTAGCAGCCTGTGACCTTGAACATCAGCGTCAGAAGGGTCTTCTCGTAGTGTGCGAAGGAAGAGTTGGCTTAGACGGATAGGCATGGGCTCAATGTTACCGCCACGAGGCTATTTGTCTTTGACTAAAACCTGCGGTGAGCCAACAAGTGTTGGATCCATCTCAGCGGCCAAGCGGTTAGCTTCCTCAATCAAGGTCGCGACAATCTCAGACTCAGGCACAGTTTTGATAACTTCACCCTTCACAAATATCTGACCCTTGCCATTACCCGAAGCGACACCAAGATCTGCCTCACGAGCTTCACCTGGGCCATTCACCACACAACCCATAACTGCAACTCGCAGCGGAACCGTTAACTTCTCTAGCCCTGCCGTGACGTCGTTAGCAAGTTTGTAAACATCAACTTGAGCGCGACCACAGCTTGGGCAGCTAACAATTTCTAGTTTGCGAGGTCGAAGATTTAGTGACTCCAAAATCTGAGAACCAACTTTGATTTCCTCAGCAGGTGGGGCAGAAAGTGAAACCCTGATGGTGTCACCGATGCCCTTGGAAAGCAATGCACCAAAGCCTACGGATGACTTAATGGTTCCCTGGAAACTAGGTCCCGCCTCGGTAACACCGAGGTGAAGTGGCCAGTCTCCGCGTTCTGCAAGTAATTCGTAAGCACGAATCATGACAACAGGGTCGTTGTGCTTTACGGAAATCTTGAAGTCGTGAAAGTCGTGCTCTTCAAACAGGCTTGCTTCCCAAACGGCAGACTCAACCAAAGCTTCCGGGGTTGCCTTGCCATACTTTTCCAAAAGTCTTGGATCCAACGAACCAGCATTGACACCAATGCGAATTGAAACTCCCGCGTCCTTGGCGGCTTTGGCAATTGGAGCAATCTGATTGTCAAACTGTCTAATGTTTCCTGGGTTTACTCGAACCGCACCGCAACCTGCGTCAATTGCCTGGAAAACATACTTTGACTGAAAGTGAATGTCAGCAATCACCGGGATCTGAGATTTTTTAGCAATGATATGCAGCACATCAGCGTCATCTTGTGATGGGCAGGCAACTCGAACAATGTCACAACCAGATGCTGTTAGCTCCGCAATCTGCTGCAAGGTTCCATTGATGTCAGTAGTTGGAGTAGTCGTCATGGACTGCACCGAGATTGGTGCCTCGCTACCAACTTGCACTTTGCCAACCATGATTTGCCTGGTTTTGCGCCTTGGAGTAAGAACAGGCGGTGGCGGCTTTGGTAGCCCTAGGTTTACAGCTGGCACATTGCTCCTCGAATAACGGTTCTTAGCCCCTTAAGCATACGCAGGCAAACTGGGTTTACTGAAATAGCCCTAGCCGAATAGGGATATTGGGTTGATTAAGTCCGCGGTAATCAATAAAAGCGATACGGCCATCAGTGCAATAAACACAATCCAGGTAAGTGGCATCAATAAAGCAGTGTCCGCAGGTCCTGGATCTTTCTTACCCAAAACTTTGTAGATGCCGCGCTTTATGCTCTCGTAAACTCCCCCGGCTACGTGCCCGCCATCTAAAGGTAGAAGTGGCAACATGTTGAAAACAAAAAGTGCAAAGTTCAACGAACCAAGAATTGAAATTCCGGTTGCAAGCTTGTCCGCAAGCTCGGTTTGCTCCGACGCAGCAACCTCCCCGGCTATTGCACCAATTCCAACAATCGAAATCGGTCCATTTGGATCACGCTCACCGTAACCAAGTGTGGAAGCAGTAACTTCAAAAACTTTTTGTGGCAGTTGCAAAATCAACTGCCCAATTTGCAGCATCACGTTTCCTGAAGCTTCTAATGAAGCTCCAATTGAAACTGGAATTCTCTCAGGGATTAGAAAAACTCCAAGAAATGGCTGTGGCGCCATTACTGCTTCTCCACTGTCATCAAGAATTGGGGTACCAAGGTTGTCAAACTGTGGCCGCTGTTGAATTACGGCACTTACGGTCAGAGAAACTAATTCACCGGCTCTTTTGACTTCGAGCTCAACAGTTGGGGTCTCGGTAAGAATCTGCCTTATCTGAACCCAGTCCTCTGCTGATTTTCCATCAACAGAAACAATTTCATCGCCTGCCTTGAGTCCAGCTATGTGAGCTGGGGTTTGCTCGGAAGCTGTGCAACTGGTTTGCGTGGAGTCTAAACAAACCGAAACGGCATCAATCTTCAGTGAAGATTGAAACACCCCAAAGCCCGACAAAGAAAAAACCGTAAGCAGAACTCCAAGAACCAAGTTCATAAAAGGTCCACCGAGCATGATGATCATTCGCTTGCCAACTGGTAGCTGGTAGAACTTGCGGTTTTTGTCTTTGGGTGTTTCTTCCTCGGAGTGAGCAAGCCTTGCTTGGGCAATCATGTCTGGAAAGAATCCAGTTTTGGTCTCAGGCTTTTTTGCTGGTGGGTACATGCCCAGCATTGCTATGTAGCCACCCAGCGGAATGGCCTTTACCCCGTATTCGGTCTCGCCTTTTTTCCTTGAGAACAAGGTTGGGCCAAAACCAATCATGTACTTGGTTACCTTTACCCCAAAGGCTTTTGCGGGAATCAAATGACCGAGCTCATGCAATCCAATGGAGAAAGCGATGCCGATGATTATGAAGATGATTCCGGCTAGGTACCAAAGGGTTTCGCTCACAAAACCAATCTACTTCACGCTACCGACCAAGCCTGCTGGGCTATTCACATTCTGGGGAAACTAACAGGCCTTCGCAATCTGAGAATCGGTTCTATCCCTTGCCCACTTCTCAGCAGCCAAGACACTTTCGAGACTCAACTGTGAATCCGGTTCGTGGGCTTCCACCGCTCTTTCAATGAGCTCGGTTATTTGATCAAAGGAGATTAGTCCAGCATGAAATGCTGCTACCGCCTGTTCGTTACTCGCGTTATAAACAGCCGGGTAGCTCTTGCCGAGCTTTCCAACCTGCCTTGCAAGCTTCACAGCACTAAAGACATTCTCATCTAGCGGATCAAATTGCCAGCTGTGAGACTTACTCCAGTCAATAGGCGAAGAAACTTCTGCAATTCGTTCTGGCCAACTAAGCCCCAGTGCAATAGGAAGTTTCATATCTGGCGGTGAGGCCTGAGCAATAACTGAACCGTCAACAAACTCCACCATGGAGTGAATAACAGACTGTGGGTGGACAGTGACCTCGATGCGCTCAAAAGGTATGTCAAATAGCAAGTGCGCTTCGATTATCTCAAGCCCCTTGTTTACCATCGAGGCGGAGTTTGTAGTTACCACTTGACCCATCACCCAAGTTGGGTGAGCTAGTGCTTGCGCGGGGGTGACAGCTTGCAGCTGCTTCTTAGTAAAGCCACTGAAGGGTCCGCCCGATGCGGTAAGAATTAGCTTCCTTACTTCAGATGAAGATCCTGCACGAAGACACTGAGCGATTGCAGAGTGTTCAGAATCAACCGGAACAATCTGACCAGGGGTAGCTAAATCTTTGACTAACTGCCCTCCAACAATTAACGACTCTTTGTTGGCAAGAGCAAGAGTTTTTCCAGTTCGAAGCGCGGCGAGGGTTGGAGCTAAACCAATTGATCCGGTTATGCCGTTTAGGACAACATCAGCGTCAGTTTCTGAAACCAGCTTTGTGGCAGCTTCTGCACCCAGCACTGCCTGGGGTGCAGACAAGCCAAAATGATCACGTTGTGCTTCTAGATCCTTAGAATTGGACCCTGCCGCTAGCCCAACAATTTTGAATTTGTCAGGGTTTTTATTGATTACCTCAATGGCTTGGGTACCAATTGACCCAGTAGATCCAAGGATTATGACGTGGCGCATTTATCAATAATGGCATGCTGGGGCTATCAATTGGGCTGGCATAGAATTAGACCACCATGGAAATCACCCAAGAACTCAAATTAGTTACCGCTATTCCAGGGCCAAAGTCCCTCGAATTTCACAAAATGAAGCAACAGGAAGTTAGCCACGGCGTTGGCACCATGTTGCCGGTATACATCGAAAGAGCTCACGGAGCTGTTTTGGTTGACGTTGATGGCAATCAACTTATTGACCTTGGAAGCGGAATTGGTGTTGTCACCATAGGTCACACCAACAAACAAGTAGTTGACGCTGTCATGGAGCAGGTTCAAAAATTAACTCATTCTCTTTTCACCGTAACCCCATACCTTCCTTACCTTCAGGTCTGCGAAATTCTAAACCGCAGAACTCCTGGCAAGTTCGAAAAGCGCTCAGCTTTGTTCAACTCCGGCGCCGAAGCAGTTGAAAACGCCGTAAAGATTGCTCGCAAATACACCGGCCGAGGCGAAATAGCTGTATTCGATCACGGTTACCACGGCCGAACAAACTTGACGATGGCCATGAACTTCAAAGCACATCCTTACAACAACGGCTTTGGTCCGTTTGCTCCTGGTGTGCACCACGTGCCAATGTCTTACCCATTCCGCGATCCACAAGGCATGACCGGTGAAGAAGCCGCTCGTCGCGCAATTACCTATATGGAAAAGCGTGTTGGAGCAGAAAGCTTGGCAGCTGTAATCATCGAACCGGTTCAGGGTGAAGGTGGATTTATTGTTCCAGCTACGGGCTTTTTGAAAACCATCGCCGACTGGGCAGCCAAAAATGGAATTGTCATGGTGGCCGATGAGGTCCAATCCGGTATCGCAAGAACCGGAAAATGGTTTGCCAGCGAATGGGAAGAAGGCTTCGAGCCTGATCTAGTGATCATTGCCAAAGGTATTGCAGGCGGTATGCCGATTTCAGCAGTAACCGGAAGAGCAGAAATCATGGACGCATCCCACCCCGGAGGCCTTGGTGGCACCTATGGAGGTAATCCAGTTGCGGCAGCGGCAGCGGTTGCAGTTCTAAACCAGTTAGAAGCTGGCGGAGTACTCGAGCAAGCAGAGCGCATCGAAAGAATTCTTGTCCCTCGCCTAGAGCAAATGAAGGCGAAGTATCCAGTAATTGGCGATGTCCGTGGCCGAGGAGCGATGCAGGCAATCGAATTCGTTGAACCTGAAACCATGAATCCAAACTCCAAGGCCGTTGAAGCAGTTTCTAAATATGCTCATAGCCACGGTGTGGTAATTCTGAGCGCAGGAACGCACGGAAACGTGATCAGGTTCCTACCGCCGCTAGTAATCAGCGATGCACTGCTTAATCAAGCATTGGACATCGTCGAAGCTGGCATCGCCTCCCTTTAATTAGGCAAAACTCATGACCTCCTTTTATGATCCACCGCGCCTAGCGAAGCTCTTTGCCAAAGAGCTAGAGCTCTTTGTGAAAACTCATCCAGAGTCCAAAAAGCTTCACGACAAGGCTGCCGGACCCATGATGAATGGTGTCCCGATGTCGTGGATGAAAAAGTGGCCAGGCCCATATCCGGTTTATGTAGCTAGCGCCAAAGGCGCTCACTTCAGCGATGTCGATGGGAATGACTATGTCGACTTTTGCCTCGGTGACACAGGAGCCATGGTTGGTCACTCCCCCGATGCATCTGTTGCTGCAATAAAAAATCAACTCGACAAGGGCATCACCTTTATGTTGCCTACCGACGACGCCGCAATTGCGGCGCAAACCCTTGCCGATCGATTTGGTTTAGAGAAGTGGCAATTCACTCTTACCGCAACCGATGCCAACCGGCACATCATCCGCTACGCCAGGCACGTCACTGGGCGCAAGAAGATTGTCATTCATGACTACTGCTACCACGGCACCGTGGATGAAACTTTTGCGAACCTCGACGAGCAAGGCAACACCACTAGCCGCGCCAACAACATTGGCGCACCAGTTGAGCTAAGCGAAACCACCTGGGTCGTGCCGTTCAATGATCTACCGGCTGCTGAAAAAGCCTTTGCATCTGGTGAGATTGCAGCCGCACTTATTGAACCGGCAATGACCAACATTGGAATCGTACTTCCAGAGCCTGGTTATCTTGAAGGGCTAAGAGAGCTTGCGACAAAGTACGACGTGATCTTGATTCACGACGAGACTCATACTCTTTCAGAAGGCATCGGAGGAATGACAAAAAGGCGTAACCTTCGTCCCGACGCCGTAGTGCTAGGAAAAACAATCGGCGCTGGAATCCCAGCCGGAGCCTTCGGCATGAGCTCAGCCCTTGCCGAGCGAATTGCAAAAAGTGTCCACCTTGAGCACATCGACGTGGGTGGTGTTGGAGGAACCCTCGCAGGAAACGCTCTATCCATGGCGGCTATCCGCGCAACGCTTACCGAGGTGCTTACCGAAGAGGCGTTCGAAAGAATGGAGAAAATCTCCACCGAGTGGACCAAGGATGTTCAAGAAATTATCGATGAATTCAATGTTCCTTGGCAGGTCAGCCAGCTTGGCTGCCGTGCCGAATACAGCTTTAGAGCAACAGCCCCAAGAACAGGAAAAAAAGCAGCAGACGCCGATGATTTCGCGCTGCAGCAGTACCTTCAACTTCACTCCATCAACCGCGGAGTTTTGATGACGCCATTTCATAACATGGCGCTGATTTCACCTGAAACAACACTTGAAGATGTGAAGCGTCACACCCTTCACTTCAGGGAAGCCGTAGAAGCTTTATTTGGCTAGTTTTGCAATTCTATTTCGCTTTAGTGCGCCACCGAGCTGGAATACCAGCACCAGCGCGATCGCAAAGATAAACACCGCAGAGCCAATAACGTTTGCCTCTGGCGGAATGCCACGCAGGGCTGCTGCGTAAACATACTTCGGGAACGTAATCTCGGTGCCCGAGTTAAAGGCAGTCACGATGTAGTCATCGAAGCTGAGGGCCAAAGATAGCAGCGCCGCAGCCATGATTCCAGGCAACAACAGCGGGAAAGTGATTTTCATAAACACCTGAGCTGGCGGAGCGTACAAGTCTCTGCCGGCTTCTTCAAGCTTTGGATCCAAGGTTGCAATTCTTGCCTTGACGGTAACTACAACAAAGCTAAGGGTGAAAAGGATGTGTCCAATGATTACGGTTCCAATACCGCGCGGGATGCCAACGTTGAAAAACTGTGCAGCAAGTCCGGCGCCCATAACTACCTCTGGGGTAGCAAGTGGCAAGAACAATAACAAGTTAGTTGCGGAGCGGAACTTGAATTCGTATCTGGTAACAGCGATAGCAAGCATGGTGCCAAGAATTGTGGAAACGATGGTCGCGGTAACAGCAATCAGGATTGAATTACCAAATGCCTCACAAACCGCCTCGTTATTGCAGACCCCAGTCCAGTTATCGAAAGTAAAACCCTGCCAGCCAGGGGTGTTCTTGAATGGGTCGTTGAATGAAAACACGAAGGTGTAGCCAATCGGGAACATGAGAAAAATAAATGCCAAAGAAATATAGGTAGGTAGGAGGTACTTTCCCAAGCTGAACTTGTTCAAAGCAGGTCCTCCGTTCCAGTTCGCCTAATGTAAATCGAGACCAGAACCACAATCGCGGCCATAAGCATCACAGACAACGCCGATGCGCTCGGGAAGTCCTGAATGGTTATGAAGTTAGCTTCAATCACGTTTCCAAGCATCGAGGTATTCGGGCTTCCAAGGAAGTTACCGCTAGCAGTTACGTAGTCACCTGCGATGGGGATAAAGGTAAGTAGCGTTCCTGAAGTGATTCCAGGAATTGAAAGCGGAAAGGTTACTTTCCAAAAGGTACTGGAGGGCTTAGCGTAAAGGTCACTTCCAGCTTCCAATAACGCAGTATCTAAGCGCTCAAGGTTTGTGTAAAGAGGGAGAGTCATAAACGGAATGAAGTTGTAAGTCAGTCCAAAAATAACTACTAATGATGATCCGAGTAGGAATTCGTTGTCCGCCAATAGCCCTAGATCTCTAAGCACCGTGGAAATCCAAGAGTTTTGACTGAAAACCTGCTTCCACGCAAAAGTTCGAAGTAAGAAGCTGATGAAAAAGGGTGCAATAACCAAAGTCAATAACAGTGCCTGCAAGACTGGCTTGTTTCTTGCCTTTACCCCGATGAAATAAGCAATTGGATAGCTAATTGCTAAAGCCAACAGAGTTGCCACAGTTGCGTAGAAAAAGGACCGGATGATCTGATCCAAGTACTCCCCCACTACAAACGCGTAGTTTCCAAACTCAAGACCTGGCTGATACACACCGATTCCCCCGCCAAGAACTGGCGCCTGAAGTGAAGTGGTGATTAGGGAAGCAAAAGGTGTTATGAAAAACAAGCCCAAGTAAAACAAACCAGGCAACACAAGAAGAAGCACAATTTTTGGATTCTTTGACTTCCCTGCGGTCTTTTTCTTCTTGACCGATACCTGGGTTGACATACTGCTAGTTACCTTTGGGCTTCGCTTCAGGAAGATCGGAGAGCCCAAAGCTGTGCTCAACCTTCCAGCTAACCCAAACCTTGGCACCAAGCTCAGTCACAGGAGATTTTCCAATATTCTGGGCAAACACCGTAACTTCCCCAAGATTTGGAATATCGATTAGGTACTGGTTACTAACACCAGTGAACCTAATGTCAATGATTTCTCCAGGGCCAACAACGTTTAGTCCTGAGCTAGCATCAGGCTCGGCATCTTCGTGGAAGAAAGCCTTCTCGGGTCTAACTCCTATTGCAATCTTGCCGGTGGTCTTTTCTGCTCGGCTGGTTGGAACCTTAATCTGACGTCCCGCAACGCTGATACTGACAGAATCTCCAGAAGATTCAACTACGTCACCGACAAAAATGTTTGATTGACCTAAGAACTTAGACACAAATAGTGTCTTTGGTCTTTCGTAAAGAGCTTCCGGAGCACCCATCTGCTCGATGCGACCCTTGTTCATAACCGCAACGGTGTCGGCCATGTCCATGGCCTCTTCCTGGTCGTGGGTCACGTGCAAGAAAGTCAAACCAACTTCTATCTGAATAGCTTTGAGCTCAACCTGCATTTGACGTCTTAGTTTTAGATCCAGCGCACCAAGTGGCTCATCTAACAACAGAAGTGAGGGTCGATTAACGAGTGCTCTAGCGAGCGCCACTCGCTGCTGCTGACCTCCAGATAGCTGGGTAGCTCTGCGCTCTGCTAGGTGCTCAAGTTCAACAAGTTTCAGAGCCTCAGTAGCTTTGGGAAGAGGTTCGCTAACTTTGCGCTGACGAAGACCGAATGCCACGTTTTCCAAAACCGACATGTGTGGAAACAGTGCGTAGTTTTGGAACACGGTGTTTACTGGTCGCTCGTGAGGCTTGATGTTAGTGACGTCTTGATTACCAATAAGGATTTTTCCCTTTGTTGGTGAATCAAGACCTGCAACCAACCGCAAGGTTGTTGTCTTTCCACAACCAGATGGTCCAAGCAGTGCGAAGAACTCACCAGCTGGAATCTTTAGGTCAAGATCCTCAATGGCAACAAAACCCGGATATTCTTTCCTGATTCCAACTAGCTCTAGATCTGCCCCTCTGGCAACGAACTCGACGGCCAACTAAGCGCCCAGCTGAACTCTGCCCCAAGCGGTTACGAATGACTGCTCTTCCTGAGCGCTCAAAGCACGGAAGCCGTGAGTCGAAGCTAGGAAAGCCTCGTCTGGGAAGATCAACTTGTTTTCAGCCAATTCAGGATCCAACTTGATTGCTTCCTCGTATGCTCCAACCACCGGTGTGATGTAGTTCACCCAAGCCGCAAGTTCTGCAGCGTTTATTGGGTCGTAGTAGTAGTTCATCAACAATTCAGCATTCTTCTTGTGAGTAGCACCCATTGGAACGGTGAACATGTCGGCAGAAATTGTTCCACCGGACTCAGGCAGGAAGAAACCAAACTTGTCGTAGCCAGCACCGAAGTTCATCTGGACAACGTCTCCAGACCAAACAATTCCAGCAACGTACTCGTCGTTAGCAAAGCCGTCCATGTACTCGTTACCTGCGAAAGCCTTGATCTTGCCATCGGCGTAAAGCGCAGCAATGTCATCTATAACACCCATAAATGCATCCTCTGTTAGCGATGAAGCGCTGGCAATGTCAATGTTCTTTGACTGAGCAATAACACCAATGGTGTCTCTCATCTCAGAGATTAGGACAACGCGACCGTTTAGTTCTGGTGCCCAAAGGTCTTCTACTTTCGTTGGCGCGTCATTGCCTGTCAGCTCTTTGTAGAGCTCCTTGTTGTAAGCGATACCACCCAAGATTCCCTGGTAAGGAAGTGTGAAGTCGCGGTTTGGATCATAAGCAGCACCCAAGTACGCAGCAGCAACATTGGCTTTGTTTGGAATGTTCGCGGAGTCAAGTTTTTGAACTTGTCCATCGTTTACCAAACGAGCTGCTAGCCAGTCAGTTGGACAAATAAGGTCTGCTCCAACATCTTTACCGGAAATGAGTTCATTTCGGTTGATTCCGTACCACTCGTCGTTGTCGTTGTATTCCTCTAGGTACTCAACGGTAATTCCCGACTGCTCCTGGAAGCGATCAAGAGTAGGACGTGAAAGTTCGTCTTCTGAAAGGTCCATGTAGCCTGGCCAGTTGTACCAAACCAATACCTTCTCGGAATCCGAAACGTCGGTTGCAGGAACTAGTGCTTCTGAAGTTGCACCGCTACCATCGCCGGCAGGTGCACAAGCAGCCAAACCAAAAGCAGCTCCAACTCCAGCAGCTCCAGCTAGTGCGGTTCTTCGGGTTAGTGTCTTGCGACGAGACATCTTTACAAGCTCTGCGAGCATCGGGTCTTGTGGGAGAGAGTTTGGATCTTTCATTATTGGCGACTCCTAGAAATAAAGGCGAACAAGGAAAGAGCTGGGTTATCCCAGACCCTTGGACTTTATCCTGCCACAAAATATTCCTAGAAAAGCCAAAAAACCGCCAATTTGAAGGTGGGATTTTTGGCGTGTTGTGGCCAAAATTGCCACTGACACTTACCTCTCACGAGCAGGTATCCTTCTAAAGGCGCCCATTGAGGTTCCAATTTCGAACTCAGGAGAACCCAATGAAGATCTCAATTCCCAAAGAGGTCAAGAACAACGAATATCGCGTTGCGATTACTCCTGCTGGAGTGCACGAGCTTGTCTCTGCCGGCCACGAGGTCACCGTCCAAGCTGGAGCTGGTCTTGGTTCAGCTATTTCCGACCAGGAATACCAGTCGGCTGGAGCCAAGATTGTCGCTTCCGCAAGCGAAACTTGGGCCGCTGGAGACTTAGTTCTAAAGGTAAAAGAACCAATCGAATCTGAGTACCCGATGCTCCGTGAGGGCCTTACGCTCTTCACTTTTCTCCACCTCGCCGCAGACTTACCTTTAACTAACGAGCTGATCAAAAAGAAGGTAACCGGCATCGCTTACGAAACCGTTCAGCTTCCTTCTCGCGCGCTTCCTCTTTTGGCCCCGATGTCTGAAGTTGCCGGTCGCCTTGCACCACTGGTTGGAGCCAGCACCCTACTTCGCCAAAACGGAGGCAACGGAATGTTGCTTGGTGGAGTTCCTGGAACCCGTCCTGCAAAAGTTGTAGTTCTTGGTGGCGGTGTTGCCGGCACCAGCGCCGTGGCGGTGGCAGTTGGAATGGGTGCAGAAGTAACTGTTTTGGACACCAACCTAAATCGCTTGCGTGAACTAGACGCACTGTATGCAGGAAGACTAAAGACAATCGCGAGCAACACTTTCGAAATTGAGCGTGCGGTTTTGGAAGCTGACCTAGTTATTGGTTCAGTTTTGATACCTGGGGCCAAAGCTCCAAAGCTTGTCACAAATTCACTTGTCAAGAAGATGAAGTCAGGTGCTGTTTTGGTGGACATCGCAATCGACCAGGGTGGTTGCTTCGAAGATTCCAAGCCAACAACCCACGCAGAACCGACCTTCAAAGTCCACGACACTATCTTTTACTGTGTGGCCAATATGCCTGGAGCAGTACCTCACACCTCTACCTATGCGCTGACGAATGCAACCTTGCCATACGTGAAAGCAATTGCGAATCAGGGTTGGAAGAAAGCTCTTGCGGCAGATCCAGCCCTGGCTCTTGGTTTGAATACATTTGACGGAGCGCTTGTGAGCGAGCCGGTTGCAATTGCTCACTCGATGAAGGCAACTGAGCTATCAAAGGCTCTGGCCTAACCCCCAAAGGAAAGCTAAAGCATTCAGCCTGATTGCTACCACAGTAAACAATCGCACTGGCCCATCCCGCAACGGTTATTGGTTTGTGCTTACCTGGATTGATTCCAAGCTGAACCATATCAATCGGGTCCGAAGAATTCATGGCTACCCTGGCGCGCAGGTTTGTAAGCATCGCCCGCGATACCCCGCTTAGTGATTGGGTTGCTGCAACTAGGTGTATCCCTAACGACCTGCCACGTGCGGCAATGTCTTCAATGGTTGCTAGGGCCTTTGGGCCGCTTGCGAGTGCAGCGACGAACTCGTCCACCACAACTACCAATCGAGGTAACAGATTGCCATTGGCAACATACTGCTCGATACTCGAGCACTTGGCACTGGCAAAAAGCCGCTCTCGCTCCGCTAGCTCGCGAGCTAGTAGGGCATAAAGTTCTAGCTGACTTGCCTGATCTAAATCGGTAGCCATACCAATGGCATCGGCAGCAAACTCTTCGAGTGCTGCGCCACCTTTGTAATCAAAGAGTGCGAGCCTGAATTCCTGAGTTGCGCGCAGTGAAGTGATTAGCAGCCGTAGAAATTCAGACTTACCAGATCCGGTTGGGCCAACAACAATTAGATGCGGGCCATCGGTAACCAAGTCCAGAATCAGTTCCCTGTTTTCCCTAACCCCAATCCAGCAAACTAGATTGCCCTGCCCTGCCCCGCTAACCCGGAAACAATCTTGTTTGATGCGATCGAGAGCTTGGGCAAAGTAATCCCCTGCTGATACCCTCGATAGCTCAGCAAGTAGCAATTGATGCCATTGCGCTTTCCAAAGAAACTGAAATCTTGGCAGCACTCGGTTGCCAATGGCAACCGAGCCGTTGGATACGTGCACCACACTGTTTTCATCAAACTGCGGATAGCGGTTTTTATAGCTTTGCGTTCCTATAAGAATCAGCACCATAAGAACGCTTATGAGCGCTAGTTGCCAATAGCCACTTGAGAAACCAAAACCCAAGCCAATAAGCATCGAGGGTAAATACCAAATCCATTGCATAAAGCTAAACCTGCCTCAGATTGAGGCAGGTTTAGTCAATTGGTTTGGAAGTTGTGGATTAGTCCCCGATGTAGCTCATGACGTGCTTGACGCGGGTGTAGTCCTCAAAGCCGTACATCGATAGGTCCTTTCCGTAACCGGAGTGACGGAAACCACCGTGTGGCATTTCGGCAGCAAGAGGAATGTGGGTATTGATCCAGACGCAACCAAAGTTCAGGCCCTTGCTAAAGCGCATTGCGGTGGTGTGATTCGATGTCCACACGCTGGCAGCAAGCCCGTACTTCACGTCGTTGGCGTTGCGCATAGCCTCTTCAGCATCCTTGAACTTCTGAACGGTGATCACAGGACCAAAGATTTCGCTCTGAATGTGCTCGTCTTTTTGCTGCAGGCCAGACAAAACGGTGGCTTCTAGGAAGTAACCATCTCCTGGAAGCTGAGAGCCTCCGGTTTCTAGCTTGGCGTGTGATGGCAAGCGATCGATGAAGCCTTTGACTCTTTCTAGTTGACCCGCGTTGTTGACTGGACCAAACAAGATGTCATCACGCTTTGGATCTCCCGTATGGGCATTTGCCTTTACCTCGGCTACCAGTAGTGCCAAGAACTCATCGTGCACATTCTCATGCACCAGGATTCTCGTAGCGGCAGTGCAGTCCTGACCGGCGTTGAAGAATCCGGCAACCACAATCTGGGCTGCGGCTTTTTGCAGGTCAGCGTCTGGGAAGACAATTACCGGTGCCTTGCCACCAAGTTCTAGGTGAACCTTCTTGACATCAGCTGCTGCAGACTTGGCAACTTCCATACCGGCGCGAACCGAACCGGTAATTGAAACCATTTGTGGGATTTCGTTTTCGATCATGGCTCTACCGGTGTCGCGGTTACCGGTCACAACGTTGAATACGCCTGGAGGAAGGTGTTCTGCTGCGATTTCTGCCAACAACAAAGATGATGCAGGTGTGGTGTCAGATGGCTTTAGGACAACTGTGTTTCCAGCTGCAATTGCTGGAGCAAATTTCCAAACTGCCATGTTCAATGGGTAGTTCCAAGGAGTTACCTGACCGATAACACCAATTGGCTCGCGACGAATAGAAGAAGTGTGATCCCGGGCATACTCTGCGGTAGCGCGGCCTTCTAGGTTTCTTGCAGCTCCCGCAAAAAATCTAATCTGGTCTACCGATGGATCCATTTCATACTCAACCAGTGTTGGTCTTGGCTTACCGGTGTTTTCAGATTCCACATCGGCAGCTTCACCGCTTCTTGCAGCAAGTGAATCAGCAATTCTAAATAGCGCTAGCTGACGCTCGGATGGTGTGAAGTTGCTCCACACCTCGAATGCAGCCTCGGCAGCCTTGTATGCACTAGCAACATCGGCTTCCGAAGAAACCGCTGCGGTGGCGTAAGTCTTACCATTGGCTGGATTGACAACATCGGATCTTTCGGAGGAGCTAGCCTCGACGTGTTTTCCATTGATGAAGTTTTTTAGTTCGCGAACTGCCATTTGTTCATACTCCTTTGTAGAAGGGGTAGCGACCCCTGTTTAGAATCGATTCTAATCCCAGAAAATGACCCCAAAATCACGAGTTTTGTATCGAATTAGTTGCGGTTTGACCCCATGGGAACGGATTCGTTTGCTTATTCAATGCTTGGCTGGCAAAATCCATGTATGTCACGAAGTGGAAGAGCCCAGGCCTCAGCGCTTGACGACGTCTCGAAGTTGATCATCGAGCAGCTCCAAGATGATGGCCGCAAGTCCTATTCCGAAATAGGCAAGGCCGTTGGCCTGAGCGAAGCAGCCGTAAGGCAAAGGGTCCAAAAACTCACCGAAAAAGGCGTCATGCAAATCGTTGCCGTGACCGACCCGGTTCAGCTTGGTTTTTATACCCAGGCCATGGTTGGCATCAAGTGCAGCGGGGACACAACTGAAATCGCCAGCGCGCTAAGCAAGATGGCCGAGGTGGACTATGTGGTCATAACCGCCGGCAGCTTCGACATTCTGGTTGAGATTGTTTGTGAGAACGATGACTCACTAATCAAGATCATAAACTCCAAAATCAGGCGGTTGGCTGGGGTAACATCGACGGAAACCTTCGTATATTTGAAGCTACAAAAGCAGTTCTATAACTGGGGCACCAGGTAACACCTCAAGAAAATGAATGGAATAGAAAATCATGGCAGTTAAGGAATCTAAGGCAAAAAAGCTTGTTGCCGGGATCAAGTCCCTTCTAAAGCGCACCGTCAAATCAGGAGCAGCCAAGACTCCCAAGCTTGCACTCGTTGAGGCGCGTAAGGAAGGTAAGAAGATCACTCCTGCCATGTTGGAGAAGTCAGCGAAGAAGCATCTTTGGATGCACTTCACCCGCCACGGCTCTTTTGAGAACAAAGAGATTCCGATCATGGCTAAAGCCGAAGGTCACTACGTTTACGACGTGCACGGCAAAAAATACATCGATGGTCTATCAGGATTGTTCTCCGTAAACGCAGGTCACGGCCGCAAGCGACTAGCTGATGCTGCTTCCAAGCAGATCACCGAACTAGATTTCTTTCCGCTTTGGTCTTACGCCCACCCGCCAGCAATTGAACTAGCAGAGCGTTTGATTTCTTATGCGCCTAAAAACCTCAGCAGAGTGTTCTTCACCACCGGTGGTGGTGAAGCGGTAGAAAGTGCATGGAAGATCGCCAAGCAGTATTTCAAAATGACAGGCAAGCCAACCAAGCACAAAGTTATCTCTCGCCACGTCGCTTACCACGGCACCAGCCAGGGAGCTCTTTCGATTACCGGTATCCCGGCAATGAAAAAGATGTTTGAGCCGCTAGTTCCTTCGACATTTAGGATTCCAAATACCAACTGGTACCGCGCTCCTTCTTCGTTCAAGACCGAGGAGGAATTTGGTCTCTGGGCTGCTAACCGGGCCGAAGAAATGATTCTCTTTGAAGATCCGGACACTGTGGCTGCAATCTTTGTTGAGCCAATTCAGAACTCTGGTGGTTGCTTCACGGCCCACCCTGCTTATTTCAAGCGCCTGAGAGAGATCTGCGACAAGTACGACATCTTGCTGGTAGCCGATGAAACAATCACCGGTTTCGGCCGCTCTGGTGCGATGTTTGCTTGTGAAAGATATGGCATTGAACCAGACATGATGGTAATGGCTAAGGGAATTACATCTTCTTACCAGCCTCTTGGAGCACTCATGCTTACCGAGAGACTGTTTGAACCCTTCACCGCCGGAACCAACATTTTGGCCCACGGATACACCTTCGCGGCCCACCCGGTTGCGTGTGCGGTAGCACTTGAAAACTTGGATATCTTTGACGAAGAAAACCTAGTTGGAAACGTGGCCAAGAACTCGGCGGTGTTCAAAAAGACCCTTGAGAAACTCTATGATCTTCCAATAGTTGGAAACATCCGTGGCGATGGTTACTTCTTTGCAATTGAACTAGTCAAGGACAAAAAGACTAAGGAGCCTTTCACAGCCCCCGAGCGTGAGAAGCTTCTTCGCGGTTACCTAGCTGGCAAGCTACTTGAAGAAGGCCTTTACTGCCGTGCCGATGACCGAGGTGACTCAGTTATCCAGCTGGCACCGCCACTTACCATCGGACCTAAAGAGTTCGACGAGATCGAGCGAATCCTTCGCAAGGTGCTAACCCCAGCGATGAGCAAGTTCTAACACAAGCTATCCAACACCCCAAGGCCCAGTGGGTCTTGGGGTTTAGCTTTTCCACAACCTTGAAATCTTGCTTGCCTAGTGCGAAAACCGACAACAATTTAGGCATGAGCGAATCAGCAAGATCTAGGCGATCTTTTCCTTCGCCTTTTGGTTTCATAACCATCAGCGCAGAGGCGGAAAAGATTACTTCCGTTGAGCTGTGTAAGAAGTTAACTTCTTTAGGTTCCTCTAAAGTTCTAGACGATGCGGGCACACAGTTAGCGCTCTACCTCGAGGGTGTAATTACAAAATTTAGTCTTCCTCTCAAAGTCTCTGGCACACCATTTCAGCTGGCGGTTTGGAAGGCTATAGCCAAGGTTCCTTTTGGCAAAACTATTTCCTACGGCGAAATTGCAGCTGCTCTTGGAAAGCCCCAAGCAGCCAGAGCGGTTGGGGCCGCGGTGGGCGCTAATCCAACTCCCCTTTTGGTTGGCTGCCACCGGGTTCTTGGGTCCAATGGCTCGCTAACTGGTTACTCCGGTGGCCAGGGAATCAAAACCAAAAAGCTGCTGCTGGATCACGAAGGCATCGATTATGAGTGAATTTGTAACTGAGTATTCGGATGGACAGAAGCGCTGCCGCTGGCCCAAGCAAGATCAGATATACATCGACTATCACGACACCGAGTGGGGCGTAAAGCTAGAGGGAGAAAATGAGCTCTTTGAGCAACTAGCTCTTGAGGCGTTTCAGGCAGGCCTTTCCTGGATAACTATCTTGAAGCGTAGGCAAGGCTTTAGAAAGGCATTTCATAACTTCAACATCCGCAAGGTTGCCAAGATGACCGAAAAGGATATCGAGCGGCTAATGCAGAACGAAGACATTATCCGAAATAGGGCAAAAATTAATGCCACTATCAATAACGCCCGCCTGATCTTGGATCTGGGTCAGCCGCTTAGTCCATTGATTTGGTCTCACGCACCCAAGCGCGCCATGGGTCCGACTTCTGGCTTCGAGTTCAAGGCAACTACCCCGGAGTCAATCGCGCTGAGTAAAACACTGCGAAGTCTTGGTTTTTCATTCGTTGGCCCTACCACCATGTATGCGATGATGCAGTCAATTGGCATGGTGAATGACCATGCACCCGGTTGTTTCAGGAGAAACGAACTTTGCCAGTAGGATTACAGCTGTGAGCCCAGAAGAATTTACAACAATCTATCGGCAGCTTCTGCCACAAATATCGAAATACCTAGCTAGGCGCGTGAGTCCTCCGGATGTTGAGGACATAGCCTCAAGAATTTTTGAAATCGCTTGGACGAAAAGATCTGAGGCACCCAAGGGCTTTGAGCTCCCCTGGCTATATAGAATCGCTGGATTTGTGGTCGCAAATCACCGAAGAACTCAGAAGGCTAAAGAAAACTTCTTGGTCTTATTCCGGCCACGGGACTCTGCCCCTTCGGCTGAGGACATCGCTCTAAGCGACCTTAGTCTTTCAGAAGCTTGGGCAAAGCTGACCCCAGCAGAGCGCCAGGTTATATCCCTAAGTAGCTTTGAAGGTCTAGACAATGATGACTCGGCCAGGGTGTTGGAAATCTCGACTAATGCCTTCGCGCTTAGGTTGAGCAAGGCTAAGGCCAAACTTAGAGGGCTGATTTCCTAAAAAACCCAGACATAATCGCCAACCTGTCTACATAACCTATATATGAATACTCCAGATGAACTAGACGCCCGTCTGCGTAAGGCAGACCCCGCAAACAAAGCCAAAACTGAGCCGCTATCAGCTGAAATCTTGGCAGCCGCCTCAAAGTCCAAACTAAGACTTGGCCTTACCCAAAGATTTGAACTTCTATCAGCCAGAGCTAGAGGTTTCGCTTTGGGTGGATTAGTTTCTGGCACAGCGGCAATCCTGGCAGTGGCCGTAGTAGTCAACCCAGTCCAAACTCCACTTATCCAATTAGCTGCTTCCTACCAAAATCCTTCAAATGGATCCCCCTCGTCTGAAGCATCAGCAGACAAAATGATGTCTATGCCCTTTTTTAGCTACGAGTATGTGGCTGGATCTAATCTGTCAAACGAGGGTGGATCTGGCCAGATCTATAAGCTAGTGCGGACCGGAACTCCAGAATCCGTGCTCCAGAAGATAGCAAGATTGTTTGAAGTTCAGGGCAGCTTTAAGAAGTTCCCTGACTTCAGTGAAGCAAATCCTGGTTACTTTTTTGGTGAATCCGATGATCCTTGGGGAATTGACAGTGTGAGCCCAATCGTCTCGGTTTGGTGGAGCGGGACAGCATCTTGGTACTATTCCAATCCTTCTGACTCTTCAATTTCGACTGATTGCAGATCAATCGACGCCGAAGGGTTTTGTGAGGAGTGGATTGACCCGGTTCCAACCCCAGAACTACTCCCAAGCAAGTCTGAAGCCATAGCAAAAGCTCTGGAGGTATTCAACGCAACTGGCCTAGCTGTGACCGAATCTGACTTACGAGTTGACTGGTCGGAATGGGGCGGTTCCGTGACCGCCGCCATGGTTGTAGATAATCAGCCGACAAGTATCGAATGGTACATCGGCTGGGGGTCAGATGGCGAGATTAGCTACGCGCAAGGTCACTCGGTAGTTGCTCAAGCAGTTGGCACCTACAACACCATTTCCCCTGTCCAAGCTATCGATCGACTCGATCAGTGGATCTGGTATGGATCTCCACCTAGCTATTTGTATGAAAAATACCCGGCAATTTATAGTGACATGAGCGTTCGCAATGAACCACTTGTTGACCCAGAGGTATCAGAAACCGAAGTGACAGCCGAACCGATTGAACCTAGTCCATCAGAGACCGCGTCAGCGGTGCCTGAACCTACCGAAACTGAGCCAGCCCCTGTTGAGCCCCAGGTTGTCACTTTGACAATTGTTAGGGCAGAGTCGGCTCTCTTGGGAATTTGGGATGCTGCCGGGGATGTTTGGCTAGTACCAGGATGGATCATGTTTAACGATGAGGGATGGTGGAGCACAGTAATTTCATTGATTGAGGGAATTATTGCTCTTCCTGACCCCGACATCTTTGAAATAGAGCCTCTTCCTGCAGAAGACTCATCCGTAGGAAATTAGCAAAAGCTTCTTACCCGAAACTTCTATTTTCAGATCGGCTAGCTTCGCAATGGTCTTTAGATCGGCAATGGTTTTTGGTGCTGGGCCAACTGTTAGTGCGGATCTTAGAAACTGACCCTTTGCCTGCTTATTGAAATGATTTAGCCTGGTTCGTTTGCCCTTTTTGTCTTCAAGAACTACATCGAGTGTGTAGTAGACAAGATGGCCTGGAAGAGGCGCTAATTCAGCATATGAATTGGATCTCATGTCGATCACCATCTCTTTTGAAAACTTCGACCACAACGCTTCGTGAGCTTCCTGCCAAAGCGATTTCAGATTCATCCCAGGAAGTTTTGAGCCGGCAGAAAGGCGATAGTTTGGGATCTCATCCCCGGCCGAAATTAAACCAAAAAGCGAAGACTGGATAAACAAGGCCTTACTGGCTCTAGTTCGCATACCTGAGGTGACGCCGCCTTCTTTGAGAGCGTCATACAAGGTGCCGGTGTATCGATCAAGGGCTGGTAAACACTTCGGGTTAGCTAGATCCAGGTTGACGGCAATCTCCCCCAGTTGCTTTGGTCCAAGCTTTAGGGCCTTAGCCGCAATCGTTGGGCTCTTGCAGATTTCAATCAAAGCCAACTGAAGCAATTTACGAGTTTTGTTTAGTTCTTTGTGGCTCAGAACCTTGGCCTTCTTTTTGCCACCAGGCTCCTTGGTTTCAGACGGTGGGAGCAAAAAGATCATTCCATAAGCCTAGACTTAGACCATGGTCAAACTTACAAAAATCTATACCCGCACAGGCGATGAAGGTCTTACTGGTCTCAGCGACTTTTCTAGAACTCGCAAAACAGATCCTCGTATCGAGGCCTACGCCGACGTTGATGAAGCCAACTCCGCAATCGGAGTTGCTGTTGCACTAGCCCATGGCGAGTTCGACGCCGAAACTTTGGCTCTGCTGTCGCAAATACAAAATGATCTATTCGATTTGGGCGCAGACCTTTCGAACCCCCTCAACGAACACTACGAGTATGAGCCATTACGAGTAGACGCTATTTGGATTGATGCTCTAGAAGAAGCAATCGACAAATACAACAAGCAGCTTGAAAAGCTAGACAGCTTTATTCTTCCTGGAGGATCCGGAGTTGCTGCAGGTCTCCACTTAGCAAGGACCGTTGTTCGCAGAGCCGAGCGCGCCACCTGGCACGCAATCGAAAAGTATGGAACAGACCCTGCAAAAAAGGGTCAGAATAACGGCGGCGTAAGCGTTTTGGCTGCCAAGTATCTAAACCGTCTGAGTGATCTGTTGTTTGTCTTGGCACGTTTTGCCAACATCAAGCACGGTGGCGATGTGAAGTGGATTCCGGCTTCAAACAGACGCGAGCGTCCTGCAAGCACCCGCCCTGAGCAGGATTAAGCCAGCGAAGCATTTCTGGCAACAACAGTTACCACGTCATGCTCGACTGACAAGAATCCATCATCTGCGGTAACAACGAGCACTTCACCCTCAGGTTTGGTAACTCTAACCTCACCGTTAGCCAAGATGGCAAGCATCGGTTCATGCCCTGGCATCAAACCAATTTCGCCTTCAACTGTTTTGGCTACCACCAACTTAGCTTCGCCAGACCAAACTGCCTTGTCGGCAGCAACTAGCTCAACCCGCAGAGTTTTTTCAGACAAGGTTAGTTACCAGATTCTTTCTGAATCTTGGTCCACTGGCGCTCAACGTCTTCTAGGCCACCGACGTTGAAGAACGCCTGCTCCGCAACGTTGTCAAAGTCACCGTTTGCAATCTTGGAGAATCCTTCGATGGTCTCCTTGAGCGGCACGGTAGAACCTGCAACACCGGTGAACTTAGTAGCCATGTAAGTGTTCTGAGACAAGAACTGCTGAATTCTTCTTGCTCTGGATACCGCAACCTTGTCTTCTTCGGAAAGCTCCTCAACACCCAAGATGGCGATAATTTCCTGCAATTCCTTGTTCTTCTGAAGAATCTGCTTGACCCTAACGGCAGTCTCGTAGTGATCCTTCGCAATGTAACGAGGGTCCAGGATTCTTGAAGTTGAAGAAAGTGGATCCACCGCTGGGTAAAGACCCTTGGAAGCAATTTCACGGCTTAGCTCAGTTGTTGCATCCAAGTGAGCAAAGGTGGTTGCTGGGGCTGGGTCGGTGTAGTCATCGGCAGGAACGTAAATTGCCTGCAGAGAAGTAATCGAGTGACCACGGGTAGAGGTGATGCGCTCTTGTAGTAGACCCATCTCATCGGCCAAGTTTGGCTGGTAACCCACGGCGGAAGGCATACGACCTAGCAGTGTGGAAACCTCAGAACCTGCCTGAGTGAAGCGGAAGATGTTGTCAATAAATAGCAACACGTCCTGCTTCTGCACGTCACGGAAGTACTCCGCCATTGTCAAAGCAGACAATGCAACACGCAAACGCGTGCCTGGTGGCTCATCCATCTGACCGAACACGAGCGCGGTCTTGTCGATAACACCCGACTCAGTCATTTCATCGATTAGGTCGTTACCTTCGCGGGTACGCTCACCAACACCGGCAAACACCGAAACACCGTCGTGGTCTTCTGCCACACGGTAAATCATTTCCTGAATCAAAACGGTCTTACCAACACCGGCACCACCGAATAGACCAATCTTTCCACCCAATACATAAGGGGTTAGAAGGTCAATAACCTTGATTCCGGTTTCGAACATCTGAGTCTTTGACTCAAGCTGATCGAAAGCTGGCGGCTGGCGGTGAATTGGCCAACGCTCGGTGACCTCAATTTTTTCGCCTGGCTTAGCGTTTAGAACTTCACCGGTTACGTTGAAAACGTGTCCCTTGGTGACATCTCCAACTGGAACAGAAATTGGCGCTCCGGTGTCAGACACTGTGCCACCGCGAACCAAGCCATCGGTTGGCTTCAAGGCAATGGCGCGAACGAGGTCATCACCTAGATGCTGAGCCACCTCAAGAGTTAGAGTCGTGGTTTCTCCCAACAGGTCAATCTTTGTTGTGAGGGCGTTGTAGATCGCGGGGATGGCATCGTGTGGGAACTCGATGTCAACCACCGGACCGTTTACTCGAGCGATGCGCCCGGTGCCTGCCTGTGGGGTTGTCTTTGTCTCAGCCATTTCTTATCTTTCTCTTAGTCCTCATCGCCAACGGTGGCCAGTGCATCCGCACCACCGACGATTTCGGAAATCTGTTGCGTAATTTCTGATTGACGTGCCTGGTTGCTCAAACGGGTGTAGTTCAAAATCAGCTTCTCAGCGTTATCGGTAGCTGACTTCATGGCCTTCTGACGTGCAGCGTGCTCGGAAGCCGAAGACTGAAGCATTGCGTTGAAGATTCTGCTCTCGATGTAAACCGGTAGCAAGGCATCAAGCACCTTGTTTACATCTGGCTCAAACTCGTAAAGCGGGAAGATCTCGCTCTTGGAAGGCTCTTCAACACCCTCGACTACCTCAAGTGGAAGTAAGCGCACAACCTCTGGAACCTGGGAAATCATAGATACGAAGCGGTTATAGACCATGTGAATCTCGTCTACTCCCCCGTCTTTGGCATCAGTGTTGAAATCAGCCAACAGCGCATCTGCAATTGACTTCGCAGTGTCAAACTCCGGAAGGTCAGTGCCACCAACCCACTGCTGACGGGAAAGTCGTCTGCGGAAATTGAAGTAGCTTACGGACTTTCTTCCAACCAGGTAGTAAACAACATCTTTGCCCTGTCCCTTTAGAAGCGTTACTAGCTGCTCAACTTCTTTTAGAACGTTCGAGGAAAAGGCTCCAGCAAGACCGCGGTCGGAGGTAAAGATAACTACCGCTGCGCGATCAATTGTCTCTGGCTCAGTCGTAAGAGGATGATCGATGTTCGAGTAGGTAGCCACGGCAGAAACCGCTCTGGTAACCGCTCGTGAGTAAGGAGTCGAGGCAGCAACGCGCTGCTGCGCCTTGTAGATACGGGAAGCAGAAATTAGCTCCATAGCGCGAGTAATCTTCTTTGTGGTCTGTGCCGACTTAATCTTCTGTCGGTAAACCCTGAGTTGCGCTCCCATATCTCTCCTTTCCTAGTCTCGAATTGGCAACGACGCTTTAGCGCTTTTGCTTGACGATCTTTTCCTGGTTTACTTCTTCTTCTTCCAAAGCATTCACAGCTTCGTTGCCCAAAGAAGAAAGTGGAACACCCTGGCCGGTTTGGAAGCCCTTCTTGAACTTGTCAATTGCGGCGTCCAACTCGCGGATGGTGTCATCTTCTAGGTTCTTGGTTTCACGAATGGTCTCAATTACCTTGCTGTTGCGCTTTAGGTAGTCAAGGAACTCCGACTCGAAGCGAAGCACGTCTTCAACAGGAACTTCATCCAACTTGCCTGAAGTTCCAGCCCAAATAGAAACTGTCTGGTCTTCAACTGGGTACGGAGAGTACTGTGGCTGCTTTAGAAGCTCCATCAACCTAGCTCCGCGAGCTAGCTGCTGGCGAGATGCTGCGTCCAAGTCGGAAGCGAACATCGCGAATGCTTCTAGTGAGCGGTACTGAGCAAGCTCCAACTTCAGGGTTCCAGAGACCTTCTTGATTCCCTTCACCTGAGCAGCTCCACCTACTCGAGAAACCGAAATACCAACATCGATAGCTGGGCGCTGGTTGGCGTTGAACAGATCCGACTGCAAGAAGATCTGACCGTCGGTGATCGAGATCACGTTGGTTGGAATATACGCAGAAACGTCGTTGGCCTTGGTCTCGATGATTGGAAGTCCAGTCATCGATCCAGCACCCAATTCGTCGTTGAGCTTCGCACATCTTTCTAGCAAGCGAGAGTGTAGGTAGAAAACATCTCCTGGGTAAGCCTCACGGCCTGGTGGACGACGAAGCAAAAGGGACACTGCTCGGTACGCTTCTGCCTGCTTGGAGAGGTCATCAAAGATGATCAGTACGTGCTTGCCGCCATACATCCAGTGCTGTCCAATGGCGCTGCCTGTATAAGGCGCTAGGTACTTGAAACCAGCTGGGTCAGATGCGGGGGACGCAACGATGGTTGTGTACTCCAGTGCTCCCGCTTCTTCCAAAGCTGCTTTGATACCTGCAATAGTGGAACCCTTTTGACCAATAGCTACATAGATGCAACGAACCTGCTTGGTTGGATCTCCGGTTGCCCAGTTGGCCTTTTGGTTGATAATCGTGTCAATCGCAATTGCTGTCTTACCGGTCTGACGATCACCAATGATTAGCTGACGCTGTCCGCGACCGATTGGAATCATGGCGTCGATGGCCTTGATTCCAGTTTGTAGTGGCTCGTGAACTGACTTTCTAGCCATAACGCCAGGAGCTTGAAGCTCAAGGGCACGACGTGCTTCTGCCTTGATGTCCCCTAAGCCATCAATTGGGTTACCAAGCGGGTCAACTACTCGACCTAGGAAAGCGTCTCCAACTGGAACAGAAAGAACCTCGCCGGTGCGCTGAACTTCCATACCTTCTTCGATGCCCTCAAAGTTTCCGAGGATAACGGTTCCGATCTCACGCTCGTCAAGGTTTAGAGCGAGACCTAGAGTTCCATCAGCAAACTTTAGAAGCTCATTAGCCATCGCGGAGGGAAGTCCTTCAACGTGAGCGATACCGTCACCGGCATCGATTACGTGTCCGACCTCGTTGCGCGAAGCCTTGTCGCTTTCGTAGGAGTTCACGAAACCCTTCAGGGCGTCGCGAATCTCATCTGGGCTGATTTTTAGATCTGCCATTTGCTTCCTCTACTTCTGGGGCGAACCCCGGTTAGATGCTGGCCTAAGCCAGCATCATCTTTGCTTGCTTGAGACGGTTAGCAACGCTACCGTCAATAACTTCTCCAGCTATTTGAACCTTGATGCCACCGAGAATTGCTGGGTCTATCTCGATGTTGAGTCGAAGATCATTTCCGTAGTCTCTGGAAAGTGACTTCTCGAGAGCTGCTTCTTGGGAATCGCTCAAGGCTTGGGCAACAGTAACTGTTGCCACCAAGCGCTCAGCGCAAGCGGCAAGTAACTTACCAAACTTTTCCAAAACAACCGATAGTCGAACCTTGGTTGAGCCAATGACCGCAAAACGAATCAGCAAGCTAGCTTCCTTGCCAAACTTGCCTGAAATCAGTGCATTCACCATTGTGAGTTTTTGCTCATCGCTTGCCTGCCTTGAAGCCAAAGCAATCTGTAGCTGCTGGTCTGAGTCGACAACTTTGCGGAATTCGAACAACTCAGCTTCAAGGGCCTCAAGAGATTTGGATCTTGCGGCGATGGCAGCAACCGAGTGAACGGCTAACTGCTCCATCGCATCGACCAGGTCAGATCCTTTAGACCAACGCAGCGCGACGATCTTTCCCGCCAATTCGACTGCCTTGGGCGAAACGGAAGCTCCAAAAACCGCGCTCAGGGCTTTTTTCTTACCCGTGATCTCAGCGGAAGGGTCCGAGAGAATGTTGCGCAGTTGTTTAGATCCAGACATAGCTGAACTGATCACGAAAATCTCTTCCGCGAATCTAAGGTCAGCGTCCACTAGTAGCGGGGTAAGGATATCCTTAGCCGCTTTTAGTGCTTGCCTGGTAGAGCTCGACATGATGCTTACTTGCCTGCCTTTTCGGAATTTTCAAGATCTTTCAAGAAATCGTCAACTACCTTGGAGGCAGTTGCGCTGTCTTTCAAGCTCTGGCTTACAACCTTGGATGCCAAATCGATTGCCATTGATCCCACCTCGGAGCGCAAGCTAATCAGGGCAGCTTGACGCTCTGCCTCGATTTGGGCCTTGGCGGTTTGAGTGATTCTGGCCGCCTCCGCTTGAGCTTGCTCTTTCAACTCGGCCAGAATCGCAGCACCTTCGGCACGCGCTTCTTCGCGAATTGCGCTGGCTTCAGCGCGAGTGTTCTCATGAGCCTTCGATAGTTCGTCGGTTTTTGCAGCAGCCTCAGATTGAGCCTTCTCTGCGGCAGCCAAACGTCCTTCGATAGCTTCAGTTCTTTCATTGAGTACCTTCTTGAAGCTAGGAAGAACCCTTAGCCAAAAGAAAGTAAGCATGATGGCAAAAACGACCGAAGACCAAAGAATGTCGTAGTCGGCAGGCAGAAGAGGGTTTTTAGTCTCTTCTTCCGCCGCTAAGACGATAATCCTTGAAATCATGGTTTAGTCCTTAACTTTTGCTTAAGCGAAGATGAATGGAGTTGCAAGACCGATAAGCGCTAGCGCTTCGGTAAATGCAATACCCAGCCACATTGTGACCTGTAGTTTTGACGCTAGTTCTGGCTGGCGTGCGGTTGCTTCGATGGTCTTAGATACAACTAGACCTACACCGATGCCTGGGCCAATCGCTGCGAGGCCGTAGCCAACTACTGCAATGTTGCCGGATAGCTCGGCGATGTTTGTGATGTCCACTTGTTTTTCCCTTCCGTGGTTTATCCCTGACGGTTGTCAGATCCTTTAGTGCTCATCCGCCAGTGCCAACTGAATGTAAACAGTTGTTAGCAGGGTGAACACATAAGCCTGTAAGAAACTCACCAAAATCTCAAAAAGAGTAAAGGCGAATCCAAATACGAACGTTCCTACCCCGAAGAAGCCAAACAGGCCATCGGCGTAGAAAACAAAGAACTGAGTTGCGCTGAAGCAAAGCACCAACAAAAGGTGCCCCGCGAGCATGTTCATGGTTAGTCGAAGTGCCAGTGTAACTGGGCGAAGAATGAAGGTCGAAAGGATCTCGATTGGCACAACCATCACGTACAAAGCTGGTGGGACACCCGCTGGAGCCACCGCACTCTTGAAGTAGCCGATTCCGTGCTTTTTGACTCCCGCATAGATAAAAGTCACATATGCAGCTACTGCTAACACGATCGGGTAACCAATCAGTGCATTGGAAGAAATGTTGAGCCCTGGGATAATTCCGGTGATGTTCAGCCCCAGAACCGTGAAGAAAACTGTGGTCAGAAGAGGTAAGAACCTGTCGCCATCAACTTTTCCGAGCTGGCCGTGAGCAATGCTGGTTCTAACAAAGTTCAGGGAAATTTCACCCATGAGCTGGAACTTGGTTGGAACAAATACCTGGTTTTTTGTCGCCTTGTCGAACTGTCTAACCCAAAGAGAAAACAGGACGATTAGAAGCAAAACAACTAGTAGTCGCACCAAAATGATTCGGTTTATAGCAAATGGAGTGCCCTCAAAGAACAAAATCTCCGGGTAGAACTCCATGATGGAGGGTCCCTTGTAATTGCCCGAGTCGTCGGTGACCGAAGCCTTGATAATCAGGCTCAGAGCGTTATCTAGCAGGGTGGTCTCCTGTTTCGGGGTGAACGAAGTCACGGCGATTTACAGTGTCTCAGCGTCGAACACCGAGCCATTTATCAAAATTCTAGCAAGAAAAAAACTAGCCCTCGACCACGGGAATACGGGCTGAGAGCACGGCAATAGAGTCAATTGCCAGCGATCCGAGGATGGCTGCCACCAGGGTAAAAAACAGCACCGGGCCATTTATGAATTCGGCCCTCGCCAAGAAGCCAACCGCAAACGCAAAGCCAATTAGCTTCACCAGCCAGCCTCCCATAACCGCTCCGAAGAACCCAGCCAGAGATAACCTTCTGCCAATCAAGACGCTAGCTAAGGTAAGGCTGGTAAATACAAGCGCCAGCGATGCTCCAATAAGTGCACTGGGCACACCCTTCTGGGAATCAACAAAGTATCCAACCACTGAGCCCACCGTGGCGATTAGCCCGATCAAAAGTGAACCCTGAGCCAAGACCTTTATGAATAGCTGGTCGGCGGAGGAAGTAGTTGTCATTTGGGTGCTCTCTTTCTAAGGGCGTTTAGTACCGGCCAAACGGTATAAATAGTGACTGGGATTGCGACCAGGACAGCAATCAAAAGTGCAAGCTGCGTCGGAATAAACATCAGCGACAAACCACCGAAGGAGATAATGGCCGTCCAAAAATAGAAGACCAGAACGGAGCCAACATGGCCGTGACCTAGGTCTTGAAGTTTGTGGTGGATATGACTCTTGTCTGCCTTGAAAGGTGACTTTCCGGCTCTGACTCTGCGAATCACTGCAAGTAGCAAATCAAGAAGCGGAAGCAGCAAAATCGCAAGCGGCAAGACAATTGGCAAGAAAGCTGGAGCCAACACCCGGCTGGATACCGCCGCAGGGTCAATTTGCCCCGTGACCGCCAACGCGGCTGTTGCCATCAATAGACCAAGCAGCATCGATCCGCTATCGCCCATGAAAATCTTGGCTTTGTGCCAGTTGAATGGAAGAAACCCCAGTGCCATTCCAACCACGATTGCTGATATTAGAGAAGCCAAATTGAAGTAGTTGGTTGGTGAGGTTTGCTGGGTAACTAGATAGGTATAAAGGAAAAAAGCGCTGGTTCCAATAAGCACTACCCCAGCAACCAGACCATCTAGCCCATCAATAAAGTTCACGGCATTCATGATCAAAACAGTCAAAAAGATAGTGATTATCATCGAGACCGCATAGCTACCAATAACCAGTCCGCCGATTGGCAAAGAAACAATCTGGACCCCCTGCCAAGCAAGGATTCCAGCTGCTAACACTTGCCCTGCAAGCTTGATAGTCCAGTCCAGATCAAAGAAGTCATCCAAAACTCCGACGATTACAATCACTGTTGCGGCAGAAACAATTGCAAGTATTCTTTGTGGTTCGCTGAAAACAGAGTCAAACCAATTAAGTGATCCTGCAACCAGTAAAGCGGCAAACATTCCCGCAAGCATGGCCAAGCCACCAATGCGAGGAGTCGGAGTGGTGTGAGTGTCTCGATCTCTAATTTCTGGCATCACTAGATGCTTACGACTCATCCGGATTGTGAAATAGGTTGCTGAAAAGGTAACGATTGCCGCGATGGCAATAATGAATAAATAAGCTCTCACTTGCTAAGCCTCAAGATGCTCCCCGAGAACTAGTTTGAGCTTGTCAATGCTAAGAGCCCCTCTTCTAACAATCCGAGCCTTACCGGTAGTTTTTAGTTCCCCGGAATCTTCAACCGCATCAACAAGGTCAGTCATGTCCAAGATCGTAGACGCCTCACCCTTCGGGCTAGAACCACCATCCAAATAAACTTTCACCTTTGAACCTAGGTAGCCTTCGGCTTGCTGACAAGTTATTGCAGCCGGTTCGCCAGTTAGATTCGCACTAGAAACAGCCAACGGTCCGGTTTCTTGCAACAGAGCAAGAGCAATCTTGTGATCTGGCATGCGAAGTGCGACGGTGCCTTTGGTTTCACCCAGGTCCCAGGTCAGTGAAGGCTGTGCCTTCAAAATCAAGGTCAGGGCACCGGGCCAAAAAGTTTCTGCAAGCTTGTGAGCTAGCGCTGGAATTTCTTGGGCAAGTCCATCTAGCGCTGCGACATTACCGATAAGAACAGGTGGCGGTGATTGCCTGTCGCGACCTTTTGCTGCAAGAAGTTTCTTCACACCCTCTTGGGAAAAAGCATCGCAAGCCAAGCCGTAAACAGTGTCGGTTGGCAATACAACCAAATCTTTGTGACCGATTGCAACTTTGGCCAATCTCATCCCAGTAAGAAGGTCAGTGTCTAGGGAACAGTCGTAGATTCGCTCCATCGTGACCTCCTTCTTGAGCCTTACTAGGCGTTTACTGCTGAAATCATGCGCTCTTTGCCTGCTAGGTCAGCTCTGGCTTCAATTTCTAACCAGCCCCCAGCCAATAATAGTTTACCGATGGCACTTGACTGGCTGTCTGCGTGCTCTAACACCAGCAAACCCCCAGATTTCAATAACTTCTTGGCGCGAATTGATATCTGTCGTATTACATCTAGTCCATCAACCCCTCCATATAATGACATGCTCGGTTCATGAAGCTGGACTTCTAAGTCAATAGGAGTTGCATCGTTTGGAATGTAGGGAGGATTCGAAATTACCAAATCAACCTGTCCGTCTAACTCAGTTAGTGAATTCTGCAGATCTTCGTTTCGCAAGTTGTCTTTGGAAAGACCATTGCTTGCTGCGTTTTGCAGCAAGTATCCAAAGGCGTCTTTTGATTTTTCAACTGCAAACACTTCTGATCCCGATACTTCAGTAGACAAGCTAATTGCTATTGCACCACTTCCAGAACAAAGATCAACAATAAGCGGGCTTTGAAAATTTGCGATTTTCTCCATCGCGAAGCCAACCACCTGCTCGGTTTCTGGACGCGGGGTGAAAACCCCAGGCCCCACTTTGAGCTCTAGGTGTCTAAAGGGCGCAGTGCCTGTGATGTGCTGCAGCGGCTGCCTGGCAACACGTCTGGCAAGTGCCAACTGGAACTTATCCAGTGACCCTTGGGGAAATTCTTGGTTTGTTGCAACCATGAGAGACAGCTCAGAGCGTGAAACACCGAGGCAGTAACAAGCAATCAGTTCTGCATCAACTGTCGCTGAAATTACTCCAGCTTCTTTGAGCTTGCTGGAAGATTCGGATAGAAGGCCCGAAACCAACAATTACTTATCGCCTAGCGCTGCCAGCCTGGCTTCTTCATCGGTTTGAATCGCCGAGCGAACAACTGGCTCCAACGCGCCATCCATAACTTGATCGAGATTGTAAGATTTGTAGCCGGTTCTGTGATCGGCAATTCGGTTTTCCGGGAAGTTGTAAGTTCTAATTCGTTCGGATCGGTCAACGGTTCGCACCTGAGATTTCCTAGCCGCGGATTGTTCGGCGTCGATTGCCTCTTGCTGTGCGGCTAGAATTCTGGCTCGCAAAACGCGCATAGCGGCTTCACGGTTTTGTAGCTGGGATTTTTCGTTCTGCATCGAAACAACGATTCCGGTTGGAATGTGGGTGATTCGAACAGCAGAGTCGGTAGTGTTAACCGATTGTCCACCAGGACCTGAGGAGCGGAATACATCTACACGTATTTCGTTCTGGCTGATCTCGACTTCTTCTGGCTCATCAACTTCAGGAAAGACCAGAACTCCAGCTGCCGAAGTGTGAATTCTGCCTTGGGTTTCGGTAACCGGAACGCGCTGCACTCTGTGCACGCCACCTTCGTATTTCAGGTGTGCCCAAACTCCCTCAGCAGGGTCGTTTGAATTGCCCTTGATGGCGATCTGCACATCTTTGTAGCCGCCAAGATCTGACTCGTTCTTGTCTAATACCTCGGTCTTCCAACCCTTTGAGTTGGAGTACTGGATATACATGCGAAGAAGATCTGCAGCAAATAGCGCCGATTCGGCACCACCTTCACCCGCTTTGATTTCCATAATCACATCGCGACCATCGTCTGGGTCGCGCGGAATAAGCAATCGACGCAGCTTCTCGTTAGCCTCGGTGACCTTGGCCTCAATTGCCGGGAGCTCAGCCGCAAAGGCATCGTCTTCCTTGGCTAGATCCTTGGTAGCAACCAAGTCTTCGGTTAGAGAAATGACCTGGTTGTAGGCGCTAACAATCGCACTCACAACGGCGTACCGACGGTTGAGTTTTTTCGCCAAGGCAGGATTCTGATGCACAGACGCATCTGATAACTGTTCCTGCAGCGAGGCATGCTCAGCCAGCAGGGGCTGGACTGAATCGAGCATTATTCTCCGTCAGAACCTGTTGGAACTGGCATGGACTTTTGAACCTGCATCAAAAACTCCACGTTGCTCGAAGTTTCCTTCAATCTGTTCAACACAAGCTCAAGTGCCTGCTGCTGCTCTAGACCGGCAAGTGCACGACGAAGCTTCCAGATGATCTTGGTTTCGTCTGGGTTCATCAGCATCTCTTCGCGTCTGGTTCCAGAAGCGTTTAGATCTACGGCTGGGAAAATTCGCTTGTCAGCAAGTGCACGAGATAAGCGAAGCTCCATATTTCCAGTTCCCTTGAACTCTTCGAAGATAACCTCGTCCATCTTGGATCCGGTTTCAACAAGTGCTGTTGCAAGGATGGTTAGAGAACCGCCATCTTCAATGTTTCTGGCAGCACCAAAGAAACGCTTCGGTGGGTAAAGCGCTGACGAGTCAACACCACCGGAAAGAATTCGACCGGATGCTGGAGCACTTAGGTTGTAAGCGCGACCCAAACGAGTAATCGAATCAAGCAAAACTACAACATCGTGACCTAGCTCAACCAATCTCTTGGCGCGCTCAATAGCAAGCTCGGCAACAGTGGTGTGATCTTCCGCAGGGCGGTCGAAGGTGGAGGCAATAACCTCGCCCTTGACTGTGCGCTGCATGTCGGTAACTTCTTCCGGTCTCTCATCAACCAAAACAACCATTAGGTGAACCTCTGGGTTGTTAGTTGCGATCGCGTTAGCGATGGCCTGAAGAACCAATGTCTTTCCAGCTTTCGGAGGAGAAACAATCAGTCCACGCTGTCCCTTACCAATTGGGGCAACAAGATCAATGATTCGAGTCGAAAGCTTGTTGGCTTCGGTCTCAAGACGCAGTCTGGTCTGTGGGTAAAGCGGTGTTAGCTTCCCGAATTCAACTCGGTCTGCCGAAGCAGCCTGGTCCAGACCGTTGACGGAGTCAATACGAACTAGGGCGTTGAACTTCTGACGACCCTGGCCTTCGCCTTCGCGAGGCTGGCGAATCGCTCCAACAACAGCGTCACCTTTACGAAGTCCATACTTCTTGACTTGACCCAACGACACGTAAACGTCGTTTGGACCTGGAAGGTAACCACTGGTTCTAACGAATGCGTAGTTGTCCAAAACATCTAGGATTCCAGCAACGCTGATTAGAACGTCATCTGGGGAAATCTCTGGTTCTGCTTCTTCGCGGTCGTTGTTTCCGCCGCGCCTTCCGCGATCACGATCGCGGTAGCGGTTGCGGTTTCTGGAGTTGCGGCCGCCGCCACGACGGTCGTCGTCGAAGTCGCGGTTCCTTC
Organism: Rhodoluna sp.; assembly: GCF_044232805.1. GTDB lineage: Bacteria > Actinomycetota > Actinomycetes > Actinomycetales > Microbacteriaceae > Rhodoluna. Next base: position 54,071 of record NZ_JBIILG010000002.1, read on the forward strand.
TGCGATCACCAGAGTCGGAACTTGATTCTTGGCTTGGGGTATCGCTCGAGGCGGAAGAGTCCTTATTGGATCTTGACTCGCCTGAGTCTTGGTTGCCATCGGCTGGCTTGTCTGCCTTTGCCTTGGACTTTCTTGGGGAACTTTCTGCATCGGGAGCTGAAGCTTCAGCTACTGCTCGACGAGATTTGCGTTCCGGTTTATCTGATTGGATTTCATCCATTTATTGATTGCTCTTTCTTGAGTGATTAGGTAATCGGTTGCTAACTCGATTTACCTCAAACGCGATTTGATTGCGTTTTATTGCAGTATTTTCTGCGGGGATTTCACCTAGCGATTTACCCTAAGAGGGTCCAATTACTTTTGGTGTATTGCTATGGTAGCACCTTTATTGTCAACAGCCAACAACAGCGGTAGCCATTGTGGATGGGTCTTTTCGGCTAATTCCTTAGCCCGCAGTCTCTGGGCCGGGTCACTAGCTAGCACCAAGACAGAAGGTCCTGCCCCCGAAACTACCGCCGCGTGGCCCTCAGCACGTAAAGTCCTGATAAGCCCTTCTGTTTCTGGCATCGCAGTGGCTCGATATTTTTGGTGAAGCCTGTCTTCAGTTGCTGCAAAAAGAAGCTCTGGCGATTGAACCATGGCAGCAACCAGCAGCGCTGAGCGCGAAACATTGAAAACAGCATCGGCGTGAGGAACTGACTCTGGTTGCAAAGATCTGGCCAATGCAGTGGACATCTTCGTGGAAGAAACCAAAACCAACGGTGAGACACCACGATGAACTGAGAGCTTCTTGGTGTGTGGTCCGTTCTCGTCTTCCCAAGCGATACTCAATCCGCCAAAAAGTGCTGGTGCGACGTTGTCTGGATGATGCTCAAACTCCGTTGCGATATCCAGCATGGTCTTGTCGCTAATGGTTGCGACCCCATCCAGCAGGCCCTTGGCTGCCATGATTCCAGAAACAACTGCAGCTCCGGATGAACCCATTCCGCGGCCGTGCGGGATGCGGTTTGTTGCCTTCAGGGCCAAACCGGGCGCGGCCTGGCCAGCGCGCTGGAATGTCTCCAGGATCGCCCGAACTACCAGATGTGAGGCGTCGAGTGGAACTTCGCCTTCGCCTTCGCCGTGCACCTCAATTGAAATGCTTCCTGGCTTAGTTGCGGTAACTTCCAAATCGTCATAGAAAGCAAGGGCGATACCGAGGGTGTCAAAGCCTGGGCCCAGGTTGGCCGAGGTAGTTGGCACCCGAACCGATACGGTTCTTCCTTCTAAATTAGTCATTTTCGCGCCAACCCCAAACGCTCAGCAACTTCAGCAGCATTGGCTGATACGGCTTCTGGAGAGATCTCGTTTCCGGCTTCGTCTTTTAGAGCCCACATCGGATCTTTTAGACCGTGACCAGTCACGGTAACCACAATCAATGCTCCAGCAAAACTTTCTCCCTGTTGGGAGGCTTTGTAAATACCAGCTGCACCAGTAGCCGAAGATGGCTCAACAAATACGCCTGCCTCTTGGGATAGGAATCTGTGCATCCACAAAATCTCAGCATCTGAAACTGCGCCAAACTTACCCATCGAACACTCCATCGCACTCTGGGCAAGATCCCAAGAGGCAGGATTCCCAATCCGGATTGCGGTTGCAATTGTGTCGGGGTTTTTGACTGGTCCACCATGAACAAAAGGAGCAGACCCTTCGGCCTGGTAGCCATACATCTTTGGAACAACCTTGATGCGGCCCTCGTTGAAATCTTCCAGATAACCCTTGAAGTAAGCAGAGTAGTTACCCGCGTTGCCAACTGGTAACACGTGGTAATCAGGTGCTCTACCCAGTGAGTCAAAAACCTCAAAGGCTCCAGTTTTTTGACCCTCAATTCGATCCGGGTTTACTGAGTTGACCAAATGAACCGGATAGTTAGCCGACAAGTCACGAGCCAAAGTTAAGCAGTCGTCAAAGTTTCCTTGCACCTGCAAAATCTTCGCCTTGTGTGCTACCGCCTGGCTTAGCTTTCCAAGAGAAATCTTGCCCTGTGGAACTAAAACAACCGAAGTGATTCCGGCTGCTGCCGCATAGGCCGCAGCGGAGGCAGAGGTGTTTCCTGTTGATGCACAAATAACTGCCTTGGCACCTTCCCCAACAGCCTTGGAAACCGCCATGGTCATTCCTCGGTCCTTGAATGAACCGGTTGGGTTCATACCCTCATACTTCAAATACACCTGGCCAGCTCCAACAAGTTTTGCTAGAGCTGGGGACTCGATAAGAGGTGTGCCACCTTCACCAAGCGTGATAATCGGAGTACTGCTATCGACATCTAATCGATCAAAGTACTCCCGAATCACTCCGCGCCACTGGTGTGCCATTACAAGCCTTCCATTCGAATCACAGACGCGACTTTCTGAACCGCATCGCTAGCCTTCAAATCCTCAACAACAGCAGCAAGGGCTGCGTCACTAGCCAAGTGGGTTCCAATCTCAAGATAGGCAACCACGTCCTTACCGGAAAGAACTGACTGCTCGACGGCCTCGATTGAAACGCCGTGCTTGGAGAAAGTTGTGGCAATTTTTGCTAGCACGCCTGGCTGGTCGGAAACCTCGAGCTGGACCGAGTAGCGAGTTTGAATTCTGCTGATTGGAAGGATTTCTAGCTTTGCGTGAGACGAGTTAGAAAGACCTGGGCCACCTGCCACGTGGCGCTTGGCTGCAGAAACTACATCTCCCAAAACAGCTGAGGCAGTTTGAGTTCCACCGGCACCAGAGCCGTAAAACATTAAACTTCCTGCTGCCTCTGCTTCAACAAAAACTGCGTTGTAAGCGCCATTAACTGCAGCCAGAGGGTGTGACCTTGGAACTAGCGCGGGATAAACCCGAACAGAAATGCCCTCCGGTCCCGATGAATCGGCTTCCAAAAATTCGCAAATTGCCAATAGCTTGATGACATAGCCATCTCGCTGAGCGGCTTTCATCTGTGCAACGGTTATTGAAGTGATTCCTTCTCGATAGACCTTATCTAGAGGAACTTCGGTGTGGAATGCGAGGGTTGCCAAAATGGCAGCCTTCTGTGCCGCGTCGAAACCTTCAACGTCCAAAGAAGGGTCTGCTTCTAAATAGCCAAGCTTCGTAGCTTCAGCCATAGCCTCTTCCAAAGAGATGCCACTTTTGTCCATCCGGTCAAGAATGTAGTTTGTGGAACCGTTAACAATTCCCATAATGCGCTTTACGCGGTCACCGCCAAGAGATTCTCTAAGCGGGCGAATAATTGGAATAGCCCCGGCAACTGCGGCCTCGAAGTAAAGCTGTGCGCCAACTTGCTCAGCAACGTTGAACAATTCAGTTCCGTGTGAAGCCAACAAGGACTTGTTGGCCGTAACAACATCAGCACCAGAATTAAGTGCAAGCAAAATGTATTCCTTAGCTGGCTCTATGCCACCCATTACTTCAATAACTATGTCAGCACCGAGAATTAAGCTCTCAACATCTGTGGTCAATAGCTCTTTTGGAAATCCCTCACGCTTGGTAGTTAGGTCGCGCACCGCAACTCCAACCAGCTCGAGCTCGGCTCCAACGCGGGACTTGAGCTCTTCCTTCTGCTCCAGCAATAGCCTGGCGACCTCGGCACCGACAGATCCGGCACCGAGTAAGGCAACGCGTAGGGGGCGGTATTCGCTCACTGTGTATTCCTAACCAACTACAAAACTACCCTGTCTATAGGGCTTGATACCCGGGGTCTCTAGAAAGCATGTCCGATTCGGTCTCGGCATTCATCAAAACTTTTACTTTTCCTTCTAGAACAGCAACCATGGCGGGCCTAGGTAGATAGTTGTAATTACTTGCTAGCGAGTGACAATAGGCACCGGTTGCCGCAACAGCCAGCAAGTCGTCAGGGCCGATGTCTGAGGGAAGGTAGCAATCTTTGACCACAATGTCGCCACTTTCGCAATGCTTGCCCACAACGCGAGACACAACCGGCGCCGCAGCAGAAGACCGAGAAACTAGCAATGCGCTGTAATCGGCGCTGTAAAGACTAGGTCTTGGGTTATCGCTCATACCCCCGTCGATGCTGACGTACTTTCTTGATTCCTTGGAATCCTCGCTGGAGACCTGGACATCTTTGATGGTTCCGACGGTATAAATTGTCACTCCCGCTGGGCCCGAAATTATTCGGCCTGGCTCAAAACAAAGAACTGGTATTTCAATACCAAGCTCCCTGCACTGATTTTCAACCTCGGAGCAAATCTTGGATGCAAAAAACGAAACGTCGGGCGCTTGGTCTGCAGCTGTGTAATTAATTCCAAAGCCACCACCAAGATTTAGCTCAGGAACGCTACCCTCTTCTAGCAAAAGCTTATGTAGCGGCAGTAATCTCTTTACCGACTCGATGAAACCCTCGACGCTAAAGATCTGGGAGCCGATGTGCGAATGCAGCCCAAGAAAGTTCAAGTTTGAATGAGATCTGATCTTGGCTACCAGTTCCGGCACATCAGAAATTGCGATTCCAAACTTTTGATCTTCTCTCGAAGTTGCAAGATACTCGTGAGTGAACGCGTGAACGCCTGAATTAACTCTGATACGGACGTTCTGAATCTTTTTTTGAGCACTCGCAATCGATGCGATTCTTTCGATCTCAATCTCTGAGTCGATGACAATTGCCCCAACTCCAGCTGTGACAGCCTTATCAATCTCGTACTCAGATTTGTTGTTTCCGTGCAAGCCGATTCGACTAGGTTCAATCCCCCCGGCCAGTGCAAGCGCGAGCTCGCCTGCGGAGCAAACATCCATGTTTAAACCATTTGCCGCAACCCACTTAACTACCTCGGTTGTCGATAGTGATTTGCTAGCGTAATAAACTTTTGCGCTTGTTCGAATCTTGGAAGCTTCGGAATCAAAAGCTTTCTTCACAACTTGAGCACGCGAGATAAAGTCTGCTTGGTCAATAACCATCAGTGGTGACCCATACTTGGCAATCAGCTGACCTACTGATACTCCCCCGACTTGAATATCCCCGGAAGCTTCTCTTACAAAGCTTGCCGGCCAGATATTCTTGCTGATTTCATTAACGTCTTTTGGGATAAACAGCCAGCTAGGTGCCAATTCAGATGCAGTCTTCTCCATAGCTACATCCTCTCCGGGGCAGAAACACCCAGCAGTCCGAGGCCATTTCGCAACACAATTCCAGCAGCGTCGTTGAGCCAGAGCCTGGTGCGGTGAATTGGCTCAACTGGGTTGCCTGATTGAGGGATAACGCGACAGTTGTCATACCAGCGGTGGTAGCTACCGGCTACCTCTTCTATATACCTCGCGATACGGTGTGGCTCCCTAAACTGCGCCGCCTGAGCTGCAAGCCTTGGAAACTCGCTTAGCTTGGCAAGGAGTTCTGTCTCTGTCGCATGATCAAGCAAGCTTGGCTCAAAAATTGAGTGATCAACTTGCATGCTCTTTGCGTTTACCGCAACCTGCTGCGTTCTGGCATGGGCATACTGAACATAGAAAACCGGATTGTCGTTGGTCTTTTTCGATAACTGCGCCAAGTCAATATCCAGCTGCGAGTTAGAAGACGATCTTGCGAGCGCATACCTAGCCGCATCCACCCCAACTGCTTCAACGAGGTCTTCCATGGTCACCACGGTTCCAGCGCGCTTAGACATCCGCACCGGTTCGCCATCTCGCATCAAATTCACCATTTGACCAATTAGAATCTCAAGATTCACACCCGGCTCGTCACCAAATGCCGAGCACATCGCCATCATGCGCTGCACGTAACCGTGGTGGTCAGCTCCGAGCATGATGATGCAACGCTCAAAACCACGCTCGCGCTTATCTAGGTAATACGCCAAGTCACCTGCGATGTATGCGGCGTTGCCGTCAGATTTGATAATTACACGATCGCGATCGTCACCAAATTCAGTAGAACGTAGCCAAACGGCACCATCTTCATCAAACACGTGCCCTAATTCACGCAGCCGCTTTATGGCCTTCGCCACCGCATCTGATTCGTGAAGTGAGTTCTCGTGGAAGAAGACATCGAAATCAACACCAAATTCATGAAGTGATTGCTTGATTTGCTCAAACATCAGCTCCACACCTACCGAGCGAAACTCTTCCTGGGCTTGATCATCTGGCAACGCAAGAATATCCTTGCTGCTTTTGGCAATTACTTGATTGGCTATCTCTTCTATATAGTCTCCGCCATAGCCATCTTCTGGTGCTGGCAGTTTCTTGGCGCGAGCGATTAGAGATCTGGCGAAGCGATCAACCTGCTCACCGTGATCATTGAAGTAATACTCGCGCGTGACATCCGCACCCTGAAACTCGAGCAACCGAGCCAGGGAATCACCGGCGGCAGCCCACCTAGTTCCACCCATGTGTATCGGTCCGGTTGGATTCGCGGAGACGAACTCGAGGTTCATCTTTAGACCCTTTAGAGTTGCTCCCTCGCCGTAGCCAGAGCCTGCTTCAACGATGGTTTTTGCAAGCGCTCCAGCGCTTGCCAGATTCAAGCTGATGTTTATAAAGCCAGGACCTGCAATATCCACCTTGGATACTTCTTCTAGGGCCTGAATCTCAGGGGCTATGAGCTCGGCCAAAGCCCGAGGGGTTAGCCCAAATACTGGGGCTAGCTGCATAGCAGCGTTGGTGGCCCAATCGCCGTGCTCTCTGTTTCTTGGTCTTTCAACAACAATCTCAGCAGGTAGTTGCCCGCTTGGAAGCGTGCCAGCAGACTGCATCTTTTCCAAGATGCGGCCAATGGCTGCAGCTAGTTCTGCTGGATTCAAGATTTGCCTCGCACGGGATAGATAAAAGACTTCAAAACAATCAGCAAGAATTTATTGCTTCAATAACTTAAATCTTACCGAGAAAGCCCCGTTTGAGGCCACGCTGTTAGGCTTGAAACGCATTGCCCCCATAGCTCAGGGGATAGAGCACCGCCCTCCGGAGGCGGGAGCGTAGGTTCGAATCCTACTGGGGGCGCAAATAGCTTGCTAGCTGTGACAGCGCCATGGAGCGATGACTAATCGAATTTTTAACTTCTGGCTCAAGCTCAGCAGAGGAAACTTCAAACCCCTCTGGAATAAAGATCGGATCGTAGCCGAAGCCGTTGCTACCGCTCGCTACCGCTGCAATCTGACCCGGCAGCACTCCGGTGAAACTCACTTCACCTGATTCGCCCACCAAAGAAATGGTGCAGACAAAACTTGCTGCCCGATTTCCTGCCGGCATATCTCGAAGCTGCGCCAACACAAGATTGCGGTTTTTCTCGTCGTCTTTATCCCCCGACCACCTAGCCGAGAAGATTCCAGGTGAACCGCCCATGATCTCAACCGCAAGACCTGAGTCGTCGGCGATTGAGGTAACGCCAGTGTGCGCAAATGCCGCCCTGGCCTTGATGAGTGAATTTTCTAGAAAGGAACTACCATCTTCAATCGGCTCTGGTCCGTCATAACCCAATAGCTCCAACCCCGAAACCAGCGGCTCCAAAATGGCGGCAACTTCTTTTACTTTGTGAGCGTTGTGGGTTGCTAGAACCAGCTTCAAAACTATGACCTTGCTGTTCTGAGAACTTCTTGCTGAATAACCGTTAGTTCTTTAGTTCCCTTTAGGGCGAGATCCAACAGGGCATCAAGTTCGGACCTGTTGAACGGGGTCTTTTCGGCTGTGCCTTGAACCTCGACAAACGCTCCTGAGCCAGTGACAACAACGTTCATGTCAGTTTCTGCTCGAACATCCTCGGTGTAAGCAAGGTCCAAAAACGGAACAGCGTCAACAATGCCAACTGAGATGGCAGCAATGCTGTCAGAAATCGGCTGCTTCTTGGTCGAGATAAAACTTTTTTCCTTACCCCACTCGATTGCATCTACCAGTGCGATATAGGCACCTGTTATTGCGGCAGTTCTAGTTCCACCATCGGCTTGCAAAACATCACAGTCGATAACAATGGTGTTTTCTCCAAGATCTGAAAAGTTAACAACGCTTCTTAGTGCACGACCAATGAGTCTTGAAATCTCATGAGTGCGGCCACCCATTTTGCCCTTAACTGATTCGCGGTCTGATCGATCGTGAGTGGCTCGCGGCAGCATGGAATACTCTGCGGTAACCCAGCCTTCTCCCTTGCCAACTTTCCAGCGTGGAACACCAGGAGTAAAAGAAGCGGTGCACAAAACTCTAGTTTCACCAAAGCTAATTAGCGCCGAACCTTCTGCGTGCGAGGACCAACCTCGCTCAACGGTAACTTTTCTAAGCTCGTCTGGGGCGCGACCATCAATTCGTTTCAACTGCTGTTCCTATCTTTAGAGTTTCTGAACCTTGGAAACTTCTGGACCAAGGAATCTTTTGGCTAGCTTTTCAAATGCCGCAACATCGCCGGTGGCACGAAATGAGAGTGTAGGCGGGGTTTTATCAGTTCTGAGCAAATCGTTTTCCATCAAGACCTTGTAAACATCCTTCGCCGTTTCTTCAGCAGAAGAAACCAAAGTTACTTGATCGCCCATCACAAAAGATAGCGCTCCGGTAAGTAGTGGATAGTGAGTGCAGCCCAAAACCAAAGTGTCGATGCCGCTTTCTTTCAGCGGCATTAGGTAATTTCTGGCAGCCGCAATTATTTCTGGCCCGGAGGTTACCCCAGCTTCGACATACTCAACAAAGCTTGGGCAGGCAATGCTTTGCAGTTCGATATCTACAGCGGCTGCGAACGCGTCGTCATAAGCCTTTGAATTTATGGTTGCGGTAGTTCCTATCACGCCAACTTTGCCATTCGATGTCAAAGCAACTGCTCGTCTGACAGCAGGCTGGATTACTTCAACTACCGGAATAGATTTGCCTTTGGTGTAGCGCTCTCTGGCGTCTCGCAAAACTGCAGCGGAAGCAGAGTTACAAGCAATAACCAAAACCTTTACGCCCTCGTCAACTAACTTGTCCATCACCGCAAGGGCAAGTTCACGAACTTCCGAAAGCGGTCTTGGTCCATAGGGAGCGTTTGCTGTGTCACCCACGTAAATAACTGACTCGTTTGGCAGCTGATCGATAATCGCTCTGGCAACAGTTAGCCCACCCAAGCCGGAGTCAAAAACTCCAATAGGCGCGTTTTGTAGGGTGGTGGTCACGGTCTTCAGTCTATAACTTGGGGCAATTGCTATCAGGGCTAGGCTTAACGGTGTGCTTACCTCCAGTGCATTACTAACCGACCGCTACGAGCTCACCATGCTCCAGGCGGCACTTCGCTCCGGCAAGGCTAATCGTCGCGGAATCTTCGAAGTGTTTGCTCGCAGCTTGGCTGGTGGCAGAAGATTCGGCGTCTTTGCAGGTAGCGGAAGACTGCTGGATCTGATTCAAGACTTTCGCTTTGGAACTGAAGAAATTGAGTGGCTGGTAACTAACAAAGTCGTTGATGATGCCACTGCAACTTGGCTTGCTAACTACAAGTTTTCTGGAAACATTTGGGGATATGCCGAGGGTGAGATCTACTTCCCCTACTCGCCAGTATTGGCCGTGGAAGGAACTTTTGCCGAAGCGGTGGTTCTAGAAACACTGATTTTGTCAGTTTTGAACTACGACTCCGCGGTTGCCAGCGCAGCATCAAGAATGGTGACCGCAGCCCAGTCCAGACCGGTATCTGAGATGGGTTCTAGAAGAACCGGAGAAAACTCCGCCGTTGCCGCGGCAAGAGCTGCTTACATAGCTGGCTTTAGCGCAACATCAAATCTTGAAGCGGGTAGAAGTTTTGGTATCCCCACTATGGGCACTGCCTCGCACGCATTTACTCTGCTGCACGATAGCGAACAACAAGCCTTTGAAGCTCAGCTGGAAGCATTCGGTACCGACACTACTTTTCTGGTTGACACTTACAACATCGAGTCTGGAATCAAAAACGCCATCAGTGTTGCTGGTCCAACACTTGGCGGAGTGAGAATTGACTCAGGCGATCTGCCGATAGAGGTCGCAAAAGCCCGGTTACTGCTCGATCAACTTGGGGCCACCGAAACAAAGATAACTGTCACTAATGATTTAAATGAGTACGCAATAGCATCTCTAGCCTCTGCACCAGTAGATAGCTACGGAGTTGGCACCTCGGTGGTAACTGGCTCCGGGGTTGCGGCCGCGGGTTTTGTTTACAAAATGGTGGCCTACCAAAACGAATCAGGTGACTGGCATACGGTTTCCAAACGGTCGGCTAAAAAATCCAACTTGGGCGGAAGAAAATTTGCCATTCGTCGGCATTCAGAAGACTCGATTGCAACAGCCGAAGTTATTGGAACTGGAGCTGCCCCTGAGCAAAAAACTGGTGACCGCAATTTGCTTGTTCAGCTTGTGACTAACGGAGTGCCAGAAAGCAAGTACCAAGGCTCAGCTGGGGTTGAGCTAGCACGTTCGCATCACTCAAAAGTAAAGTCGAATCTTCCAGCTAGTGCACTTCGCCTAACCAAAGGCGAGCCTGCTATCCAGACTCTGTTTGTCTAGTCTTTGCCCTCATCGCCTGGCTTTAGCTTGGAGTGAATTTCCTTGCACTTCGGGCAAATAGGAAAGCTTTGTGGGTCGCGACCTGGCACCCAAACTTTGCCGCAGAGAGCAACAACCGGAGTTCCCATAACAGCGGACTCAACGATTTTTTCTTTTTTTACGTAATGAGAGAATCTCTCGTGATCGCCAGGCTCGAAAAGCTTTGGCTCTACTAAGGTGTCAGTTCCATAACCTGAATCAGGATTGGTTTGTTCGCTCATGATTACTCTTTTCTAGAACGGGTAAATCTCACTACAGCACAACATCGAAAGTCAGGCGTTCACCGTCTCGCAGAATCTCGATCTTGACTTCAGTGCCCGCCTTTTCCTGTCGCACTGCCGAAGTAAGCTCACTCGCGCTACTGATGGTCTTGCCATTGAGTTTCACGACTATGTCATCTGGCCTTAGACCAATGCCCTCGGCTGCTCCCCCGGGGGTTACCTCAATAACTAGTGCTCCAACGGGAAACGCCGAACCGTTTTCTGAAGACATCGCGTCGCCAATGAGCACACCTAGCACTCCGTGCGTTGACTCACCGGTTTCCATGATGTCCTTGGCAATTCTGTCGGCAACATTCGAAGGGATAGCAAAACCAACACCGATGCTGCCACCTTCTGCTGCCCCACTAGCTCTGGCAATTGCAACGTTGATACCAATAAGTTCACCGCGGATGTTTACCAAAGCACCACCCGAGTTTCCGGGGTTGATGGCAGCATCAGTTTGAATCACTCCAAGACTTACCGGAGGAACTGAACTTCCTGACCAAAACTCCAAGCCAGTCTCATCGGGATTCTCTGACGAGGCAACTTGAATGGTTCGATTTAGTGCTGAAACAATTCCCCTGGTTACAGTGGCCTCGAGTCCCAGTGGTGCACCGATGGCAACCACCTGGTCCCCAACATTGATCTTTGAAGAATCAGCAAACACCATTGGTATCAACGGTTTGGTAGTTTCAATTTTTATCACGGCTAGATCGTTGGTTGGATCAGTTCCGATAAGGCGAGCTGTATACACCTCACGAAGATTGGTGCGAACCGAAAGTTCAACGTTGGCGGTACTGCCGCCAATTGTCACGACGTGGGCGTTAGTGAGAATGTAGCCATCGCTTGTTAGCACCACTCCGGAGCCATTACCACCGGATCCAGAACCAGAAACTCTGATGGTCACTACCGATGGAGACGCAGCTGAGGAAGCAGCGGTGACCCAGTTGACGTCCTCAAGATTGTTCACAACAATCGCTGGTGGCCTAGTCAGGTAGTTCTGAGCTAGTACTCCTGCTCCCGCACCAATTGACGCTCCCATCAAGACTCCCAGAAGGATTGCCGAGGTTGCCGTGAAAAACGTCAGTCTCTTCTCTTTGGTCTTTTTCTGTTTAAGTTTCTTTGGTGTGAGTGCAACCGGAGGGTCAAAAAGGAACTGGCTGTTGTAACTGTTTTTTCTACCGAGACCGTTTGGGTCTTGCGGTTGATTGCTCATGTTAGAGGCCTTTCGTCTTGCCTTAATCATGGCAAACAAGTCTGAGGTTAGGCAGGGAGATAGCTGACCCTTTGCCTAGCTACAAGACTATGACAGATGGCAAAAAAGTTTGCCCGCTAGGGCAGGCACCCCCAGCTTTTTGGGTTTGTACTGCAATCCCCTCCCACGAGTAAGAGCTTTGGCGGCGTTGGCGGTACCGCGGGAATCTTGATTGACACGTCCAGGTCTAGAACATTACTCAGCACTGAGATTTGGCCAGCTACTGCTTGCCACGCCGTTTCACCAACAACTCGGTAGCTCACGAAATAGCTTGCGATTGCCCACGCTTGATACTTTCCGGATTGTTCAAAGCTTCGCTTTATCTCTACTCCCTGCGTGCGAACTCCGTCACTGAATTGCCAACCTAACCCAGCCGGTGAGAACTGAACCTCGGCTTGGCGACCAAGAACCAGTTGCGATCCGTAGTGAAGAGAAGGGTCCGAGCTAAAGGTGAATGCCTCACCAGCGGGTAGCTGCGATGCCGGATAGACCGTTGCCTTCAGGGGGTTTGGTGAGAAAGAAACGGCAGCGCTAGCAAAGTTGGTTGCTGCAGGAGTAAAACTCACTGGTGGTGGTGAAGCCGGTTTGGCAGCAGTTGGTCGGCTTGGAGTGCAGACGGACTTGAGCCAGCGCTCTGCAGCGTCTGGAGACTTTGGCATTTGCTTGCGCTGGGCGGCAGTTGGACAAACTGGTTTAGCTACTGGCTTGATTGTTATTCCGCTAGCAGGCTTTGGTGCGGTTGGAGTAGTTACCGCCGGGGTGGTTGTTTGAACCCCAACACAAACTGTCACCGAACCCGAATGCATGGCAGATCCATGGGAAACACCAGAACTTCCGGAGCCGCCAGTGGAACATGCCATCGCAACCGGGGCTTCAACAAACACTAAGGCTGAGGTAATAAGCAAACTAGAACACGTAACTGCAAGCTTTGAAATGATCGACATACGCAAAACTATAAGTACATTCATTTTTTAGCGCAGAACTTATGCACAGCAAAAAACCCCACCCGAATGGGTGGGGTTTTCTAATTGGTTGCGGGGGCAGGATTTGAACCTACGACCTCCGGGTTATGAGCCCGGCGAGCTACCGAACTGCTCCACCCCGCGGCGAAGTTTCAATCTACCACTTTTGAACACATGCTGCTAGTGCACTATGGAGTTGCTGAGAGCGCTGCCTCGATTGCTTTCCGAAGCTTTTCTTCAGCTTTGCCAAACGCGGTCCAGTCACCAGCTGCCATAGCGGCATCTTTTTCCTGGATAGCTTCAAGAGCGTCCTGCAAAGCGGTAGCTAACGCATCTGATCCAGTGGCTGGAGCGTCTGGATCGGTAGGCTCGGCATCTGGATCGGCAGGGTCAACTGGGTCTGTCTCGTCTGGAATTCCAGAAGATCCAAACAGAACCGTTAGCGCTTCATCAAGAGTGTCTTCGAAGGCGATTTGATCACCGAAAGCAACCAAAATCTTCTGCAACAGCGGATAGCTGGTTTCACCAGTGGACTGGATGTAAACCGGCTGCACGTAAAGCAATCCACCACCAACTGGCAGGGTCAGCAAGTTTCCATTTAGAACTCTGGTTGATCCCTGTCTCAAAATGTTCAGGAGCTGAGAAACCTTGGAATCGGCGCTGAAGTTGTTTTGCACCTGACCAGGTCCTGGAACAATCGTGCTCTTTGGAAGAGTCAGAAGCCTTAGCGTTCCATAGTTTGAGGACTTCTTTCCAGCCGAAGTTCCAGCATCGGAATTTGCCACAAAGTAACCAGTTAGAACGTTTCTCGAAGCCTCTCCGGTAGAGCGAGGGATGAATGTTGAATACAGCGAGAAATCAGGTGCGTCAGTACCCGGCACCTGCATTGTCAAATAGTAAGGAGGCTGCAAGGTTCCAACACCTGCTCCACCAACTGGATCATTAGGTGTCATCCAAGCATCCTGCTGAGAATAAAACGCGCCGGCATCTTCAACGTGGTAGCTACCCAAGATTGAACGCTGAACCTTGAATAGATCAGCTGGGTAACGCACGTGAGAAAGTAGCTCGCCGGACATTTCACTAATTGGTCTAATGGTGTCTGGGAATACTTTTTTCCAGGTCTGCAAGATTGGGTCTTTCTCATCCCATTCATACAGCGTCACTTTTCCGTCGTAGGCATTGACTGTGGCCTTCACGGAGTTTCGGATGTAGTTGGCTTCACCGCGAAGTAGAACACTTGGCGAGTTAGCGTCAGCGATTGCCTGGGCTAGGTCCTCGGATTTCGAGTATGGATAGTTGTTCGAGGTTGTGTAACCATCAACAATCCAAAGAACCTGACCGTCAATGATTGCTGGATACGGATCTGAGTCCAATTGCAGAAATGGTGCAACGGCGGCAACGCGCTCACGCGGGTTGCGGTTGTAAAGAATCTGAGACTCAGCGTTGATGGCATCAGATAACAGAATCTGTTCGCTCTGGAATTTCAGAGCGTAAGCAAGGCGTGGAATGATTCCAGAAATCATCGGACCACCAGAGCCTGAGAAGGTGTTGTAGGTCTGATCACTTTCACCCTCGCCAGCTGGGAAATCTAGCTCGAGAGGGTCTGAGCCAGAGGTTGCTCCAACAATCGAATACGTTGGCGAACTTTCACCAAAGTAAACCCGCGGCTCGTAGTCGCCCAGTTTTCCAACCGACGGAATACCGGATTGCATAAACACTGGTTTTCCATCTGGTGTGCGCTGGTTACCGTAAGCGGCAACAACACCGAATCCGTGGGTGTAAACAACCACGTTGTTGTACCAAGACTGTGAGTCTCCAAGACCGGCCTGGTTTAGCTCACGAACAGCCAAAACCGTATCTTGAACTTTCCCATCGATCTCGTAGCGACCAACATCTAGCTGGTTTGGGAAGTTGTAATACTGACGGAACTGCTCGAGCTGTCTAAACGATGAGCTAACAAGTGCCGGGTCCAGGATTCGAATCGAAGCGGTGGTTTCAGCATCCTCGCGCAGTGCCCCAGGCTCGGCATCAACTACGGCGTTGTATTCAACGCGCTCCACGGTATCGATACCAAATGCCTTAGAGGTCGCATCGAGGTTTCGTTGAATGTAAGGAGATTCCAAAACTCGCTCATTTGGAATTACCTGGAAAGTTTGAACTGCCCAAGGAAACAAGCCTCCAAGGATCAGTGAGCTAACAACCATCAAACCGGTGGCAACTACCGGAAGACGCCATTTGCCAACAAACGCTGCAACCAAAAACAACAGGGCAACTACAACAGAGATAAGCGCCAAGATCTGCGAACCTGGAATTGCTGCGTTGACATCCGAATAGCTTGCGCCAGTAAACAGTCCTGCAGAGCTAGTCAACGTGCTGTACTGATCCAACCAAAGAGATGCACCTTGAGTCAGAAGGTATAAAAACGCCGTTACTCCAATTTGAATGCGCGCGGCTCTTGAAACCAAAGTTTCGCGACCATTGAATTTAATGCTTCCGTAAACGATGTGAACGCCAGCCGCAAGCAACAGCGCTATCAAGAAGGCGGCGGATAGGAATCCAACCAGGCCGATGTAAAACGGTAGCTCAAAGATATAGAAGGAAATGTCCAGACCGAACTGTGGATCGGTGTCACCGAACGGAGTGCGGTTCAAGTAGCTAAGTACGATTCCCCAGTTAGGCGCTACAGCCAAACCAGCCAAAGCTCCAAGAGCTAGTGGGACACCAATCATTACCGCTTTTCTCAATTGGTCAATTAGCTGGCGATACTGCTCAAAAGGAGATCTCTCGTCAGCAAACTTGAGATATACCGGTCTAAACCTAAAAGCTAGCCAAAGACCCAATCCGGTGATCAGAGTAAATGCCAAAGCTGAAGCGGTGAACAGGGCGCTCTGCGCAAAAATCTGAGTGCTTAGCACGCTAAGGAATCCGAGTTGGTCAAACCACAACACATCGGTGTATAAACCAGCAACGCTAAGCAAGATCGCACCAATAACAACAACTATTCCAATAGCAATTGTCGAAGGGGATATGCTCGGTCTACGAATGCCCTTGTTAGCAGCTTGGGTCATGATTCTCCTGTTTTTCTAATTCGTGCAGCTTGGTAAAGATTCGACTTGCTCATCGGCCGAGAGCTTTTCTAAAGCGTCAAGTGCTTGCTGTAGTGTCTCTATTTTAACTACCCTCAGGCCATCGGGGACGTTTCCTACAATTTCGTCGCAATTAGCCGCCGGAGCCAAAAACACCGTCGCTCCGGAGCGGGAAGCCCCATAGAGCTTCTGCACCACGCCACCAATTGGGCCAACTTCGCCAGCTTGGGTAATGGTTCCAGTGCCCGCAACGTGCAGGCCACCTGTTAGATCCCCTGGAGTGAGTCGGTCAATGATCCCAAGCGCAAACATCATGCCCCCGGATGGGCCACCAACATCTCCTAGCTGGAGATTTACTTCTATCGGAAAGTCATATTTGTATCCCACCAAAATACCGAGTCTAAAGTTCCCCTCGGCATCTTTGATTGGAGAAACTTCTTTTGTGACCTCTCGTCCGTTCCTATCTACGACAACTGACAGTGGTGTCTTTTCGTCCCAGCTAGTAACTATGCCTTTTAGCTGTTCAAGATCTTCGATCGGCTCAGAGTTGACCGATAAGACAAAATCGCCAGCGACCAGCTTTCCGCTTGCTGCCGCGTCTGCAACTACTTCGGCGATGTATACCTGCCTCGGTGTTTCGTAGCCCAAGTAATTCAGCGCTGCAGCAATAGCGTCTTGCTGGGAAACTTCCATCATCGCGCTGGATTCGGATCTAATTTCTTCAGTGGTGCGATCATCTGGATAGAGCAGCTCAACCGGTACTACCGCCTGAGACTCATCTAGCCAAGCCAATCCAATTTCAATCCAGTTTGGAGTGTTCTCCGGCCTACCAACGATGCTTACAGTGAGCACCTCAAGCATTCCTTCGGACTCGTAGCTTTGAGCACCGGAAATTGAAATCACTGGCTCATTATCAACTTCACCCAATACGTCGTAGGTCGGGCCAGCTCTTTCGATTAGGTAAGGAGTAGGCAGTAGGGCCAGGGTTAGAAAACCGGCCGCAAAGGTCACCACGGTAAAAAACGCGATAGCGCTCTTAGCGCGTTCGTTAGATTTTGAGCGAGTAGTGCGTCGCTGGAAAAAAGTCATGCCCGCCTTGATTTGTAAGCCTTCCGATTAGCCTAAGTGAGCCCACTAGCCAACCTGCCCCAAAATCCCACGCTCTCGGCGAACACTCAGTAAGCAAAGCAATTGTTCAGGCAGATTAGGCAACTAGAGGAAGTAGCCTTGAATCAGAGCGAAGAGGTAGTGAAGTGAACGATAACCAGCAAGAGCCCGAAGACTTTGAGGCCATGCTGCGCAAGTTTCTATCCGGTCAACCACTAGATCCTGAGCAACTAGCCAAAGCCGCAGGATTGCCCATTGACCCGAAGGCGCTGCAGGAAATGCTGACTCAAATCGGCGCTGCCATTGCTCCGGGAAACCAAACAGAAGGTGTGAACTGGAATCTAGTTCAAACCCAGGCCAGAAAGATATCTGCCAAAAACACCGTTGCCGTTCCAGAGTCAGTTGGCCGATCGATTAATACTTCCACCGCAACTGGCAATCTTTGGCTCGATGAAGCAACTGATCTAGGTCCAATTTCCATAGAACCAAAACTTCTTTCAAGAGAACTGTGGGTCGCAGACTCAATCGGTCTCTTCAAAGATCTCGCAACTCCGGTAGCAGAGCGAATGGCGATAGCCCTAACCGAGAACTTCCAAGAAAACCTTCCCGAAGAATTCGCCGGCATGCTCTCGCAAGCCAGCGGCATCATGAAATCCGCTGGGTCAGTGATGTTTGCCATGCAACTGGGCGAAGCACTTGGAAAGCTATCGGAAGAAGTGCTAAGCGGTGGCGATATCGGCTTGCCAATCTTCCAAGAAGCAAGGCCAGCCTTCGTTGCCCAAAACCTCGCGAACTTTGTCAACTCTCTCGAAGAAGAAGCGGATCAGGTTTACATTTACCTGGCGGTGCGCGAGCTTGCACACTCTAGGCTCTTCAAGCACAGCAAGTGGCTACGCGGATACATCGTGAATCTCATAACTTCCTACGCCAGCGAGATCACAATCGATAACAGCAAGATTGTCGAGCTCTCAGAAGGATTTGACCCTGCTGAAATTGGCAACATCCAAAAAGCTCTCGAGTCCGGTGCTCTGATTGCACCAAGGACTGATTCACAAACCAGAGCTTTGGAGCGAATTGAAACAGTGCTTGCACTAATCGAAGGCTGGGTGGACTGTGTTACCCAAGCTGCCACCAAGCGGCTTCCAAGATCATTAGCTATTGCAGAAACCATGAGACGAAAGCGGGCCTCAATCGGTCCAGCCGAGCGAACTTTCTTGACACTGATTGGGTTAGAGCTGCGGCCAAGAAAAATTCGCGAGGCATCTTTGATGTGGCAACAGGTCACCGATGCGGTTGGTCTAGAAAAAAGAGACGCGATTTGGTCTCACCCGGATTTGATTCCTACCGAGCAAGACATCAAAGATCCAGCCAAGTTGATTGAAC
>NZ_JBIILG010000043.1:0-9059 GCF_044232805.1 Rhodoluna sp.
ACCCTTTGTTCACATCGATGCTTATCGATTGTCTGCCCCCAGAGAACTGGATGATTTAGACATCGATTACTCAAACTCAATTTCAGTTATCGAGTGGGGCAGGGGATTTACCGATGGCCTTAGTGAATCAATTCTAGAAATTGAAATTGAAAGATTTATCGAATCTGAGGAACGTAAGCTCACTATTTCTGGTCAGGGAAGACTCGGCGATGTCTTTGAAATACTAGGTGAGAAATAATGAAGCAGATTGTTTTAGCCCTTGACACTTCACAAGGAACCTCGGTTGCTGTGCTGGTAGATGGCAAAGTTGTAGCTGAGGCAAAAGACCCAAATCCAATGCGTCACGCAGAAAACATTGGGACACTTATTGCGAGCTGTATCGAGCAAGCAGGTGTCAGCGCAGCTGAAGTCACGGACGTAGCTGTGGGGATTGGCCCCGGGCCATTCACAGGCTTGCGGGTAGGAATTGCTGCAGCCAAGATGTTTGCCGCTGGCTCGAAAGCAAGACTCCATGGTGTGGGTTCTCTAGAGGCAATTGCATACAACTTGTCTCTAACAGAGCCGACCTTGGTGATTGCCGATGCCAGAAGATCTGAGGTTTACTTTGGCCTTTACCAAGGCAAGAGCCCTAACGGGGTCCCTAGAGCCCTTGTGGTTCCTGGTGTCAACAAGCAAGCTGAGCTGGAAGCTAGGCTCCAGGCACAAGCTCAGGCGTATGAGCTCATCTCGGAGCCGGTTGCCGCAGCTTCCGTCGGATTGCTAGCCCTTGCCCAGCAATCAGAAGGCCACTTGGCTGGCCCCATTCAGGCCAATTACCTTAGAGAGCCTGATGCCACTTATGCAAACCCGAAGAAGGTTTCTGGATGAGTCATCAAATAAGGATTGCCTCAGAAGCTGACCTAGAGAACATAATGCAGATTGAAAAAGCCTGTTTTGGTAACGACGCTTGGTCTAAATCAAATATGACAAGTGAGATCCTTGCCCCGCACACAACCTATGTTGTTGCCGAAGAAAGTAATTCCTTGATCGGGTATGCGGGCCTTAGCAAACTTGCCTCATCAACAAGTTGCGATATTCAAACCATTGCTGTGAGCGAAAGCCATCGTGGATTAGGTGTTGGGCGAAAGCTAATGGAAAGCCTTCTAGCTTTTGCCAGAGAGCAAAAAGCCAAAGAAGTTTTTCTTGAGGTGCGCGAGGACAAACCAACGCCACAGAAGTTATATCTCTCTCTTGGTTTTAAGGCGATTGACCGCCGTGAAAACTACTACCAACCAGATGGTGTTGCGGCTATTGTGATGCGTCTTGATTTGGAGGGTAACGCATGAGTGCTCCTATCGTTTTGGGAATTGAAACAAGTTGTGATGAAACCGGAATTGGAATTGTTCAAGGGAACAAGCTGCTTGCCAATGTGATTTCATCCTCAATGGATCAGCACGCAAGATTCGGTGGTGTAGTTCCTGAGATTGCAGCACGTGCACACCTAGAAGCGCTAGAATCCGTTTTGGCCAAAGCACTTCAAGATGCAAAGATTTCAATCGATCAAGTCGATGCTGTTGCGGTTACCAATGGCCCGGGGCTAGCCGGAGCTCTCATGGTGGGAGTGGGTGCCGCTAAAGCGCTAGCCGTTTCGTTGAATAAACCTATTTACGCAGTTAACCATTTGGTGGCTCACGTGGCGGTGGACATCTTGGAGCGTGGAAAGCTCGAAACCCCAACTGTGGCGCTACTAGTAAGCGGAGGCCACACCTCTTTATTGCTAGTTCGGGACATTTTGAATGACGTGGAATTGCTTGGGGAGACCGTAGATGATGCCGCTGGGGAGGCCTTTGACAAGGTCGCCCGGGTACTTGGCCTGGCATATCCTGGCGGGCCGGAGATAGATAAGGCCGCCAAAGAGGGCGATCCAAAGGCCATTAGGTTCCCAAGGGGGCTTAGCCTGCCAAAGGATATGGAACATAACCGGTACAACTTCAGCTTCTCTGGTCTAAAAACAGCTGTCGCGAGGCACGTCGAGCTGGCCGAATCAAAGGCAGAGACAATTTCAGTTCCCGACGTTGCCGCATCGTTTAGAGAAGCCGTTGTGGATGTGCTGGTTTCCAAAGCTATCAACGCCTGTCTTGATAACAACGTTCCAAGACTGATTCTTGGCGGTGGCGTTGTTGCCAACGCAAGACTTCGAGAGGTTGCAGCTGCAAGATGTGCCGAGGCAGGAATTGAACTTCGAATTCCAGCGCTATCTCTTTGCACAGACAACGGCGCGATGATTGCCTCCCTTGGTGCTCAGATGGTTATGGCAGGCGTTGAGCCAAGCAATCTTGACTTTGGGGTTTACTCAACTATCGATTTCTAGCCGCGAAGCGGCAGAGCAATTCCAATTGCTATAAACACGCCACCAAAAACTTGATTGACGCGTTTACCAAACTTCGCGAGAGCTGGCTTCAAAGTATTGGCAAGAGAAGCAACTACGTATTCGTAGATGAATTCAATAATCACAAAAGTAAGTGCCATCACAACGAACTGCGAAAGCAGAGAAATACTTGGATCAATAAACTGCGGCAAGAATGCCACAAAAAATAATATTCCTTTTGGATTAGTAAGCGCTGCTAGTGCGCCTTGTCTAAAAAGGTACGAGCCCTTCACACCAGCAACCGGTTTGGTGTCTTGTGCACCAATGGCAGGTGAGCGCCAAACGGAAATGCCAAGCCAAATCAAATAGACTCCACCAACGAACTTGAGCACAGTGAGGATTTCAACCGATGCTGCCAGCAGGGCTCCGATTCCAAACATTGAAAGGGCTATAACCGTAGCAAAGCCAACAGAGCCGCCAATAATGGTCGAAAGGGTCTTTCGCCTCCCATAGATTGCCCCGTGGGTTAGGGCCAAAAGCCCATTGGGGCCAGGGGTCAAAGTCAGCCCGGTTACTGCCAGAAGATACAGAACCCAGTTACCAAGCTCCATTTAGGCCCTACCTTGCGCCAATTTCTCGAAGCGCGGTTGCCTTGGCTTGCTCCGCAGATCTTGCCTGCAGAACAGCTTGCGCTACCTGTTGAGCATCTTCTAACTCAAGTGAAGAAAGCGCGTTGTGTACTGCATCAACTTGAGATCTAGAAACACTGACCGAGTCAAAACCAAGACCAGCCAGCAAGATTGCAAAGGCCGGATCAGAAGCGCTTTCGCCGCAGACACCTGATGATATCCCGGCCTGCTTGGCATCATTGGCAATGCGCGATAGTGACTTTATAAGTGCCGGTTGCCAATGATTCAAAAGTGCGCCAAGGGATGGGTTCATCCGGTCTGCTGCGAAAAGATACTGAGACAAGTCGTTGGTTCCAACCGAAACAAAATCAACAACGCCAGAAAGTTGATCGACCAGCAACGCGATTGAAGGAGTCTCGATCATGATTCCAACTTTGTATTTTCCAAGACTTCGAGCCAAATCCGAAAACGTCTTTGCCTCGTCAACGGTTGCAACCATCGGGGCCATAACCCAAACCTCGCGACCGGACTCTTCGCGAGCCAGCTCCAACGCCTTTAGCTGACCCTCGACGAATTCGCGATGATTGGCAAGGAGTCGATAACCACGAACTCCAAGCGAAGGGTTTTCCTCGGCTGGCATATTCAAAAATGGAACTGGCTTGTCGCTTCCGGCGTCAATTGTCCTAACCACGATTGGACCCTCGGGAGCAGCCTTTAAGATTTCGCTATAGCTTTTTGCTTGCTGCTCAATTGATGGCTCATGTGAGGAAGACAAATACAAAAGCTCAGTTCTAAAAAGCCCAACTCCATCGGCCAGTGTTTTACTGGCTGATTCGGCATCTTCCAGGGTTCCGATGTTGGCCCTAACTGGGATTAGGGAACTCGCGCCAATTGGGACAAAGTTGATGGCTTGGGTTGCCAGAGATACGTCATCGCCCACAATCACCCTGTCGCCAACCGGGTCCACCAAGACCCTGTCGCCAGTTGCCAATTCGCTGGCACCCGGGCAGGACACAACCGCTGCGATATTTCTGGAGCGACAGATGATTGCGGTGTGTGAAGTTGGGCCACCTTTTAGGGTGACAACACCAACCACCGCGTCAGTAAACTGCGCCGTATCGGCAGGAGAGAAATCTTCACCAACCAGGACAATGCGCCCCTTTGTTGGCAGATCTAGATCTAACTTGATTCCAGCTAACTTTGCTTGGACTCTTTTTGATAGATCCTGAAAGTCAGCAACCCTCTCATCAAAAGTTGGGTCACCCTTGAGTAGCTCGGCAAACTCATCAACCGCTTTACCAAAGGCCGCCGCCGCACTCCAACCATCTGCAATGTTTGAAGATGCAACTTCGAGAAGTTCATCGTCTTCCAAAAGAGTCTTAAGCGCTTCAAAGATTTCAGCGCTGGTGCCACCAGCTTTTGCTCCCAGCTCATCAAGTTGATTTGACACAAAGGCGATTGCAGATTTCAACTCGGAAATTTCCTGCTCGGGAGTCTGTGTTGACTTTGTCCACTCGGGGATCAGTTGCGAGTGTTCAACAACTAACACTTCTCCAAGGGCCGGCGAAAGCCCCACCCCTAGACCGCTAAGAATTGTTCCTGGTTTGGCAGACAACTATTCGCCTTTTAGAATTTCTTGAATCTCGCTGATCATCTTTGTTGCAAAGGACTCATCTTCGGTTGGAACTTGAACGACTAGTGTCTGTCCTGTTGCCACCTTGAGAGCCAAAAGCCTTAGAGCGGAGTTGGCCTTCGCTGCTTCTTCGCCTGGTTTACCAATCAGCACTTCGAGCCCGGAGTCCTTGACCAGCTTGACTATCTGGCTCGCAGGCCTAGCGTGCAGTCCAATTGGGTCCAAAACCTGGACTTCTCCTTGGATAACCGACATTGCTTTACTCCTGGGACGTGTTGGGAATAGCTCTAATTATGACGGTTTGAGCCAACATGGCCAAAACTTGGGCATTTCTACTCACAGCCTACTAACAGCTAAACCGAACCCTTTCCCCAGACTGTGGTGCTCAAATGGAACTAGGTAAATCAATAGAAGGAGCCAACATGGCAGACAAAGATAAGAAGTTCGATTTCACCAAACTCAACACCCTAGCGGTTGTTTCAATCGCTACAGCCCTAACCTCCATTGGAGCGGTAGCGGCGATCATCACAGGACACGTTGCCCTAACCCAGATTAAGAAATCTGGCCAAAGCGGTCGCGGACTAGCCCTGGCCGGAACCATTGTGGGCTACGTAACAATCGCTTTCTGGATTCTTACAAGCATTGGATTCCTAATCGCCGGAACTTACCTAAAGGGTAGGTACGGAATGGAAATGGGAAACCGCATGGATTGGGACTGGTAACAAAAAACTTCTAGTCAGCTGATGGGTTGCGTGACTAGCACTCGGTGGGCGTCGCCCACTCTGGTAACAACCAGAGTGGCGGCGCCTTCCCCTTTAGGTGCAAGTTCACGTCTTAGCTCTTCGGGAGAAATATCAGAACCCCGCTTTTTGATTTCTAGAATTCCGATTCCATTTTTCTTCACATAAGCCTTGAGTTGCTTGCGATCAAAAACTAAGTTATCGATTACTTCGAAGCCGCGCGTCCATGGCGAGCTGATTTTTTCATTAGAGGTTAGATAAGCAATGTCGGGGCTGATGATTTGCAATCCAAGCGGTTCGGCAAAGTCCGATATCAACCTGGAGCGAATAAGTGAGTTATCTGGTTCGTAAACATACTTTCCTAATTCACCAAGTGGTGCGTTAGGACTTTCGGTTTTGGAGGAATTAATCTCGTGTTGACCTTCAGCTGTAACCAAAAGTGCCGAGCGTGCAATGTTTTCTCGATTGAGTGAACCAAACCACAATCCAAGTTCAACCAAATCGCCTTCAACAGAAACCCACTGCGCCTCAGCATCATTTGGAATCTGCTTCTTGTCGTGACCTGGGCCTAGTTTTATCCCAGTTGGTTTTGATCTGGCCGCGGCTAGACAGAAATCGAAATTCGGTGAGTAGTTCGCCGGATCAAAATGTCTTTGGGCCTCGGCCTTTTTGGGCCCATTTAGCTCTCGTCTAGCGGGATCCAAAAACAAAGCCTCGAACTGGGAAAGATCGAGCTGCTCAACATCAGCCAGCTCCACGGTTACGTTCTCAAAGGCTGCCAAGTTATAGGTGGCAACGGCTGCGGTAACCTCGTCAATTTCAAAGGCTTGGACCTTTATGTCTAGTGCGGCCATGGCCATTGATTCGGCACCAATTCCACAGCCTAGGTCTGCTACCTCTTTTATACCTGCAGCCCGGAACCTGCCCGCGTTCAGGGCAGCGACTTTGAGCCTGGAAGCCTGCTCAAGCCCAGCCTCGGTGAAGAGCATGCTGGAAGCAAAGTCACCAAACTTGGCTATGGCCCTTTTTCGAAGCTTTGCTTGGGTTAGAGCAGCTGCCACGGTCATTGGGTCATGGCCGGCTTTTCGAAGCCCAGCCACCATCTTGAGCACATCGGTGTCGGAGGAGTAGACCAGCTCATCAAGTAATAACTGGCCTCCAGGGCTAGCCAGCCTTATAAAGTCCTCGCGCTCCATCGCTACAGGCTACCAAGCCCGCCTTGGCCGAGCCCTTGTTCCCGTGCTATTGTTTAGTTAGCACTCTCACCTCGAGTGTGCTAATCCACCTAAAACTTAGTCAAAGAAGAGGTCATAATGTCGGTTTCAATCAAGCCGCTTGAAGATCGTATTGTTGTTCGTCCATCAGCTGCCGAGCAGGTAACTGCCTCAGGTCTTGTTATTCCTGACACAGCTCAGGAAAAGCCCCAAGAGGCTGAGGTTATCGCCGTTGGGCCAGGACGCGTTGACGACAAGGGAGTAAGAATCCCGGTTGATGTTTCAGTTGGCGACATCGTCATTTTCTCCAAGTACGGCGGCACTGAGCTTAAGTACAACAACGAGGAGTACCTAGTACTTTCTGCCAGAGACGTATTGGCGATCGTAACCAAGTAGTCATTTTCTATAAAAACCCCACAGGCTAGCTTGCTTGGGGGGTTTTTATTTACCCCTAGATTTAGTGTGTGAGCGAGAAAGCTATAGGCAAAGGAATTGGCTACGGTCTTTCTGCCTACCTAATTTGGGGTTCTTTCCCAATTGTCATCGCAGCACTGTCTTTCGCCGAACCGTTTGAGATTGTTGTCTGGCGAGTAATCTTTGGATTCGTTTTTGGAATTGGCGCAATCCTGATTACCAGAAAGTTTGCTGAATATCGTGCAGTGTTTTCTCAACCCAAACAGTTGCTTTGGATATCTCTTGCTGCCGTTGTGATCTACATCAACTGGCAAGTCTATGTTTTTGCCGTTGCCGACGGACATGTGATTGAAGCCTCGCTTGGGTATTTCATAAATCCACTGGTGACCATAGCGCTCGCAACAATATTCCTGAAAGAAAAGCTAAATGTCTTTCAATGGGTAGCAGTTGGGCTCGGCACTGCGGCGGTCTTGGTAATGACTTTTAGTCTTGGGCAGCCACCGGTAATTGCACTTTTGCTTGCCTTCTCTTTTGGGATTTATGGCCTAGCTAAAAATCGTTTGGGTGGGAAAGTTTCTGCACTGAATAGCTTCACCATCGAAACTACGATGCTGCTTCCATTGGGTATCGCCCAGCTGGTGTTTCTAGCAACCTTCTCTGAGATTCAGTTTGGATCTGCCGGATTGTTACCATCGCTTGGTTTAGCGGCCTATGGATTCCTAACTGCTATTCCGTTGTTGCTTTTTGGAGCAGCCGCTAAACGAGTCCCGTTAAGTTACATCGGCTTCATGCAGTATTTGACCCCAACGTTGCAGTTTTTGCTTGGGCTGTTCTATTTTCAGGAGCTAATGGCACCAGCTCGCTGGTTTGGTTTCATAATGGTCTGGCTAGCGCTGGCCATTTTGTCTTTCGACGCTCTTAGGCGGCTGTCCAACAGAGGTAAGCAAACAACCCCTCAGATTTCCTAATGGAGACCTGTTCCAGATTTTGAAACCGAATTGTAATAAAGCCAAAAAAGTGGCTTTTGGCAACTGATTTCGAAGCAAATTGACTATTTTGGCTACAAATACAGACCTTTTTGGCTATTTTTGGCCGATTTCAAGGCTACGAATTCCTGAAGAGTCAAGTGGGGCTTGAAGGCTATGGTTTTCGAAACTTAGCCAACCTATACTTGGGAACTTGAACCATATCTTAGGAGATGGTTCAAAAACCATTATATAAAGGAGAAAAATGAGCTCATTTTCATTCTCTCGTCGTAACAGGAAGACCGCTACTGCAGTCGCTACTCTAGCTGCTGCTGCTTTGGTTCTTTCTGGTTGCGCAGCAACCGGAGACGGTGGCGCTGCTGGCGGCGAGCTAACACTAAAGATCGGTACTGCACTTCCGCAGACCGGAAACCTGGCCTTCCTA
The DNA here is from genome assembly GCF_044232805.1 of Rhodoluna sp. Taxonomy (GTDB): domain Bacteria; phylum Actinomycetota; class Actinomycetes; order Actinomycetales; family Microbacteriaceae; genus Rhodoluna. The sequence continues at coordinate 8,388 of NZ_JBIILG010000043.1, forward strand.
GGCCCACCTGAAGAAGCTGGTGTTGCTCTTGCTATCAAGGAGATCAACGAAGCTGACAAGGGTGTTCAGGTTGAGGTTACTTGGGGAGACTCTGGTGACACCGACAACAAGGCATACGAGACCGAGATTCCTCGTCTTCTAAACGCTGGCGTTAACGCAATCATTGGTGCTGCTTCATCTGGTACCTCATTGCAGTTCATCGACCAGGTTGTTGGAGCTGGAGTAGTTCAGTTCTCACCTGCAAACACATCTGCTGCGTTGAGCACCTACGACGACAAGGGACTGTACTTCCGTACCGCTCCTTCTGACGTTCTACAGGGTGAGGTTCTTGGTAACCTAATCGCGGCTGATGGTCACGAGACTCTTGGACTGATCGTTCTAAACGACTCCTACGGAACTGGTCTTGCTAGTTTCGTAACTGAGGCTTTCGAAGCTGCAGGTGGAGAAGTTACAGCTGCACCGACATACAACACCGGTGACACTAACTTCACATCTCAGATTGCAGAAGTTCTTGCAACTAACCCAGACGCAATTGCTCTGATCACCTTCGAAGAAGTAAAGACCATTATTCCTGGTCTAAGCGGATTCCCAGCCGACAAGCTTTACTTTGTTGATGGAAACCTAGCTAACTTCAAGGACTTTGCACCTGGTACTCTAACTGGTGCAAAAGGA
>NZ_JBIILG010000003.1:0-68368 GCF_044232805.1 Rhodoluna sp.
GTCAAGGCCCGATACTGTCATTTTGCTCGAGCACAGCAGCGTATATACAGCGGGCAAAAGAACTGAAGACTCCGAACGACCAGATGATGGCACCGAGGTCATCGAGGTTGACCGTGGAGGAAAGCTCACCTGGCATGGCCCTGGTCAGTTGGTTGGCTACCCGATTATGAGACTCCCAGAGCCTTTTGATGTGGTGGGTTACGTGCGCTTTCTCGAGCAAGTGCTAATTGATGTCTGTAGCGATTTTGGATTAGCCACTGAGCGGGTGGCAGGCCGCTCGGGAGTTTGGGCTCCAACCGGTGACACCCATTTGAAAGTCGCTGCTATTGGCATCAGAGTCTCCGAGCGGGTAGCCATGCACGGCTTTGCCTTGAACTGCTCCAACTCAATGGAGGCCTACGATCACATCGTGGCCTGTGGAATTGATGACGCTGGGACCAGCTCGATTACCGAACTAACTGGCACTTTGGTCACCCCGGCTATGGCCGCTGAGCGAGTAAGAATCAGGCTTACCGACATTGCTAAAGTTGTCCTATGAGCCAGATAGAACAAGGCGAAAAGCCTGCCAAGAAGATGCTTCGCATCGAGGCTCGCAACTCGGCTATCCCGATCGAACGTAAGCCCGAATGGATTAGAACAGTTGCAAAAATGGGTCCTGAGTATCAGGCCATGCAAAAACTTGTCAAGTCCGAGAATCTAAACACCGTTTGCCAAGAAGCGGGCTGCCCAAACATCTACGAGTGCTGGGAAGATCGCGAAGCGACTTTCTTGATTGGTGGCTCGCAGTGCACCAGGCGTTGCGATTTTTGTCAGATCGACACTGGAAAGCCAGTGGCATTCGATCCTGATGAGCCACGACGTGTGGCAGTTTCGGTAAAGCAAATGCAGCTTCGCTATGCGACCGTTACCGGAGTTGCAAGAGATGATCTTCCAGATGAGGGTGCTTGGCTCTACGCCGAGACCATCAAGCAAATACACAAAAAATCTCCGGGCACCGGCGTTGAGATTTTGGTTCCTGACTTCTCAGGTAACCCGCTTTTACTAAAGAAAGTTTTTGACGCCAAGCCTGAGGTCTTCGCTCATAACGTAGAAACAGTTCCGCGCATTTTCAAAGAGATTCGCCCGGCTTTCAGCTACGAGAGGTCGCTAGATGTAATCACTCAGGCAAGAGAATATGGCCTCGTAACAAAGTCAAACTTGATCCTTGGAATGGGTGAAACCATTGAAGAGATCTCCCAAGCCATGAAAGATTTGCATGATGCAGGAACTGACATCTTGACTATTACCCAGTATTTGCGACCAACTCCAAAGCACCACCCAGTTTCGCGCTGGGTAAAGCCGCAGGAGTTTGTTGAGCTGAAAAATGAAGCGGAGAAGCTTGGTTACTTAGGTGTACTCAGCGGTCCACTAGTTAGATCTTCCTACCGTGCGGGCAGACTATGGGCTCAATCGATGAATAAAAAAGGTCTTCCAGTTCCAGAGAATCTCCAACACCTAGCAGAAGCTGCAGCAAGAGATGGCTTCTCGCAGGCTGTTGCATAACAAGAAGGAAATAATGGCAGAGAAAAAGCCGAAGGTTAAAAAAGAGCCAGGCAGAATCAGACAATTGTGGCAGGTCTATAAGTTAACTGCCAAGGCTGATAAGAACTTTGTTCCACTTGGAATTCTTTCCTTTGTTGGTCCCATGGCAGCTGGAATCGTAATTATCTTGCTGTTCTTTATGGACTCACCGCTGTCGATATTCCTCTGGTCGGTATCGACCGTGCTTTTCTCCATGCTTTTGGCGCTGGGTGTGCTCTCCAGAAGAGCAGAACGCGCTGCGTTCATGAGAATTTCTGGTCAGCCGGGGGCGGTGGCGGCAGTACTTAGTGCGACTCTAAAGCGCGGCTACTCGACAAGTGATATGCCAGTAGCGGTGGACCCTAAATCCCGAGACGCTGTCTATCGAGCTGTAGGACGAGCTGGAGTTGTTCTAATCGGCGAAGGAAGCTCAGCGCGCCTAAGGCAGATAGTCGAGGACGAGAAGCGCAAGGTCTCAAGGGCTATTCCTGGTGTAACCGTGTCCGTGCTTTCGGTAAATGACCAACCAGGTTCAGTGCCGCTGTATGCCTTGACCAAGGCCATTTACAAGCTCGAAAAGACCCTTAGCCGAGCAGAAATATCCGTGGTCAACAAGCGGCTTGCCGGCCTAGGCCTGAACATACCGATCCCGAAGGGCATAGACCCTAACCGGATGCGTGCCGGCCGGAGAATGTAGATTTTACATTCCCGAAACATTCCAAAAACTGCTTGAAACATCTAGCTAGCTAAGATTTGTCTATAACCAGTTGATTTGAAGGGATCTCTAATGTTCAAAACCGCAGCAGAAGTAGTCAAGTACATCAAAGACAACGACGTAAAGTTTCTAGACGTTCGATTTACAGATCTGCCTGGTGTGCAACAGCACTTCAACCTTCCAGCTGCCATGATCGACCAACAGTTCTTTGTTGACGGTCAACTCTTTGATGGCTCTTCAATTAGGGGCTTTGCTTCCATCCATGAATCAGACATGCAGCTAATACCTGATGTAACAACCGCCTATTTGGATGCCTTCCGAGTTGAGAAGACACTGAATATGATCTTTGATATTTACAACCCGAGAACTGGTGAGATCTACAGCCGTGATCCTCGTCAGGTTGCCAAGAAAGCGCAGGCTTACCTTTCTACTACCGGTATTGCAGACACTGCGTTCTTTGCTCCAGAAGCAGAATTTTTCATCTTCGACGATGTTCGTTACGAAGTTAAGGCGAACACCGCCTACCACTTCATCGATAGCTCCGAGGCTGCTTGGAACTCAGGCCGCGAAGAGTCCGGCGGAAACTTGGCTAACAAGACTCCTTACAAGGGCGGCTACTTCCCAGTTTCTCCAGTAGATCAGCACGCAGACATTCGTGACCAGATCGTGCTCGAACTAGAAGCTGCCGGATTGTCTGTTGAGCGAAGCCACCATGAAGTTGGCACCGCAGGTCAGGGTGAAATCAACTACCGCTTTGACACCCTTCTTCACGCAGGCGATGACATCTTGAAGTTCAAGTACATTGTGAAAAACGTTGCTCACTCATTTGGCAAGACCGCAACGTTTATGCCAAAGCCACTGTTTGGCGACAACGGTTCAGGTATGCACGTTCATCAGTCACTTTGGAAAGACGGCAAGCCATTGTTCTACGACGAGAGTGGCTACGGTGGACTAAGCGACATGGCTCGCTGGTACATCGGTGGAATCCTAAAGCACGCACCAAGCTTGCTTGCATTCACCAACCCGAGCGTTAACTCTTACCACCGCCTAGTGCCTGGTTTCGAAGCTCCGGTGAACCTTGTTTACTCCGCTGGAAACAGATCAGCTGCAATTCGTATTCCAATGACTGGAACCAACCCGAAAGCTAAGCGCATTGAGTTCCGCGCGCCAGACGCTTCCTCAAACCCGTACCTGGCCTTCGCAGCGATGCTAATGGCCGGCCTTGATGGCATCAAGAGCCGCATTGAGCCACACGAGCCAGTGGACAAGGACCTATACGAATTGCCGCCAGAGGAAGCAAAGCTGATCCCACAGGTTCCAGGAACCCTAGAAGAGGTTCTGCAGGCGCTAGAGGCAGATCATGACTACTTGCTTGCAGGTGATGTATTTACCAAGGATCTAATCGAAACTTGGATTTCTTACAAGAGAGAAAAAGAAATCGCGCCTTTGGCGCTTCGCCCGCACCCTTACGAGTTTGAGCTTTACTACGGCGTTTAGTCGTAGAACAGTTTCTCAAACACCGCTCTAGCTCGTCGAGTAGTGGCTAAGTAATTTTGCTCCAGTGCCGTCGCTCCGCCACGAGGATACTCAAGCAACCTGGCAATAGATTCCAATTGCTGACGGTCGGTTGGTAAAACATCTGTTCGCTTGTTCTGCGCCAGCATAACTGCAGAGCGAATGGCAGAAGATAGCTGCCAAGCCTGCTTGAGCACAATTGCATCCGATGCTTGAACGATTTCGGCTAGCTCTAGCTGATCAAGCGCTTGCAAAGTATGGGGTGTCTGCAGACTCGGATTAGCAAAGCCATTTTTTAGTTGAAGTAGCTGCACTAACCACTCAACATCGCTAATGGAACCTCTTCCAAGCTTTAGATGCCTCATTGGGTCAGCGCCTAGTGGAAGCCTTTCTACTTCGACTCTGGCCTTGATTCTTCTTATTTCAATAACCGCAGCTTCTTCCATTTGTTCTGGATAGCGATAGCGATCAATCAGCGAAACAAACTCCGCCTTTACTGATTCCTCTCCTGAAATTATTCGTGCTCGAAGAAGAGCCTGAGACTCCCAGGTACCCGCCCAACGCTGATAGTAACTGGCATAGGAATCAATCGATCTAACAATGGGTCCGTTTTTACCTTCTGGCCGAAGATCCAGATCAAGCTCAAACTCAAGAATCTGATCAGAGCAAAGTCTTCGAATCTCAGAAACTAGCTCTTGAGCCTCTGATTGGGCTAAGTTGACATCGGCGACTGTGGGTTTGTAGACGAACATCACATCGGCGTCGGAGCCAAACCCAAGCTCTGCTCCCCCAAATCGGCCCATGGCAACTATTGCAAGCTCCTGGCTAAGGTTCCCAAGTTTTGCACGCATCGAGCCGGCAGCAAGTTCTTGCATGCTCAATAGATACGCCTCAGTTATGTCAGATAGGCCCTTCGAAGACGCATCAAGATCGAGTGCACCGATAACGAATCCGATTGCGACCCGTAGGGTTTCTTTTCGACGAATAGCCTTGATGCTGGCTGCGGCCAAATCAGGGTCTTCATGACGGGATATGATTGCTTGGCATTGGCCGAGTAATTGATCCAACTTTTGAGGCAAAAGCTCTTCTTCGCGTTCAAACCAGGCTGCAGCTTCTGGCATTCGTTCAAACAAAGCTGTTGCCAACCTGCTTGTTGAAAACACTTGCGTCATTCGCTTAGCTGCCCCTGATGAGTCACGAAGCATCCGAAGGTACCAGTGAGAGTCCCCTAGGTCCTCACTCAATCTTCTAAAGGCCAAAAGTGCGGCATCTGGGTCAGTGCCGTCGGCAAACCACTGCAGCAACACTGGAAGAAGTTGTCTTTGAATCGCTGCTCGCCTAGACAAACCAGAAGTTAAAGCGGTGATGTGCGCTAGAGCATTGCGAGAATCTTGAAAACCAATTGCGCCAAGTCGATCTTGTGCCTGAGCGCTGGTTAGCTCAAGATCTTCTTGGCTCAGCCCTGAAACCGCGCTCAGCAGCGGTCTATAAAAAAGTTGCTGGTGCAAATCACGAACTTCGAGCTTTACCGCTTCCCACCTCTCGATTAGATTCTTGGCGCTTAGCTCCAACGACAGCGATCTGGCAATTGCTCTTCTGGCATGCTCATCAGCTGGCATCAGATGGGTGCGTCTTAGCTGACTTAGCTGGATCCGGTGCTCAAGGAGTCTAAGAAAGCGATAGTGATCACTAAAGCGCTTGCCGTCTTCTCTGGCGATGTAGCCGCCAGTTGCTAAGGCGTCTATCGCTCCAAGGGTGTCTCTTGCTCGAAGTGAGCTATCGGTTCTTCCATGAACTAACTGCAGCAGTTGAACCGTAAACTCAATATCCCTTAGGCCTCCGGGGCCGAGCTTGATCTGAGCATCCACTTCGCTGATTGGAATATTGTCAGTTACAAGCTGTCTCATACGCTGAACTGATTCAACAAAGTTATCGCGCGCGGTAGATTCCCAAACCATTGGCTGGGTCACCGCCAAGTATTCATCACCCAGCTCAGTATCACCAGCAATTGGCCTTGCCTTCAAGAGAGCTTGAAACTCCCAGCTCTCAGCCCATCTCTCGTAGTAGGTTTTGTGTGAATCAAGAGATCTAACTAAAGCGCCAGCTTTACCCTCAGGCCGCAAGTTGGCATCGACTTGCCAAAGCGCTGGTTCCGAGTCTGCCTCATCCATTATTCGCATCATCCGAGAGCAAACCTTGGTCGCAATCTCAAGCGCCCTATCAGTTTCGATAGCACTAGAGGCTGGCTCAGCCACGTAGATGACATCAACGTCCGATATGTAGTTCAATTCCCGCGCACCACATTTACCCATGCCAATAACCGCAATGCGGGTGTTGGCAATATCCTGCTTTGGAAAATGAACTTGGTTTAACTCATTTGAGAGTTCTGTCTTAGCAAGAATGAGTCCTGCTTCAATTGCTGCTGCTGCCAAATCCGCCAGTGCTTCGGAAACGGCGCCGATTTGGCCTGCTGGATCTTGCGAGCTGACGTCAAAGATTGCAATTTTTAGAAGCTGTTGCCGATAGGCAATCCTTATAGGTGAAACACCTATGGCAGCTTTGGTAAGTGCAACAAGAGATGAATGTGCGGTCGGTAATGCTGGCTCTTGCATAAACAAGTCAAGCGAGGCTGGCTCTCGAGCTAGGAATTCAAATAGCCCAACTGAAGCTCCAAGGACTTTGCATAGCCGCCCAAAAGCTGCCTGATTCGCTGAGATAGATTTTATTTTTGGGCTGTTGTCCCGGGTTAGACGAACAAGTAGCTCGAGGCACTGGTCGGGATCTTGGGTGCTACCGATTGGTTCAAGAAGCTTTGATTCGCTTAAACCTAGTTGCTCTGAAACCGAGGCAAGTTTCTGCTGAGCTTGGTCTAGTTCGATAAAGCCAGAGCCAGCAAGCTCAGATAATCCGGTGCTGCGCTCTCGGGCCATTAGCTACTAAAGAGTTTCTAGATTCCGCTTTAGTTCAAATGGGGTGACCTGAGTTCTATATGCAGCCCACTCCGCTCTCTTGTTGGCGAGCATGTGGCTAAATACTTGCTCGCCGAGAGTTTCTGCAGCTAGTTCCGACTCTTCAAACTTTCGAATTGCATGATCCAGAGACTGTGGCAGGGGTTCGATTCCCATAGCTCGACGCTCCGAGTCGGTTAGGTTCCAAACGTTGTCTTCGGTCTCCGCCGGTAATTCATACTCATTTTCGATGCCCTTGAGTCCTGCCGCAAGTAGAAGTGCGTAGGCAAGGTATGGGTTTGCTGCCGAGTCAATGGCTCGATACTCAATTCGAGAAGACTGGCCCTTGTCTGGCTTGTATAGCGGAACGCGAATCAAAGCTGATCTGTTGTTATGGCCCCAGCAAACAAAGCTAGGGGCTTCGCCTCCTCCCCAAAGGCGCTTATAGGAGTTCACATACTGGTTAGTAACCGCGGTGATCTCAGGAGCGTGGCGCAATAATCCAGCCATGAACTGACGACCGACTTTAGATAACCGATACTGCCCACTGGCGTCGAAGAATGCGTTGGTGTCACCTTCGAATAGGGACATGTGGGTGTGCATTCCAGATCCTGGATGCTCGGTGAAAGGCTTAGGCATGAAGGTGGCATAAACGCCCTGCTCGATGGCAACCTCTTTGATAACAGTTCTAAATGTCATGATGTTATCTGCCATGGTTAGCGCATCGGCGTAACGAAGATCGATTTCATTTTGACCAGGACCACCCTCGTGGTGGCTGAACTCAACGGAGATACCCAGCTGCTCGAGCATGGTTACAGCTCTTCTTCGGAAGTTATGCGCTGTGCCGCCTGGAACGTTGTCGAAGTAACCGGCGTTATCGACCGGAATTGGGCCTTCTGGACCAATCTGAGATGACTTCAGAAGATAGAACTCAATCTCAGGGTGAATGTAAAAAGAGAAGCCTAGGTCGCTGGCTTTAGCCAGTGCCCTGCGCAAAACGTTTCTTGGGTCGGCTGCGGCCGGTTGACCATCTGGAGTCATAATGTCGCAGAACATTCTTGCGGTCGGGTCTACGTCTCCTCGCCAAGGAAGAATCTGGAAAGTTGATGGATCTGGAGCCGCCAACATATCGGCTTCATATGCTCTTGAGAGTCCCTCGATTGCAGAGCCATCAAAACCCAAGCCTTCGGCGAACGCTCCTTCAACTTCGGCAGGAGCAACGGCGACCATTTTGAGAGTTCCAGCAACATCGGTGAACCAAAGGCGAACGAACTTAACGCCTCGCTCTTCGATTGTCCGGAGCACAAAATCGCGCTGCTTATCCATGAAAAACCTCTTCCTTGCCTGCTACTAGGCTAATACTTATGCCCGCTCTTCGCCTAGCTATGGCCCAGATAAACCCGACTGTGGGTGACCTTGCGGGAAATAGTGCGCAGATTCTAGAAAAAGTTCAGCAGGCCCAAGACTTAGGTGCGCACTTGGTGCTGTTTCCAGAGCTCGCGCTAACTGGCTACCCGATTGAGGATCTCGCCCTCAGCAAAGACTTCCTTAATGACTCCGGTAAGGCCCTGGAAAACCTCGCGAAGGAACTTGCCAAGCGCGGCCAAGGGCACATTCGCGTGGTCGTTGGCCATCCCGCGCTAGCCAAAAACCCTACCTCTTGGGCTATCGGACAAAACTGTGCAAGCTTGATTTTTGATGGCACTGTGCAAGCAAGCTACGCCAAGCATCACCTTCCGAACTACTCGGTATTTGACGAGTATCGAGTCTTTGTTCCAGGCGATCAACTACTCACCTTTGAAATTGATGGCCTTCGTTTTGCAACGGTGATATGCGAAGACATTTGGCAAACTGGCGGACCGGTTTCCCAAATAGCCGGCCACAATGTCGATCTAACTCTGGTGCTTAATGGCTCCCCTTTTGAACGCTCCAAGACAGATACCAGGTTTGAGTTGGTTTCGCAGCTAGCCTCCAAGCAATCCACTGCTGTTGCCTACGTGAACCTGGTTGGTGGTCAGGACGATCTGGTCTTTGATGGCAATAGCTTCCTAATTGATGCTGCCGGCAAAGAAATTACTCGTGCTAAGCAATTTGATACCGATCTATTGGTTGTCGAAATTGAAACCAAGAACTCAATCAAGCCAGTTACTGAATCCACCAAAGCCCAAACCGATTTGGCGCAGGTCTGGAATGCTTTGGTTCTAGGAGTGCGCGATTATGTTCAAAAGAACGGCTTCAAATCAGTTGTGCTGGGTCTTTCGGGTGGAATTGACTCAGCAGTTTGTGCAGCGATCGCAGTTGATGCGATTGGTTCCAAAAATGTATTAGGGGTATCGCTACCGAGCAAATACTCATCAGATCATTCGCTATCTGACGCGGCGTTGCTTGCAAAAAACACCGGCCTTGTTTATTCAACTGAGCCAATTGAGCCCTACGTTCAACAGTTTGTGGAGAAACTAAAGCTTCAAGGCCTTGCTGCTGAAAATCTGCAGGCAAGAATTCGAGCGGTAGTTCTCATGGCCAAATCAAATACCTATGGGCACTTGCTGCTCTCAACTGGCAACAAGACAGAACTCGCGGTTGGTTATTCCACTATCTATGGTGATGCCGCTGGTGGCTACGCGCCGATAAAGGACGTTGAAAAGACACTCGTTTGGGACCTTGCTAGATACCGCAACGAATTAGCAACCAAACAAGGCAATACTCCCCCGATCCCTGAAGCGTCAATTAGTAAGCCGCCATCGGCTGAACTTCGTCCAGATCAGCTAGATCAAGACTCGCTGCCTGATTATGCGGTGCTAGATCGAATCCTTGAACTACACATCGAACAGAGAATGTCTGAATCAGAGATTATTGCTCAAGGTTTAGATGCCACTACCGTTGAGTCGGTTATTCGTTTAGTCAGTGCCTCTGAATGGAAGAGAAGACAGAGTGCGATAGGTCCAAGAATTACTAAACTTGCCTTTGGGCGAGAACGAAGGCTTCCAATCACCCGTTGGTCTAAGTAGGAGTTGTCTTGGCAGGCGAAATCAAGAAAGTGCGAACTAGTTCGCTAGCCGAACTAAAGGCGTCCGGAACAAAGTTTTCTTGCCTAACCAGCTACGACGCCACCACTGCTGAAATCTTTGATCAAGCTGGAATTGAACTCATCCTGGTCGGTGACTCCGCCGGCAACACAGTTTTGGGTCACGACAGCACTCTCGAGGTAACTGTTGAAGAGATGATCAGCTTTGGAAAAGGCGTGAGTTCTGCGACTAAGCGAGCCCTTGTGGTAATCGACATGCCCTTTGGCTCTTACGAAGTATCTGCCTCTCAGGCGTTAGAAAACGCTATCTCAATGATGAAACGCTCTGGCGCGGAAGCAGTCAAGCTCGAGGGTGGATCTGACCGTGCCCCGCAGGTAAAAGCAATTGTTGCGGCAGGCATTCCAGTGATGGGACATCTTGGTTTCACACCGCAATCGGTTCACGCTCTTGGAGGTTTCAAAGTTCAAGGCAGAGGCGATGATGCAGCAAACCTAGAAAAAGATGCGCTGGCTTTACAGGAAGCTGGTGTATTCGCGATAGTTCTAGAAATGGTGCCAGCTGATTTGGCTAAAGAGCTAACACAGAAGTTATCAGTTCCAACCATTGGTATCGGAGCCGGTAACGGAACAGATGGCCAGATACTGGTGTGGCAGGATTTTGCTGGGCTTTCTAGCGGAACAAGAAAATTCGTAAAGCAGTACACAGACCTAAGAAGTGATCTTGCCAAAGCGGCAAGTAACTATCGGGCTGAGGTTATCTCTGGTGAGTTTCCTGGCAAGGAACACTCGTTCGATAACTAGTCGTCGAGCTTTTCTTCCTCGAGCCATTGCTTAGCCCGCGATCTCACAATCTCTTCGGCGTTTGCTGCTTCTTTCTCGGTCTCAAAAGGTCCGATTCGATCAAGAGAAGAGCTTTTGAGCCCGAACTCAACTTGTTTGGTTTTTGTGTTGAACCAATACTTCGCAGCCTCAGACATTCTGGCCTCCTACCAAGTGAGCCTAGCGGGGAGCGTTGAATAGACTGGATAAATGCCTCGCGATAACGTATCTGGTTCACTAACGCCTGGAGTGGTGTCAAGAGCCCTCTCGGTGCCAAATAACATTGTCAAACCAGAATATGTGGGCAAGAAAGCTCCCGCCGAATGGACCGGCGGTCATATTAAATCAGCAGACCAGATAGAAAAGATCCGAACTGCTGGAAAGCTCGCCTCGCAGGCGATTGAATTAGCTGGAAGCAGCATCAAAGTCGGTATGAGCACAAACGAGCTCGATGTTATCGTGCACGATTTTTTGATTTCAAATGGGGCCTACCCATCAACTTTGGGCTACCGCGGATTCCCTAAATCCTGCTGCACTTCAGTGAACGAAATAATTTGCCACGGAATTCCTGATGATCTGGAGATCCAAGATGGAGACATCGTCAACATTGACGTCACTGCCTATCTTGATGGTTTCCACGGTGACAGTAATCAAACTTTCAAAGTTGGCAAGGTTTCCGAAGAAGTGTCCTTGCTTGTTGACAGAACCAAAGAGTCACTCGACCGAGCAATCGCCTCTGTTATGCCCGGGCGCCCGATCAACGTAATTGGCAGAACAATCGAGTCCTACGCAAAGCGATTTGGCTACGGAGTTGTTCGAGACTTTACCGGTCACGGTATCGGTGAAGCGTTTCATTCCGGCCTCGTTATTCCTCACTACGACGCTGCGCCGCTATATTCGAACACCATGGAAGTTGGGATGGTATTCACCATTGAGCCAATGCTTACCCTCGGCACTCACGAGTGGGACATGTGGCCAGATGGCTGGACGGTTGCCACCAAGGACAAGTCCATCACCGCACAGTTTGAACACACATTGGTCGTGACCGAATCTGGAGCTCAGATTCTCACTCTGCCCTAAAATGAGAAAGTTATGAAAAACGCAATCGGCATAGATATCGGTGGAACCGGTATCAAAGGTGCGTTAGTAAATCTCAAAAAAGGTGAGTTAGTCACAGAGAGATTGCGCTTTGATACTCCTGATGGAGGAAATCCCGCAAGTGTTGTCGAGCTTGTTATCAAGCTAGTGAAGCAGATTAATGCCCCGAAAAATACTCCCATTGGAATATGTTTCCCTGCGCCTGTAAAAAACGGTGTAACTCTCTCTGCCGCTAACGTATCAAACGAGTGGATTGGGTTTCAGGCTGGCAAGCTTTTTTCAAAAGCTCTTGGCACCGAGGTTGTAATGCTAAACGATGCTGATGCCGCAGGAGTAGCCGAAATCAAATTCGGCGCAGGCCAAGACCGTAAGGGGCTTGTGCTGATGTGTACGTTAGGAACCGGCATCGGTACCGCACTTTTTATGAACGGTAAGTTGATCCCAAACACCGAGCTCGGTCACATCGAAATCGACGGAGTCGATTACGAGACCAAGGCTGCTTATTCGGCAAAAGCAAGGGATGATCTCAGCTTTGAGCAGTGGGCAAAGATCCTTTCAAAGTACTTTGACCGCCTTAACCGCTTGTTCTACCCTGACTTGATTATCATCGGCGGTGGAGTTTCTAAAGAACACGAGAGTTTTCTGCACTTGATAGAGTCTGACGTTGAGATTGTGGCTGCAAGATCCAAAAATAACGCTGGAATCATTGGCGCCGCTTACTTTGCGGCGAAGCGTCACAGCAAGGATTAAGTGGATGGGCCGGCTATTACGCCGGGTTTTGTCCTTTTTTCAAAGTGACGGTCATCTATCTAGGACGTTAGTTGCCCAACGTCTCAAGCGACCTACCCGTGAACTTGGGCGAGCAGCCCTCAAGCGTTCACTGTTTGGTCTTGCTCCAAATGAGGTTTACCTAGCCGACTCAATCACTTGAGTCGCTGGTGGTCTCTTACACCACCGTTTCACCCTTACCGATTACTCGGCGGTTTGCTTTCTGTTGCACTATCTCTCGGGTTACCCCGGGTGGGCGTTACCCACCATTTTGCTCTTTGGAGCCCGGACGTTCCTCGTCAGTAAACTGCCGCGACCGTCTTGCCGACCCATCCAGAAACAAGTCTAGCCAGCGTGGTCAAGAAGATAAATGCGAAGTTGAATTCACGCAGACTATCTCGGCGCCCTCTCGGCCCCAGAAACGTGCAATCGAAATCGATGCAGGGCCAAGATCTACCCGCCAATACCCAGCAACCGAGGCGTCGTTTGCGATGCGAAGTAGTCCCCTAATTGGCATCACGTGAGCCACCACAACCACGGTCTTACCGGCGAATTTATCAAGTATGAAATCTAGGCTTCGATTGACCCGAACATCAAAGTCTTTGAGTGATTCCCCCCTCGGCGGTGCAACATCGTAGGAACCTCGCCAAGCCTGATACTGCTTCTCGTGCCCCACGAATAACTCTTCGTTGGTTAGACCATCCCAGTCACCAAAGCCAATTTCTCTAAGATCAGCTAGCTCAACTTGCTCAGCGCCTAACTTCTGAGCAATCTTGGTAGCGGTCTGCGCTGCGCGCTTAATGGGCGAATGTATTACCGCAACTGGCTTGGCCAAAAAGCTAAACGCTCCTGAGCTTCCAACTCTCGCGAGCTCAATTGCAACCTCGATAGCGTCTTTGTTGCCAAGCTCGGAAAGATCTGGGTTCTCGCCGTCTCCCCCGGAGATTTTCCTTGATTCGGTGAGCGCAGTCCTACCGTGTCTGACCATGATCAAAGTGGTGGCTTCGACTACCGAAGTTTGTGGGGCACGAATCGATGAGGGGGCAACATGATTAAACTCCCCCGCGGCTGCAGTTGGGGCGGGTTCACCATCCATAGCCTTGTTGGCTAGTGCGTCGGCTAAAACATTCTGCTCTCTCGGAATCCACACAAACTCAACGTCTTTCCCCGCAATGAGCTGCTGGACTCTTGCACCTAAGGAAAGCATGTCGGGGTGTTTGATCTTCCAGCGACCACTCATCTGCTCGACAACAAGTTTGGAATCCATCCGAACCACAATCTCTGCAGCAGGGTCAATCTCAAACGCTGCCTCAAGGGCAAAGATCAAAGCCGAGTATTCAGCAACGTTGTTGGTTGCTATTCCTACGGCTTCGGATATCTCTCGAACAATGTTGCCGCTTGCCGCGTCGATAACGACCGCTCCGGCACCGCTCATTCCAGGATTTCCTCTTGAGCCACCGTCGGCTTCAATGATTAGTTTCATGAGCGCACCAGGAAGGCTTGGCAGTTTGGGCATTCGGCTAGTTCTTCGGCAGGCAGGGCCATGAGCTCCTCAAAGCTAGTTGCCGTAATGGAGAGCCTGCAAGCCCCACAATCTCTGCCCGTCAATCTTCCAACTGCAACCCCTCGACTGTATTTTCGCTCGTAAGTAGCCGCAAGCTCTTGATCAATTCCGGTCATAACGTTTCGACGCTCAGACTGAACTCTTTCTGCCTGAGCTCCAAGATCAGCCAGCTCTGAGGAAATTCTCTGCTGCAAAGCTGCCAAGGTGGCATCGGCCGCTTGCTTTTCTTGCTTTAGCTTTTCATGACCCTGCTGGGCCGCTTCCAAAAGCTCCATGATCTGTAGTTCCGCATCCTCGAGCTCAGTTTTTCTGGTGCCTAAAGTGACAAGTTCATGCTCTATTCCCTGAGCGTCTTTGGCCGAACTCGTTGAAGAAAGCTGCTTGTTATCTTTAGCAATTCGATTAGCTACTAGCTCAAGATCAGCCTCGGCTCTACTAAGTTCCATCTCAAGTTCACCGACTGCATTCCTGGCGTCAATCAGTAAATCTGATAACCGCAAGGTTTCGGAGGAAGCTGAATCAAGCTCAGCCTCGGCCTGGGCTTGCTTTCGCGAATTTGAAATTCTTGCCAGCTCGACATCGTGTGATGCGATAGCTAACAGCTGCTTTTGATCGGCCAAGCTCGCAATCATGCTAACTTTCCTGGGATCGTTAGCGACCATGGGTCGGTGTTTTCTTCACTAACCAAAAACTCGACACCCGGCACTTGTTGTGCAAGTTGCGCCGCAGCCGGCGCGAGCCAGAGGCTTTCCGCTGCGAAGTGAGAGATGTCGATAAGGCTAATGCTCTGAGCTTGGTCGGTAACAGCATCCAGGCTCACGTGATGCTTTAGATCGCTTGTTACAAAACACTCGGCTCCTGCACTGATTGCATCTGGAAGAAAACTTGCCCCAGAGCCGCCAACAACGGCAACCCTAGAAACTCTCGCTGTTGCATTTCCAGCCACTCGAATTGGGGCGTAGGTAGCGGGCAGTATCTCGTTGATTTTTTGAGCTAGTTCACGCACAGTTATCGCTTGATCTAGATTGCCGATTCTGCCGTGGCCAGAGTCAGCTGTAGTGGCAACTAGCGGGACGCTGTTTTTGATGCCGATCTTGCTGGCCAAGACATCGGATACTCCGCCGGGCACAATGTCTGCATTGGTGTGTGCGGAAAAAAGGGCAATTGAATTAGTAATTGCAAAAGAAAGAATGTCGCCTTTTAGTTCGCCTTCTGCAACGGTGTGGACACCCTCAAGAAGAAGTGGGTGGTGGGAAATTACCAATTGGCATTTTTTGGCTTTGGCCTCCTGCAAAACAGCAAGTGTTGGGTCGACGCACAAAAGGACGCTGTCCACTTCTTGATTCGCTGAGCCACAGGCAAGTCCGACTTGGTCCCACTCGTCAGCACCGGAGTGTGGCCAGAGAGTTTCGAATGCCGAAAGAAGTTTAGATAGCTTTACTGTCATTCGCCTAGTTAGCCGTGTCTAGGTATTCCTTGAGTTCCTCTCGGCGCTCATCCAACTCTACGACCTTAGTTTCTTGGTTTTTGATTCTTGGTATTCCAAACAAAACCGGAAACAAGATAGCAAGACCAAAGGCCATTGCAATGCCAATGTTGGAACCTGCTACATCAAAAATTGCTGGTGTGAAATCACCTAGGTAACCGGTCCAGGACGAGAGAAGTCCGGTTCCATTCAGGTATCCAAAACCAAGCGCTACAGCCAAGATAAATCCGATGAGGTTAGCGAAGTTGAATCGACCGTAGAAACCATAGTCTCGAGTGAGCGAAACCTCGTGGTAATCACGTGAGCGTATCAGGGCATCAGCCACCACAATTCCGCTGTATGAGGCCGCAACCACCGAAACTAAAAGCAGCAATTCAATTAGCAACGCAAGCACGGAAGATGTTGCTAGCAGCATGCTGGAAACCAATGTTCCGGCCAGCAAAACAATGGAAAGTAGCAATACAGAAACTGCTCCAGGAAGTTTTGCCCCGACTGACGCTAAGGCACCTGCCAGAGAATAGATCGAGTTTGCCAATAGCTGCAGCACCGACAGCCCTACCGCAACTACAAATCCAATAAAGACCCAAATAGGAGCCGCTGCAGCGATGGTTGGAATCAATTGATCGGTTAGTAACAGCCCAAAGCTTTCTTCGGCCATGAATATCCAAAGCACTCCCATTACTCCTACGGCAAGAGGAATAAACAGAGTTGACACAAAAGAAAGGAAGAAAATCTTTGCTCCAGGGGTTTCAACCGGAAGCTTCCTGGCGAAGTCACCGCTTTGCGAAAAGACAGTGAAGCCAAAAAGCATAAAGCTAAAGATCGATAGGTCTATAAGCGCCGGCGCTCCAAGCAACTCGCCTTGCTGTAGATCAAGAATTGAGTTGGTTGAAAAGACGTAGTAGCCAATGCCCAAAATTCCAATTAGCGAGAAGGCTCCTGCTATTTGCTGGGACCGAAGCATGGCTATGCCGCCAAATCCGGCAACCAAAGCTGAAATCATGACCATCGGAACTGTGGTTAGCATCAAGGCCGTAAATTCTGCCGGAAATACAAACTGCGAACTAATAGCTGCAAACCAAGGCTGACTGGCTAATAGCGGAGACAAAATTCTCACCGCAAAAATCAATAGTGCAATGGACCAAATGATCTTGACAAGAAGCATTGCAATTGCCGGCAACACGTTACCCCAAACCCCAAACGCGGCTCTGGCTACCACCCCTATTGGGTTTGAGCCACGCTTAGCGGCAACCGATCCAATGCCAGCTAAAACAGCTGTTGTAACAATGAGTCCAGACATCACAACAAGGGACTGCGACAAAGACGTGCCGGATTCTTTAAGGAACGCAGCTAGGACCAAAACCAAAGGTGAAGAAGCTATCGAGATCCACGACCAACTCAGTGCAGCGGATGTTTTAGTTCTAGTTACCCCAATAACCTGGGCTTCGTCTTCATCTTCAGCTAGCTCTGGTTGAACAGAAGTGTCTGCGGGGTTAGGCAACAAATCGGCAACCGATTCTTCTTCGCCAGAAATTAGCTGATCGAAACTGATTTTTTTGCTTGCAGGTGCTAAAGCTGGTACTGGCGGCAACAAGGGAGCGGGCCCCTCGTTGTCAGAATTGGCATAGTTACTGTTTAGAACCGCAACGATTTCATCAACGCTTGATTCTTCCGCTACTGAAGTTCCTGGGGAAACAGGTGGCGCGACTGCGGCAGGAGTAACGACGGGTTCTGCAGCTTTAGGCTCCGGCTCGCGAACTTCTACAGGCGCAGAGGCAGCTTTCATTTGCTCTTGAAGTTGCCACTGTGAATAAGCGAAGGAATCTTGCTGCCTCAATAGGTTTTGGGCTTCGATTAGAGCCATGGCAGCCATTAGGCCATCCGGTTGAGACTGCAACCTCATTACCTCGGCGTTTAGCGCGTCATCTGACATGGCACGAGGAGTTGGGGGTGTTGGAGATTCCATGACCAAATCCTAACGCCGGGGTATCCTGACTCGCTATCTGTGGGCCCTACCGGGCTCGAACCGATGACATCCACGGTGTAAACGTGGCGCTCTACCAACTGAGCTAAAGGCCCTCAAACATGCGCCGTAAGGCAACTACAAAACTCTACTACAAAGCCGCTAGAGCCTCTTTGTAGCTTCCTAGGTCCCTGGCTTCGCCAGGGCCGTTGACAAACTTGGCCTGAATTACGCCTTCTTTATCAATCAAGAAGGTGCCGCGCTTTGCAATGCCAGCTTCTTCCATGAAGACCCCGTATTGCTTTGCAACGCCGCCGTGTGGCCAAAAGTCGGCTAACACCTGAAACTTGTAGCCCTCCTGGTCAGCAAAGATCTTCTGGGTGTATTTCGAGTCCACAGAAATAGCCAAAAGCTCAGTGTCCGCTGACTCAAACATAGAAATGTTGTCCCTCAGCTCGCAAAGCTCTCCTGTGCAGGTGCCCGAGAACGATAGTGGGTAGAAAACCAGCACCACTGGCTTCTTGCCGATATAAGAGGAAAGCTTCACTGGCTCCCCGTGTTGGTTATTTAGCTCAAAATCTGGGGCCTTTTCGCCTACTTCTGCAGCCATTTCATCTCCTTGGTTTAAACACTTGGTTCAATAGTAGGCCCTGGTATTGGGTTCAAATAACCCCATCTTGAATAGGTAAACTTCATATTGGCCCTATCCAGAGCCCTAAATGGTTCGCTGTCAAAAAACATTAGCGAAGACTCTTTTTAGAAAGGATTTCATTGTCAATTAACAACAATGACGCCTACGCAGTTTCCAATCCAGACATGGATCCTCAGGAAACCTCCGAGTGGCTGGAATCTCTTTCTCAGGCGTCAGCAACCCGCGGTCGCGGTCGCGCCAGAGAGTTAATGCTCAATCTTCTTAGACGCTCTCACGAACTGCAGCTTAATGTTCCGCTAGTGCCAACTACCGATTACATAAACACGATTTCCCCAGAAGACGAACCAGCTTTTCCAGGTGATGAAAAAATCGAAAGAACATACCGTTCTTGGATGCGCTGGAACGCAGCGATGCTGGTGCACCGAGCTCAACGCCCAGGAATTGCGGTCGGTGGGCATATCTCAACTTTTGCTTCCTCTGCTTCTTTATATGAAGTTGGTTTCAATCACTTCTTTAAAGGTCAAGATCACCCGTCCGGCGGCGATCAAATATTTGTTCAAGGTCACGCCTCCCCCGGTCCTTATGCCAGAGCATTTTTGGAAGGCAGGCTTTCCGAAAACCAGCTAAATGGTTTCCGTCAGGAGAAATCTCACCCAGGCGGAGGACTCTCTTCTTACCCACACCCTAGGCTTATGCCAGAGTTTTGGCAGTTCCCAACAGTTTCGATGGGGCTTGGGCCGATAAATGCGATTTACCAAGCGCAGTTCAACCGCTACCTGCATAATCGCAACTTCCGTGACACTTCTGCCCAGCACGTTTGGGCCTTCCTTGGAGACGGCGAGCTTGACGAGGTTGAAAGCCGCGGTGCACTGCAACTTGCCGCCAACGACGGTCTAGACAACCTAACTTTCGTTGTTAACGCCAACCTGCAGCGCCTGGATGGCCCAGTTAGAGGTAACGGAAAGATTATTCAGGAGCTCGAGTCATTCTTTAGAGGTGCCGGCTGGAACGTCATCAAGGTCATCTGGGGTCGTGAGTGGGATCCACTGCTAAACGCAGACACTGAAGGTGCACTTGTAGATTTAATGAACAGAACCCCCGATGGTGACTACCAAACCTACAAAACCGAGTCTGGGGCTTTTGTAAGAGAAAACTTCTTTGGCCGCGACCCAAGAACCGCCAAGATGGTCGAGTCGATGACCGACGACCAGCTTTGGGGTCTAAGACGAGGTGGCCACGACTACAAGAAGATCTACGCTGCCTACAAGTCCGCAACCGAGCACAAGGGTCAACCGACGGTAATAATCGCCAAGACCATCAAGGGTTACACCCTTGGCAAGACCTTCGAGGGTCGAAACGCAACTCACCAGATGAAGAAGCTAACCCTGGCTGATCTAAAGCAGTTCCGCGATGAGACTCACATTCCAATCTCTGACGCCGAGCTAGAGCGCGATCCATACCAACCTCCGTATTACAAGCCGAGCGATTCAACTCCAGAGATCCAATACATGCATGAGCGTCGTCGCGAATTAGGTGGGTACCTTCCAGAAAGAAGAAGCAAGTATGTGAGCTTCGCTTTGCCAGAAAACAAAACTTATGACATCGCAAAGGCTGGCTCTGGAACTCAAGAGGTTGCCACAACCATGGCGTTCGTGAGATTGCTCAAAGATCTTCTGCGATCTTCAGAACTTGGTCCAAGAATTGTTCCAATCATTCCTGACGAGGCAAGAACATTTGGAATGGATGCATTCTTTCCAACCGCAAAGATTTATAACCCTGCTGGAATGCATTACTTATCAGTCGACCGCGATCTACTGCTGAACTACAAAGAGTCAGAGACTGGCCAGATACTGCACACCGGAATTAATGAAGCGGGATCGGTAGCTGCCTTCACAGCTGTTGGATCAAGCTACGCAACTCAGGGCCAGCCGATGATTCCCATTTACGTTTTCTATTCGATGTTTGGATTCCAGCGCACGGCCGATGCTATTTGGGCAGCGACTGATCAAATGACTAGGGGCTTTATGATTGGCGCGACCGCAGGTCGCACCACTCTAACTGGTGAGGGTTTGCAGCACGCCGATGGCCACTCGCCGCTACTGGCATCAACTAACACCGCGGTGATTAGCTACGACCCGGCCTACGGATATGAAATTGGTCACATCATGCAAGCAGGACTTGAGCGCATGTATGGCGAAAAACATAAAGATCCAAACGTTATTTACTACCTAACTGTTTATAACGAACCTTACGTTCAGCCAGCGGAGCCAGAAAACGCGGACGTCGATGGAATTCTGCGCGGAATTCACCGCGTAAGTGAAAACCAAGCTCCGGGTCGCAAAGTGCAGATTCTTGCTTCCGGGGTTGCCCTTCCTTGGGCCTACGAGGCTCAGGAGCTGCTAGCAAAGGACTGGGGAGTCTCTGCTGACATTTGGTCAGTAACGAGCTGGACCGAGCTTCGACGTGATGGCCTGGACAAGGACCGCGAGAGGTTCCTCTACCCAAACAATGAAATTGAGCCGGCGTACCTAACCAAGAAGCTGCAGAACGCTTCAGGGCCATTTATTGGAGTAAGCGATTACATGCACGCTGTTCCAGACCAGATTCGTGCTTGGGTTCCAGGTGACTATGCGACTTTGGGAGCTGATGGTTTCGGTTTCTCAGACACCAGGCCAGCTGCTAGACGTGAATTCAAGATCGATGGACCATCTATTGTGGTGCGATCATTGCAGCAACTTGTAGCTCGCGGCGAGCTAGACCATTCGGTGTTGCAACTAGCCATCGATCGATACCAATTGCACAACGTAAACGCAGGAACAAGCGGAACTGCCGGTGGCGAAGCCTAAGGACGAAACCCTTGAGTGGTTGCAATCCATCGCTGGAGAATTAGCAACCACCACATTAGCTCGTCTTGATAAGACTCTCCCGTGGTACTCCAAGATGCCAGCTGCCAGAAGATCTGCCGTTGGACTTGTAGCGCAAGCTGGCATCACCTCTTTTCTTGCCTGGTACGAAGATCCAACATCGCAGCCCTGGGTTGCGGCCGATGTTTTCTCAACTGCTCCAAGAGAACTACTTCGATCGATATCTTTGCAAGAAACATTGCAACTTATTCGCGTGGTAGTACAAGTTGTTGAAGATCGAGTGGTTCAAGAGCACAGCGAGCTTCGCGAAGCTGTTCTTCTCTATTCCAGGGAGATTGCTTTTAGTGCAGCCGATGTTTACGCCAAGGCTGCAGAAGCCCGAGGTCTTTGGGATGCCAGGCTAGAAGCTCTGGTAGTTGACAGTATTCTCAGTGGTGAAAATGAAGAAGAGCTTTCTTCCAGAGTTTCCGCTCTTGGGTGGAGAGCACGTGGCGCGGTTGCAGTAATGATCGGTGGCTCGGATCAGAATACCGATGTTGACAACTTACGAAGAGAAGCAAGAAGAAGTGGCGCGGACGTCCTGGTTGGCATCCACGGTGATCGACTGATTGTTGTGGTTGGTCAAGTACCAGAGGAGAATCTGGACCCTGCAAAAACTCCAACGCTTTTTGCGCTGTGTAGTGGATTAGCGAATAGCTTCACTGACGGGCCGATAGTGGTTGGTTCCGAGGTTCCTTCGATCACCGATGCGCACAAATCAGCTCGTTCGGCTCTTTCTGGCTTCTCTGTGGTTGGAGCTTGGAACAAAGCTCCGAGGCCTACCTCAGCCGATGATCTCCTGGCTGAGAGAGCACTCGCTGGCGACATGTTGGCAAAGACGACGCTGATAAACAAGATCTACCAGCCTCTTAGAAAAAACTCCCCCGACTTGCTCGATACCCTCGTGACTTACCTAGAAACTGGTCGCTCACTTGAGCTAACTGCCAGAGAGATGTTTGTTCACAGCAACACCGTCCGCTATCGCCTCAAGAAAATCTCTGAGCTAATCGGCTGGGATGCCACCGGTGCCAGAGAGTCCTTTGTTTTGCAGGTTGCAACCCTGCTGGGAAAAATGAATGAGCCTGAGCCAACCATGAAATCGAGAGAATCTTGATTGCTCTAACGTGCCCCGGTCAAGGGGCCCAAACGCCAGGCTTTCTGTCTCCGTGGTTAGAGCTTGAATCTTTCAAGCAAGAAATTGAAAAGTACTCCGCAATTCTTGAAATGGACCTGATTCACTTTGGAACCGAAGCTGACCCTGAGACAATCAAGGACACCAAAATTGCCCAGCCGCTTATTGTTGCTTCGTCAATTGCAAGTTACGCAGTGTTACTAGATGCTATTGGTAACAAGGCAGAATTTTCTGGTGTTGCAGGTCACTCGGTAGGTGAAATAGCGGCAGCAAACATTGCTGGAGTATTGGAGACAGAAGCTGCGCTCAAGTTCGTTAAAGCAAGAGGTGAGCAAATGGCTCAGGCAGCAACTCTCGAAGCAAGCTCAATGGCAGCGGTGGTTGGCGGCGAACAAGAAATAGTTCTTGATCATTTATCTAACTTGGGGCTCTTCGCAGCGAACTACAACGGCAAAGGTCAAATAGTCGCTGCGGGCTCTTCTGCGAAAATTCAAGAACTTCTTGCCTCTCCCCCGCCAGGAACCCGCGTAGTTGGCTTGGCGGTAGCAGGTGCTTTTCACACAGCGTTTATGGAAACTGCCAAAGTTGAGCTTGGTTCTTTGGCGAGTTCAATCAGAACTGAAAACCCCAAACTGCTACTTTGGTCCAATAGCGATGGAGCAAGAGTTGACAGCGGAGATAAGTTTTTGGAGCTACTGATAAATCAAGTTTCTAACCCAGTGAGATGGGATTTGACCATGGATTCGATGGTGTCCGATGGCGTCAGCGCTGTTATAGAGCTTTTGCCAGGCGGTACCCTGACTGGAATAGCGAAGCGAGCAATGCCGGGAGTTGCCACCTTGGCCCTGAAGTCTCCAGAAGATCTTGAAAAGGCCGTCGCATTTGTCAGAGAGCAGGTTTAGAAATGGCGAAGCTAAATCAGGCCGAAACAATTGCTTTCTCCAAGATTTACTCTCTCGGGGCATCTCGAGGGGACCTGACGGTCACCAACGATGACGTTGCCGGACCAATCAACTCATCCGATGAGTGGATTAGACAACGAACTGGCATCGTGACCAGAATGCGCGCTAGCAAGGATAGATCCTTGATGGACATGGCCGTTGAAGCAAGCAACGAGGCAATTAAAAAAGCAGGTATCAAGCCAGCCGAGATCGAAGCTGTGATTTTTTCCACCATCACTCACCCTTATCAAACTCCTTCAGCCGCATCGCTGCTGGCGGAGCTGGTTGGGGCTAATCCAGCGCCGGCCTTTGATATTTCAGCTGCTTGTGCCGGTTACTGCTACGGCATTGCTCAAGCAGATTCACTGGTTAGATCAGGAACTGCCAAATTTGTTCTGGTGGTTGGCGGCGAGAAGCTCAGCGATTTCGTCGACCCAACCGATAGATCAATCTCTTTTTTGCTAGGCGATGGAGCCGGAGCTGCAATTGTTGGGCCATCGGATTCACCAGGAATTTCAAAAAGCGTTTGGGGCTCCGATGGGTCCAAATGGGAAGCCGTCGGTATGACGGGGTCCCTGCTTGATTTCCGCGATGGCACCGGAAGCTGGCCTACCCTTGTTCAAGAAGGTCAAAGTGTTTTCCGCTGGGCTGTTTGGGAAATGGTAAAAGTAGCCAAACAAACTCTTGAGATTGCGGGAGTAAAACCAGAAGATCTAGCTGCTCTGGTTACCCACCAGGCCAACGAGCGCATCATTGACGAAATGGCTAAGCAGTTAGCCCTACCTGAATCAGTGGTTGTCGCAAAGGACATCATTACAACCGGTAACACCTCAGCTGCCAGCATCCCACTGGCCATGCACGCCCTTATGGCCGAAGGTCGCATTAAATCTGGTGATCTAGCGCTACAAATAGGCTTCGGGGCTGGTTTAGCCTACGGGGCTCAAGTAGTGGTTGTGCCCTAAACTTACAATCGGTCAATCAAACAACTAGGAGACAAAAAATGGCACTTTCTGCAGCAGAAGTACTTAGCGGACTAGCAGAGATCGTAAACGACGAAACCGGTATCGCTAACGATGCTGTACAGCTAGACAAGTCATTTACTGACGATCTAGACATTGACTCAATTTCAATGATGACAATTGTCGTCAACGCCGAAGACAAGTTTGATGTAAAGATTCCAGACGACGAGGTAAAGAACCTTCTTACCGTTGGTGACGCTGTGAACTACATCACAAAGGCGCAAGGCTAAAAACTTTGGTCCACAAAGTTGTTGTCACTGGTATTGGCGCAACTACGCCACTTGGTGGCGACAGCAAATCAACCTGGCAAGCGTTGCTTGCGGGCGAATCTGGCATAACAACCCTCTCTCAAGACTGGGTAGCTCAGTATGAGCTTCCGGTCACCTTCGCGGGGCAAGCCAAGGTTCCAGCCAAGGAAATGCTCACCCCGCAAGAAGCCAAAAGACTTGACCCATCGAGCCAGTTCGCTCTGGTCTCAGCTCGTGAGGCTTGGCTCGATGCCGGCTCCCCCGAAGTTGCTCCCGAACGCTTAGCCGTCGAATACGCAACGGGTATTGGTGGAATCTGGACCCTGCTTGATGCCTACGACACTCTGAAGGAGCGCGGTCCAAGGCGAGTGCTGCCAATGACCGTGCCGATGCTTATGGCCAACGGTCCAGCTGCTGCCATTGGAATGGAGCTTCACGCCAGGGCTGGAGTGAGAACAGCCGTATCGGCATGTGCATCTGGAACCGAGGCCATAGCTAACGCTTTCAACAGAATTAGAAACGGCGAAGCAGATATTGTTGTTGCGGGTGGCGCGGAAGCCGCGATTCACCCTCTTCCGATTGCTTCCTTCGCAGCCATGCACGCCCTATCAAAGCGCAACGATGATCCAGCTGGTGCCTCTAGGCCTTATGACACCGCTCGCGATGGTTTCGTGATGGGTGAAGGTGCCGGAACACTGATTCTGGAAAGCGAAGAACACGCCAAGGCTCGAGGGGCAAAGATTTATGCAGAAGTAGTGGGCGCAGCTGTGACTTCAGACGCTCATCACATCACTGCTCCAGATCCTGAAGGAACTGCAGCCGCTAGAGCAATGCTTGGCGCCCTCGAACAAGCTGGCAGCTCAATAGCTGATGTTTCGCACATCAACGCTCACGCCACCAGCACACCGGTAGGCGACATCGCAGAGTATCAAGCACTAAAGAGAGTCTTTGGCGAGAAGTTAGCTGGTATCCCGGTGTCGGCAACCAAGGCCTCCACCGGTCACCTTCTTGGGGGAGCTGGAGCGATTGAAGCGATTTTCACAGTTCTAGCGCTACATGAGAAAACTGCGCCACCAACAATCAATCTTGAGAATCAAGATCCAGAAATCAAACTGGATGTAGTTGTTTCGCCAAGAAAGCTAGAGGGGTCTCACATTCTGGCTATAAGTAACTCGTTCGGCTTCGGCGGTCACAACGCTGTTGTTGCTTTCCGATCCGTCGAATAATTCTCGGTAACTCTCAAGCTCGTCATCAAAAGCTTGGCCCAGGACTTTTCGAAGCTCTGCTTGGAGCTTGAGTCCGTTCGACCCACAGCTATCGACAATGTGTCGCAGCTGATTTTCGCTGACGAGGATATTTCCCACTTCATCCGTAGCCGATGAATACATCCCAAGGTTTGGTGTGTAGCTCCAACGGTATCCAGCAACATCCGGAGAGTCCTGGTGGATAACCTCAAAGGAAAGTTGCTTGAGGTTCATAAACGAAGTGGCAAGAACCGCTCCAGCACCTGCTGGGGCTTCCCAAAGCGCAAGAGCGCGATAGCCCGCGCCTGGGGCAGGCAGCGCATGCCAGCTAATGGTTATTGGGGCTAAGCAGACCCCCGAGATAGTCCACTCGATGTGAGTAAGCAAAGCCCTGGGCGCTTGGTGAATAAACACGAGCCCTTTAGACATACTTTCACCTCCAAACCTAGGTACGTCTTCCCCTACGACCTTTATTTGGTGGTTCTCCAAGGCTAGACCTAGCTGCGAAACAAGTCAAAACAAGCAGCTAAAATTGTAACAGTATGAGCAAGCTATATTTCCGCCACGGTGCGATGAACTCAGGTAAGTCAACTGCCCTATTACAGGCTGCCTATAACTACGAAGAACGCGGCCAAGCGGTATTGCTTGCTAAGCCAGCGGTAGACACCAAGGGAGATATGGCTATCTTGTCCAGGCTTGGAGTTGACCGAATGGTTGATTTCCTGGTTACACCCGATCTGAATCTTAGAAAAGAGTTTCAAAAGAGATCCTCTCTGCATCGAGAAAAGACCGGCAAAAGAGTTGCCTGCCTTCTGCTGGATGAATCCCAGTTTCTAACTCGTGAGCAAGTTGATCAGGCTCTAGAGATTGCAGTTCTGGATGATGTGCCGGTGCTGGCTTACGGCATTCGCACAGACTTTCTCACTAACGGCTTCCCCGGCTCGCTTCGCCTACTCGAGATAGCTCACAGCCTCGAAGAGCTCAAGACAATTTGCCGCTGCGGCAAGAAAGCGATGTTCAACGCCAGAAAGATAAATGACAGCTTCATCTTTGACGGGGACCAGGTTGCAATCGATGGCGAAGAAGTCACGTACGAGTCGCTATGCGCATCATGTTACTTTCGAGAAAAGGGCAACGCCGCTTCGGTGGTCTAGATAGAGTGCGAAACAAACAGGCACAAAAAGCAATATCAATTGCCCTGGTTCTAGGCGGATTAATTTCTGGCTGCACGTCCTCCGATCCACTATCAGAGCCAGAAGTTTCTAAGTCCCCCGAGGTCTTCTTTTACCCAACCGGATCCGCTGCGAGCAACTTGCCAGTATTTGAGAGTGTCATGAAAGAATCTGGTGCCGGAAAGCCAAATCATGACTTAACTGAAAGTATCAAGTTGCTTGGGGAAACCGGCTTTAGTATCGCAGCAATTACTCACACCCAGCTCGAAACAAAGACCCGCCAACCACCCGAGTCGGTTAGCTTGGCAGTAGCTTTCAAGGGAGAGTGCCTTATTGCCCAGTTCTCCGACATCTGGCTCACCACAACAGTCGCGGACGAACTAGCTTCTGGATGTTTGATAGGGGATGTTGTAAAGGCAAGCCTAGAAACCCAGCAATAGAACTAAGGTTTCAGCGTATTACTCAACCGTTGACTGCTCGGACAAGAAAGTCTGAGCTACCCACGGGAACACCCATTCAAAGAGCACAAAAACCACAATCACCAAGATGATTGTCAGTTGAATCAACTTCAGAAATACTCCTCCAGGTAGCAATCGCCATAACGCTGCATACATCAGGAATTTTCCTTCACTACATCGGCTATTTCGTTTGGAGGTCCGCCAGCTCTTGGATACCAACCGCTGTATAGACCGTAGGCAATGACGCGCTCCGAAACCGTGAACTTGGGGTGACAGCTAGTAAGGGTTATTACCCTGGCACCTGGCACCTCTTCCTGCAATTTTGGAAATGAATTCAAGACCTTGACGTCAGTTTCCCAGACATACTCAAGATTTCTAAACTCGTAAGCGTGCCAACCCTCCGGCACCTCAACATAGATGTGGTCGCCGATTCGAAGCTCTCCTATGTTCCCAAAAGGTGCCCCGAATGTGGTTCGGTGAGCCGCTAGGGCGAAGTTTCCATCGGCTCCCAGCTGTTCAGATTCAAGGTACCTTCCGACTCCTAGCCTCCGGCTATTGAGAACCGTTGCGACATCGACACCCTCAGCGATTGTTCGAACATACTCTGGCCCAAACCTTGGTACGTAAAGTAATGCAAAAGCCTCGCCTTCGGTAGGTGAGGCAGTAACCGGTGGTTTCTCATTACTTGGATTGACAATAGCCGTTGCTGGTTTTTGTTCTGCAGAGGAGGACTCTGGCTCCTGCCACTGCTGGGCAAGGGCGCTTGCAGATTGATTCTGGCGATCGCCCTGAATAGTGTCGTTCAGCATCAAGTGCCAAGCCAGAAATAGACCCATAAGGGCTCCGGCAGTTACGAGCACTTCTCCAGTTACACCAGTTACTCGCATTAGCTTTGATCGCTTGCGAATAAAACCTCTGGTTGGGTAGCTCATAGGAATCAACTCTACCCAAGGCAAAAATACCTAGCGGATTAACCGGTGGGGAGTACGGGACTTGAACCCGTGACCGACGGATTATGAGTCCGCTGCTCTAACCAGCTGAGCTAACTCCCCTCGCAATTACTAAGACTAGACGATAAAGACCGTTAGCTTCCTAAGGCCTTTGATCGAACACCCTGCAACACCGGAGCTAACCGTGACTGATGAACTGCCGGGAGCTCAGTAGTTACTCCCATTGATGAGAGAACAATGTTCAAAAGATTCTCGTTCTTGGCAAGGATTGGACCAAACAGAGAGGTCGAGATGAACGCTTGTTCTATAAAGAAATCAACATCGATCTCGTTGTTTTTGTATCCAAACACTCTCAGATCCCCAAAGCTTACTTCACGATGCTGGCTTACCCTTGGTGCGTTCTTTAGTTCTGGCAGCCCAGGCAATCTAGAGCAGAAGAACTCGTGGGCGGAACCAACAAGCAAGGTTGCCTTTCCGGTTCTTAGGCGCTCGGCTACCAAATCTGTAATTGCAACAAGTTCTGACTCGAACTCACGCATAACTGCTCTCGAGCCATCGCCAACAAGTAAAAAGTCCACGTCTTGGAGTTCAGTAGAAGTCACAGAGTATTGAGCACCGCGCCACTCAAGCTGCTTTGCAAGCACCTCAATGTTTCCCTGATCACCGTTGTTGTTGAAATAGGTTGGCTTGAAGGTCGCTAATTTGATCATTTCGCCAACCCCAAGTACCTTCTGGTGCGTCGCATCGCATCGGCTGTGAATAGCACCGTTGGGCTGGGTCCGGCAAGCTCCAGAAAAGCATCTGCTGCTTTATCGGCTTCGAGAATAATCTTGTCAACCTGAACGTCCTGATACATAAGCCTCAGTGCTAAGTCGTAAGCGTTTTTGCCACCAACTACGTCCACGTGCTTCAGCTTTGAAAAATCCACTGTCCACAGCCAGCTTGGATCGCTGATGTCTCCGCCAGCCATAATCATCAACGGGCTAGTCTGATCGGAAATCTCGCTAAGACTGTGAGTGAAACTTGTTGGATTAAGACACAGCAAAAACCTCACATCTTTGCCACGAACTGAAGCGATTTCATCTCTAGCAAATACAGGGGGCAAATTTGAAACTGTCTTTTCGACCAAAGCCCAATCTGGCTCAATCAATTTGGAAACAGCAGCGATGGAAGCAGCGAGGTTGAGAGCTTGGTGGGGAGCGTCAGCTTTTGTTTCGAAGCTAAGAAGACGCCCGTTGACTCTTACCTGAAGAAATCTATCACCGAGTTTCGAGACTTCAATCGAGGGCTCAAATTTAGGCTCTGGCCCAAAGTTTATTGCGTAGCTTGGGCGAGGTTGAATTGAAGTCGATAAACCAAAGCCGGTGATTTTCTCAGAATCTGTAAATTGGGTTAGGTTCTTGTCATCCACGTTTACAACGGCGTGATCTGAATGGTCGTAAATCTTTTTCAGCTTCTCAACTACGAGTTCCGGGTCAACGAAGCGGTCAAGCTGGTCTGAATAGACATTTGTAAGCACAGCAAGTCTTGGACGAAGCGACTCCACTAGGGCTGCACCGTGGCCCTCATCCCATTCCAGGACAACAAAATCCGCGTCAATGTGACCTCGGTAATCACCAAACTGAAGTATTGCAGCATAGAGGCCTTGCTTGATGTTTGCTGTCGAGGGGTTTGTGAAGATCTTGTAACCATGGGCTCTTAGAAGCGCTACAAGTACTTGAGTTGTTGAGCTCTTACCAGAGCTGCCTGACACTACAACCAAGCCCTTCCTTGCCGAACGAATTGCATCGCTTAGCAAGTTCGGAGCTATTGAGCTAGCAACTGTTCCAGGGAAGGCGGAGCCTCCCCCACGCCGAAAGATACGGATGATGAATCTAACGATTCTGCCAACTGCAACAGCCAGGATGCTAATCACTGAATTTCCGTGCCCTAAGCCGCGGCTTCTGAAATCGAATCACCCCACTACTTTACCGACGAACCCTGGAATTGACTGTGATGCTAGTGCTACAAGCAATAAAGTCTGAGGTGTAAGCCATGACAGCTGAATGCTTACGCTTAGAAAAGGCAGTCAAGAGGTAAATTCATGTGGCTAAAAGCTTTGGCTCTTTTCAGATCCACTCATCCACTTCCCTCGCTGTCTGTTGCGAGCTTCGCCGTCATGTTTGGAATTGGAGTGGGCTTACCACTAGAAAAACTTGGGCTAGTTGGTTTAGCAGTTCTGGCGCAGCAGTTCTCGGTTGGTCTTTCCAATGACTGGTTAGATGCTGGAAGAGATATAGCCGTAAAGAGATTCGACAAACCGGTGGTTCAGGGAATAGTTTCGGTAGCTCTGGTTAGAGCAGCTTCGCTGGTTTCAGCAGTTACTGCTCTAGTTCTCGCCTTTGCACTAGGCGCTGCAGCATTTTTATGGATGTTGCCTATGCTTGCAATCGGCTGGGCATACAACCTAGGGCTCAAGTCCAATGGCTTCTCGGTTGTTCCGTACATTCTTGGTTTTGGAATTCTTCCAGCCTTCGTCACGCTCTCGCGCCAAGAGCCATCACTGCCTCCAGTTTGGGTGATGATTGTTGCCGGACTCTTTGGTCTCGCTGCCCATTTTGCCAACACGCTGCCAGATCTTCTAGCTGACAAGCAGACAGGAGTTAGAGCCCTTCCGCACATTCTCGGTCAGAGAGCTTCTGCCCTGGTAATTGCCGTAACCGCTAGTTCCGCATCGCTAATTTTGGTGACCCAAAGCAGCAAGCTAGTTCCTTTGATTTCTATTGGCGGGTTGGGGCTAACAGTAGTTTTGTCTCTACTGGCTAGCGTTCTGGCTCTTAGCCCAAACCCTCCAAAGCTGGTTTTTCATCTTCTGCTTCTGGCTTCGCTGGTGAATGTTGTCATGTTGATGCTGGGTTCGTAGTTGGCAACAATTTGCCTAAGGAAGTTCTTCTCTTCTGAGTCTCTCCGCCGCTTTCTTGACACCCTTGCGCACTCGAATCTCTAGCTTCTTGGCAGCGAAGGCCACGTCGTCACGAACTTCTTCCAGACGCTCTATTACTTCATCCCTGGTGTCTTCAGCCCTGGCGATAATTTCCCTACGAGTGAGTTCCGCTTGTTCGCGCAGCTTCGCTGAACGCCTCCTGGCCAAAGCAATAGATCTACTGATGGTTTTACTCAGACTTCCGATAGGAAGCGAGTAAGTGTCGAGGTTGTCGGCGGTCTCGTTCTCTTCCTGTGTTTCACCGCTGTAAAGGCCCTCAAAGATTTTTATGGTGCGATCTATAT
Organism: Rhodoluna sp.; assembly: GCF_044232805.1. Classification (GTDB taxonomy): domain Bacteria; phylum Actinomycetota; class Actinomycetes; order Actinomycetales; family Microbacteriaceae; genus Rhodoluna. The sequence continues at coordinate 31,448 of NZ_JBIILG010000003.1, forward strand.
CGTGTGACTGAATCAAGTGCAGTGAGTTTTCCGAGAGGCGATCCAGCTCTTTCTGATCAGCGGTAAGCACCTTTAGAAGTCGGTCTGCGAAAGCCTTGACGTCATCGGGTGGAAACAGATAACCGTTGTCACCATCGTGCACCAAATGGGGCAGCGCCATGGCGTCAGCTGCCACCACGGGACGACCCGAGGCCATGGCCTCCATGGTGGCAATTGATTGCAGCTCTGCAATCGAGGGCATGGCAAATACTGTTGCTCGTTCGTAAACCTTTGGCAACTCTTCGTCAGAGATATGACCGCGGAATTCGACGTTCTCTTCTAACCCCAAGTCCTTGGCAAGATTCTCTAGATACTCGCGCTCTCCTCCGTCGCCCACAATTTCAAGTTTTACCTTTAGCGATTTTGGCAGTAGCGCCACGGCCTGAATTAGGTTGTGGATGTGTTTCTCGTAATCGAGACGACCCAAAAAGAGAATTCTTGGCTCTGAGTTTGTTGTGGGGCTGTTGTTTGCAAAATTTGAAGCTTCGATGCCACAAGACACAGCCAGCACTCCGGTTAGACCCGCAGCATTTTCCAGAAGGGTGGCGGCTTTTCTTGTTGGGGTTGTCACCACGTCTGCTTTTTTCAGTATTCGACCAGTGTCCTTCCAAGCAAGGCTCATGGCGGTTTTCTCTGCCCAGCGCGGAATAACCAGCGAGTACTTGATTAGGTTCTCGGGCATGATGTGGTTGGTGGCAATAACGCGAATGCCCTGCTGCCTGGCAGATCTCATTAGGTACCGGCCAACAATCATATGAGAGTTGATGTGGACCGCATCTGGCTTTAGGTCTTTCAGAACTCGATCGGTCTTAGCCTTTAGAGTAAATGGCCAAACGTATCTCAAGGTCTTGTGTTGCACCACCCGGTAGCTTTTGAGACGGTGAACGGTCATTGAGCTGGAATCGTGAACTTCGGTGAAGGTCCCATATCTTTTGCTATAGGAAGGTGCAATGACGTGCACCTCGTGCCCCGCCCGAACTAAACCAGCAGCTAGCCGCTCAGCGAACCTGGATGCCCCATTTATGTCTGGCGGGAAGGTGTCGCAGCCAATGACCACGCGCATGCGTCTACTAGCTTTTACTGCTTCAGTCATTTCATCCCTGAGATTGAATGTTGGGGTGTGATTACAAGTTTACTTGACTGAAGCCTTGGCTCGATTTCTTAGTTCCGGGTGAACCTTGGACAGCAAATATACTCCGCAGATGGCTAGCAGCCCAAAGGCTGAGAAAAGAGAGCCTGAGCCCAGGGTGGCCTCCTGGGCCTCGCCCAGGATGCCAATTGCAATTGTAATTGCCACTATTGGATCAATAACAGTCAAACCTGCGATAACCAGATCGGGGGGACCGGAGGCATATGCATTCTGAACGAACCAGCCTCCTAGAAGCACGGCGCCTATCATGCTCACAACTGCAATCAAGGTCAAGATGTCGTAGTCCATCTGATACAGGCGCTGGATTGTTACCTTGGCAAGAGTTGCTACAAACCCATAGAGCACTCCGGCTCCGAGAATATAAGTGAGCGCTTGGGCTTTTTTGCCGAAGATGAAAAACAGCGCCGCAAAAGCAACCAAGATAACTACAAAAAGCAGCAGCACTCGAAGTAAGTTCTCATCGGTCAGCTCTACTTGAGCCGCCACCTGAGATGCGGTAACCACAAAGCCGCCAACCCCAAAGGTGCTTAGTCCGATTGCCAAAATGGTGGCTCGATTTAGTTTGGTCTTGGTATAGCGGGCATTAAGCACAGAGGTAATTACCAGAGCTATCGCGCCGATGGGCTGCACCACAATAAGTGGTGCTAGCGAAAGCGCCCCAAGCTGCAACAGCATCGCCAAAAACATCAAACCGGTTCCAGAAACCCAGCGGGGTTTTATCAGCAGATTGACTAGTTCTCTAATCGAGAGTGAAACTTTAGGTTGGACGTGTTTTTCTCTGCTAGTTGAAACCGCTTGATTTTGAAACTGCGCACCAAAAGCTAAAGCAACCGCTGCCAAGACGGCAAGAACAATTGCTAATAATCGAAGTTCTGGTCCCACAAGTATTCCTAAAATTTCCCAAATTCGAGCCTAGCCCTGAATTGAGCTGTTTAGCCAAAACTAACGGCTAGATTTGAGCCATGATCAGGCCAATACGCATCTACGGGGACGAGGTGCTGCACCAGCGGGCCCAGCAGGTCACTAAATTTGATCAGGAGCTGACCGATCTAGTTCACGACATGTTCGAAACCATGCAAAACGCTCCAGGAGTTGGTCTAGCGGCCCCTCAGGTGGGCGTGGCGCTTCGAATGTTTGTCTATGACTATCCCGATGATGATGACAACCGTCGAAGAGGGGTAGTGATAAATCCGACAATCACTATCGGGCCAATAGCAGAGGAAGAACCTGATGAAGAATTGCACAGCGAAGGCTGCCTTTCAGTGCCTGGTGAAAGATTCTTACTACAGCGAGCTGATTGGGCAATTATCGAAGGTGTGGATCTAGAGCAAAAGCCAGTAAAAATCGAAGCCGAAGGCTGGTTCGCAAGGATCTTCCAACATGAGTTTGATCACCTTGAAGGAATCATTTACGTCGACAAGCTGCCAGGGGATGCCAAAAAGGAAGCTTTCGAAACCATGGCCGAGCTTGGTTGGAATAGACCGGGGCAGTCCTGGCTACCAGGAACCGACCGCCTTGAGGACTAAAACCATATCCGTAGCAAGCTAGCAACTGCCGCCGCGGCAATCACCACAAATATAAATGGAACTCTCAAGTAGAAAAGAACGGCTGCAACAGCCAAGGCGGCTACCCTCGCGTCTAAGGTAATTCCTTCTGAAGAGACGAAAGTTTGAACTCCAACAAGACCCGCAAGCATTGCTACCGTAAGTAGCGCCGCCAGCGATCGAATGCTGGGATTCTTAACAAAGCGTTCAGGAACCAAATGGCCAAGTAACTTCCACGAATAAACTAGGGCGCTTGCTAACAGCACCCCTACCCAAAGCGTCATTTTCTTTTTCCTAAAAGCTCGATTATCCAGAAGGCAACGGCAACACCTGCGGTGAGAAGGACTGGAATACCGGCTGGCACAAATTTTGAAAGCAAGGTGGCCGTGAATGCTGAAACCACAGCTAGCAGCAATAGTTTGGATTCTTTGAGGCTTGGCCAAATCAATCCAAGAAAAGCTGCTCCAGCGGCTGCGTCTAAGCCCCAATCGGCTGGGTCACCAATTACCGAACCAAGTAACGCTCCAGCTGCCGTAAGCAAGTTCCAAAATACGAATACTGCAATCCCCGTAAGCCAGAAACCCTGGCGCTGTTTTGAGGGATCAGGCTCTTGGGAAAGCGATACCCCATTTGATTCATCAATTGTTAACTGAGCTCCAATTGGTTTCAAGATTCCAGACAGTGACAAGACTGGAGCCAATCTAATTGCATAGAAGCCGTTTCTTACACCAAGTAGCCAAGATGACAAAACTGCAGGAACCACTCCCGCACCGGTTGCAATTACACCAACAAATGCAAACTGACTACCACCGCTAAACATCAAAAGGCTTAGCGCCATGGTTTGCCAAAAATCTAAACCGGCAGCAACCGAGAGAGCTCCAAAAGAAATACCGTAGAGACCGGTTGCAAAACCCACCCCGAATGAGATCGCTTTGACGCTTTGTGCTTCACTTGGCATCTAACACCCCATTCTGCACGAGCTTGATAATAAGCTCACTTGCGCTAAGAAAGCCTAGCGAAAGAGCAAGCGCTTGGTATTTATCAAGACTTAGCTCCGGCTTGGAGCCGGCCATTATCTTTGGCCACTCCTCGGCGAGTTTTTCAATCAGGCCCCTTTTTCTTACCGGTAGCGCAATAACTGCTTGACTCAATACGAAATTGTTCTTGGATATAGGCGGGGTTTCGGTAAGTAACTTTGCAAGTTCTGCTAGGTCAATAACTGGCTCAGCTGAAGCTGCGGCCCTAATGATTTTTATGAGCCCCTCAGGTCCGCTATCGATACTCACCACATCGTGCATTCCAGCCCCGAGAGCTTGGACGCGGAGGGTTGCAATGTCATAGACCGTGGTGAGAACTGCATTGGGAACATCAGAGGATTTGGAATAGCTTTGCCTGAGCTCTAGGAATGAATCGACTCCAGTTTTGCTGTCTAGCTGTTGATCGATGACGATGACATCCACCAACAAATCAGGTAGCTGGTTTAGCTCACCTTTGCCGCCATCCGATTCGAAGACCACGGTGATATTTTCTGTGGCATCAAGAATTGCCCTACGGGCAGTTCGAACACTCGTGTTCCAATCAATCAGGGCAATTCGAAGTGAATGGCTCATTTAGGTTTTTATCAGTCTTGCATGGGGCGAAGAATCGGGAAAAGAGCTGACACGGTAAAACCAACCCCAACTACACGCTGAGCTTCTAAGGATCCACCGAAGCTCTCTACTCGCTCACGCATAGCTGTGATTCCGGGTCCGATGACTTTTTCTAGGAGGTTACCGATGTCATCGTTGGCGTCATAGGGAGCTGGTAGGCCATTCGGGCCAACATCACTTTTTCGAACCACCTCGACACCGTTGTCTCGAATGATTACCTGAAGGCTTGTTTCAAACCAGGTAATTTCAACGGTTACCATTGTGCCCTTGGGGTTATGTTGGCGAACATTCTTGATTGCCTCAAAAACTATCCGGTAAATTGCTAGCTCCATTGAGCTATCTAATGCAACCCGCGAACCCGAGTAGGTAACCGCCATGTTGTAACCAGCCTCGCGCATATTTAGCTCAAGAGCCGAAATGCTTTCTAGAGTGGGAGGCGCGGTGGAGATCATAGTTCCGCGATTAATGGTCTCGTAAAGCCTTCTAAGTTCGGCGTGAGCTGCCTTTGCGCTCAGCAGCACTTTGTCTAAGGCCCGCAAACCCGCAGCTGGATCTAACTTGGCCGTGTACAAGCCAGCTTCGGCATTAGTAATGACCGAAGAAATATGCTGCACAGCACTTTCGTTCATATCCCCCGCCATCTCGAAGCGCTTGGCTTGCTCCGCGAGCTCCAGCGAGATCTCATCTTGCTGGGAGTTTGAGTATTTGCGGTTGCCTTGAAATTGCCTCTGAAGATATTGCTCACGCACGAGTCGACCGCCCACTGCGGCAAGGCCAATTAGGCTCGCTGCCAAGATCGATCCAACAATGAAGAAAAGCAGTCTTCCAGTGTCAGTAAATTCAATTATCCCCAAGTTCGGCAGTGAAAGATTTGGGTTATTGGAAGCGCTTGCGACGATCAAAAATGAAGTAGCGCTGACGGCCAGAATGTTGATTACTCGCCAAGGATTAGCCGTGGATACGCCGGCAACAAAAGCAACGACTGCAAGAACTAGGTTCCCAAAAGATGGCACCGCCGAGAAGCCAATGTGTAGGGCGGCTCCGACAAAGAGCAGTGCGCCTGTGAGGTAGCTATATTGTCTGACGAACAGCGAAGCTAATGCGAATGGTACAGAAAGTAGAAAGTAACTAATTCCGCCAGTAACAGCATTGATTCCGCCAAAAACAGCCAAGAGGGTGAGAGAAAGAGCAATCTCTGGAACCCATTTGGTGTCTAGTATCCAGCGAATCACACATATCTCCTGAGGGTTGCCTTGATGTGGGTTGGATTCTCTGGCTCCCCGGCTTGGACTCGAACCAAGAACCTATCGGTTAACAGCCGATTGCTCTGCCAATTGAGCTACCGAGGAATGCTTGCGCAGCCTCCAACACTACCAAAAATGGGGCCTTGCTATATCAGTAGCCCAAGGATGCGCTAACCTCGCCCACCCAGGCACCGTTACCCAAAAAAGCCTTCACGTTCTGCTCAATTCGGGTTGCAAATAGCCTGGTGACTATTTCCTTGGTGTCAGCGGTATGAGGCGTCAGAATCAGGTCATCACGGCCAAAAAAGCCGTGCCCATCTGGAAGCGGTTCAGGGTCGGTTACATCTAACCCGGCCCCGGCTAGAAGACCGTCATCCAACGCTCGAACTAGATCATCGCTAACCACAATTGGTCCTCTGGCTACATTAACAAGATAGGCAGTCGGCTTGAAAAACGATAGCCGTTGGTAATTAATTAACCCGCGAGTTTTCTCTGTCAAAGCGCAGGTCACAATCACAAGATCAGCTTCTGGAATCAAGCTATCCAGTTTTTCCAGCCCCGCTACCTTTTTTGCACCAGAGAAGGGTAGCTCAGCGTTGTTTCTCACCACAGTTATCTCAGCCCTAAATGGCACAAGAAGCTTTGTGAGCTCATCTGATATTCCGCCAGCACCAATGAGCAAAACTTTTGAATCATAGAAACTAAAGGCTTCACGCTTACCCCAACTGGAAGCCTTGATGCGAATGGGAAGCTTTCGACCAAGAGCCAAAGCAAGCATTAGGGCATGCTCAGCTACCGGCTCCCTATAGGCTCCTTTAGCGCTAGTGAACAAAACGTTTTTGTCTAATTGCTCAGCGAATGCATCAACTCCAGCAAATGGTAACTGCACCCATTCCAACTGGGGGTTGCTACCAATCAATTCACCGAGTGCTGCGGGGGAAGAGTAATCCGTCCAGACCAGGCCACGAACTTCCGGCCCCATCGAAGAGAGCTTCGCACCGCCTAGTTCCAAAGCTTTTTCGTACTCCGGAAAGCTCTTTGGCTCGATTGCCACAAAATTGTTAGCCACCTTGAAGCGCCCGTCTCCGTTGTTCGATATCCATAAGCTCTTTTTGGATTTCAGAAATCTTGGCCGAATCCGATGGTTCGGTTTGACGAAGAACGGCTTGCAAGGAAAGCTTCTGCCTAGTGAGCAGGTTTATAAAACCACTAACCGCAACGCCATCGATATAGCGCTTGAGCTCTTCAGGGGTACTCGCCGGTAGAGATGTTGCGGCCATCGCCCGAAGGATCTGATGAAGCGCTGGGTCAAGCGACTCTGAGAGCTTTACCAACCAGGTTGAGTCTTTGCGGTGTGCGGTATTCGCCAAAAGAGCTGAGGCAAGCAATGCATGCACCTTTGCTAGAAAATCTCCTGAAACTAGTTCGAGGAATTTATCGTCTTCAATCTCTGATGGGTGCTGAATTAGGACCTCTAGTAACTGTCGCTCGAATCGAATAGTGGGGTCTCGAAGATCTGGTTCTTCGAATGCTTGCACAGCAGGCTCTGCGGCAATGTCTTGTCGCATTGGAGCTACAGCCGCTACAACCTTGTCCTTGATAGCTCGCTCTACCAATGCGCTGACTTCCGAAACATCAAGATTTACCCAGTTGGCCACTTCTCGAAGGTAAACAGAACGCATTGCAGAGTCCCGAATGGTTGCAATGACGCTAGCAGCTGCCCTGGCGGCACCAACTCGACCTTCCACGCTGGATAGGTCAAAGTTTTTTAGTTTCTGCTTGATAGCAAACTCATAGATGGGCTTTTTGCTTTCGATCATCAGCTGCACGGCTTCATCGCCTTTTTGCACCCGGAGATCAGAAGGGTCTAGGCCATCTGGTCCAACCGCTATGAAGCTGTTGGCGTGGAACTTTTCGGCGTCTGCGAAAGCGCGCATGGCTGCTTTTTGACCAGCTTCGTCTGGATCAAAAGTGAAAATCACTTCTGCAGGAATATCCACATTTGCCGAAAGCATGCGATTCAAGATCCTGATGTGCTCATCTCCAAAAGCAGTGCCACAGGTAGCAACCGCGTTGGTGACTCCAGCTAGGTGGCAAGCCATCACGTCGGTATATCCCTCAACTACAACTACCTTTTGTGACTTGGAGATTTCCTTTTTAGCTAGATCAATTCCATACAGCACCGCTGACTTGTGATACACCGGAGTTTCTGAAGTGTTTAGATACTTGGGCCCCTGGTCATCATCAAATAGTTTTCTAGCTCCAAAACCAATCACCTGGTTAGACGTGTCTCTAATTGGCCAAATTAGTCTTCCGCGGAACTTGTCGTAAAGACCGCGCTCTCCCCTGGAGGCCAGCGAGGCGAGCACTAACTCATCCTCGGTGAAACCCAACGTCTTGAGGTGATCAACCAGATTGTTCCAACCCTTTGGCGCAAAGCCCACCCCAAAAGTTTCGGCAGCTGATTTATCGAAACCACGCGATTTCAAGAAGTCTCGGCCGGTAGTTGCCGCATCGGCTCCTAGTTGCTCGACAAAGTATTTGGAAGCAGCAAGATTTGCTTCATAGATTCTTGCTTTTTGTCCCTGGTCTGGGGCGTTTGAGCCAGCTTCGTAGGTAAGGGTGTAGCTGGCTTTTTGTGCAAGATTCTCAACCGCTTCGTAAAAGCTAAGTGATTCCATCTCCTGCAAAAACTTGTACACATCGCCGCCGGCGCCGCAACCAAAGCAGTGATAGAAGCCCTGCAGGGGCCTGACATTAAATGACGGTGACTTCTCCTGATGAAACGGGCAGAGCCCCTTTAGGCTACCCGCGCTAGCTGGCTTTAGAGCAACGTATCCGCCAATTACATCGGCGATGTTTACTCGAGCTTTTACTTCCTCGATGTCTCTCGCGCTAATTTTTCCGGCCACTTGATAATCCTATTTAGTCACTAGTTCGTGGTGCATGCTAAGTGCAGATACGTCAGTAAGTGATGCCACTTGGTCAACAACCACACGGTGTTTTTGCTCCTGCGAGGTAGCATCCTGCCAAGCACTAGCGCAGTAAGTGTCTAGGTGCTTGCCATTGGCTGCTAGCAGCGCATCTGCTAGCTCTGAGAGAATTGCTCTTTGCCACTGGTAATAAGGCTGCCTTTTCTCATCCGACATCAAATAGGCAGAAACTATTCCTTTGAGAACTGCTATCTCAGCTCTAACTTCTGATGGAACCAACAGAGCTCCCTGGTATCTAACTAAATGCTCGGAAGCGTTTGCTAATTCTGTTTGGTCTGTGGTTCTTCTAACAAATGAGCCAATCAGAGCGCTCGTTAGGTTCTTGAGGGTTGCCTGATCTTTCATTTCACCACTGTGATTTGACAGCCAATAACTATTTGAGCGCAACCTAGCAAGAGCCGATTCAAAATCTGAACTAGCCAAATCAGACCCATCCCACTGAGCAATTTTTTGAATCAGTTCAGCATCAGAAGCTGTCGAATTGATCTCGGCTAGATTCACGTATCCCGAGACAATCGCATCCTCGAAGTCGTGAACAGAGTATGCGACGTCATCAGCAAAATCCATAACCTCGGCTTCAATGCACTTACGCATTGGTGTTGCACCGGCTCTTAAGAATTCAAAGACATCTTTGTCGTCCTGGTAGTAACCAAATTTCACCGAGAAATCTCCGCCGGTTTCTGCTTGCCCTGATTCTCTTGCCCACGGGTATTTACACGATGCATCCAACGCTGCGCGAGTGAGGTTGAGACCGCGGCTTTTTCCGTTGGCATCAAATACTTTTGGTTCGATTCGAGATAGCAGTCTTAGGGTTTGGGCGTTGCCTTCGAATCCCCCGAAGTCTTTAGACCATTCGTTTAGTGCTGCTTCGCCATTGTGTCCAAAGGGAGGGTGTCCCAAATCGTGAGCCAAGCAAGCCGTATCAACTACGTCTGGATCAATGCCTAGTTCTTGAGCCATCTCACGACCCACTTGAGCAACCTCAAGCGAGTGGGTAAGCCTGGTTCTGGCAAAATCACCATTCGAAGGCGAAAGTACCTGAGTTTTAGCGCCGAGTCTTCGAAGAGCAGAGGAGTGCAAAACTCTGGCTCGGTCCCTTGCGAATTCTCCTCGTTTGATTGAGCCCGAGCGATCTTCTGCAACAAATCGTTCTTGATCTGATTCTTGATAGCCTCGGCTAATCATTTAGCCACCCGAAACATTTAGTTCGGCCTCAAGTAGCGAAAGCCTCGCGGAGTCGCCAAGCTCTCTCGAATCCAACCAGTGCTCTGGCAAAGCGCAGCTCTTCATTCCCCCGGCTCTTCCTCTTGGACCCTCGGCCTCGTCTCCTGGGTATGGCATGCTGCGATCTAAAGTTCCAAGAAGTTCATCCATGTGGGTCAGGGTTTCAACGCTTGCAAGAGCCGCTCGTAAGGATCCTCCAACTGGGTAACCCTTGAAATACCAAGCAACGTGCTTTCTGATATCCCTGCAGGCACGTAGTTCATCACCGAAAAACTCAACAAGAAGTTCCGCATGCTTTTTGAAGGCGTCTGCCACCTCGCCCAAGTTTGGTTGAACCTGCGAGTAATTAACTTTGGCATTTGGGTTCTCAAGATAAGAGCGGAAGGCATTTTCCAAATCTGCAAAAAGCCAGGGCCTTCCAAGACATCCTCTACCAACAACCACCCCATCAACACCGGTTTGCTTCATCATGTTTACGGCGTCCTGCGCAGACCAGATGTCTCCATTTCCAAGAACTTGCACATCGGGTAAAGCTGCCCTGAGTTCCGCAATCGCATCCCAGTCAGCTTTGCCAGAGTAGTAGTCAGCAGCGGTTCGACCATGCAGGGCAACTGCCGCTACCCCGGCATCCCTTGCGGCTTTTCCGGATTCTAAGAAAGTCAGGTGATCGGCGTCGATACCCTTTCGCATCTTGACTGTCACTGGGATATTCCCAGCAGCCTTCACGGCACTCTGGACAATCGCTTGGAAAAGATCTTGCTTCCAAGGAAGGGCTGCCCCGCCACCTTTCCGGGTTACTTTTGGAACTGGGCAGCCAAAGTTTAGATCGATGTGGTCGGCGCGATCTTCAGAGACCAGCATGGTGACTGCATCTGCGATGGTTTTAGGATCAACCCCGTATAACTGCACGGAGCGAACCTTTTCACTCTCGTGGTGACCAATTAGTCTCATGGACTCTTCAGTTCGCTCCACAAGGGCCCTAGAAGTAACCATTTCCGAAACGTAGAGTCCTCCGCCAAATCCTTGGCAGAGTCTTCGGTAAGCGGTGTTTGTGATGCCAGCCATTGGAGCAAGTACTACCGGCACATCAATCGCTATGTTGCCATAGCTCAAAGCCGGTTTAGTTTGTGCCTGCATGAATGATTAGACCAACTTCTCAGCCAGGTAACCCTTTAGCTTGTCTAAGGAAACTCGCTGCTGTTCCATGCTGTCTCGCTCGCGCACAGTCACTGCCTGATCCTGCAAGGAGTCAAAATCAACAGTGATGCAAAAAGGAGTTCCAATTTCATCTTGCCTGCGATAGCGTCGCCCGATTGCCCCTGAATCGTCAAAGTCAATGTTCCAGCTCTCACGCAGATCGTTGGCTAGTTTTCTGGCAACTGGTGAAAGGTCTTCATTCCGAGAAAGTGGAAGCACGGCCGCCTTCACCGGTGCCAATCTGTAGTCCAAACGCAGCACGGTTCTTACATCCACACCACCTTTAGTATTTGGCGCTTCATCTTCGGCGTAGGCGTCGACTAAGAACGCCATAAGGGATCTAGTTAGACCGGCTGCTGGCTCGATAACATAAGGCGTCCAGCGCTCATTGATGCTCTGATCGAAGTAGCTAAGGTCAACACCCGATTCTCTTGCGTGAGTTGCTAGGTCAAAGTCAGTTCGGTTAGCGACTCCTTCAAGTTCACCAAATTCGCTTCCGGGGAAACCAAAGCGGTATTCGATGTCTACTGTGCGCTTGGAATAGTGCGAAAGCTTTTCCTTCGGGTGCTCGAACAACCTAAGGTTTTCAGGATTGATTCCAAGATTTACGTACCAGTTGAAGCGCTCTTGAATCCAGTACTCGTGCCAGGTTTCATCGGTTCCTGGTTGAACAAAGAATTCCATTTCCATTTGTTCAAATTCGCGAGTTCTAAAAATAAAGTTCCCAGGGGTGATCTCGTTACGGAAGCTCTTTCCGATTTGACCAATTCCAAATGGCGGCTTCATGCGAGCCGCTCCTAGGACGTTGGCAAAGTTCACGAAGATTCCCTGAGCGGTTTCTGGCCTGAGGTAGTGCATTCCAGATTCATCTTCCACTGGTCCCAGGTGGGTCTTTAGTAGGCCGTTGAATTGCTTGGGTTCAGTCCAGGCATCCCTCGTGCCACAGTTAGGGCAAGCGATGTCCTTCATGGACTCCGGAGCACGGCCCTTCTTCTCTTCAAAAGCTTCCTCAAGGTGATCCTGGCGGAATCTTTTGTTGCAACTGGTGCACTCAATTAGTGGATCAACAAACTCTTTTACGTGTCCCGATGCTTCCCAAACTTTTCTTGGCAAGATTACTGAGGAATCTAGTCCAACCACGTCCTCACGGCTGTTTACAACAGAGCGCCACCACTGACGCTTGATGTTTTCTTTGAGTTCAACTCCAAGTGGTCCATAATCCCAAGCTGAACGGGTACCACCATAGATTTCTCCGGCTGGGAAAACAAAGCCTCTGCGCTTAGCGAGGGCAATTGCCGAATCTAGACGATTTGTGGTGGCCAATTTGAACTCCAAATAAACAGTTAAAGCCTGAACTAAGGCTGAACCCCAGTTTAGTTGGCTAGTTAGCCCTTAGGGCTATCGATTGCAGCCCCGAAGCGGCGCGCTCTGGTCGAGTACTGCTCAATGGCCCGCCAGAGCTCTTGGCGGTCAAAATCTGGCCAGAGCACTTCACTAAATACGAGCTCAGCGTAGGCACTTTGCCAGAGCAAGAAGTTTGACATGCGCTTCTCGCCCGAGGATCTAACAAATAGGTCAACGTCTTTGAGTGGGTTAGTTGAGAGCAGTTTGCCAAAACTCTTCTCAGTGATAGATCCAGCTTTGAGTTTCTTTTTAGCAACCAGCTGCGTGATCTCGTTTACGGTGTCCACAATCTCAATGCGTGAACCGTAGTTCACGCACATCGTCAAAGTAAGCACCTTGTTCTTCTTAGTCATTCGCTGCGCTTCTTCTAGCTCGTCAATAACGCTGGCCCAAAGCTTTGGTCTTCTGCCAACCCAGCGAACTTTTACGCCCCAGTTATTTAGCTGGTCCCGACGATCTCTAAGTACCTCTTTGTTGAACCCCATTAGAAAGCGCACTTCTTCAGGGGATCGTTTCCAGTTCTCAGTAGAGAAAGCAAAAACAGATAGCTCCGAAACGCCAGCCTCGATGGCTCCAGCTACCACATCAAGAAGTGCTGCCTCACCGGCTTTGTGCCCTTCGACTCTTGGAAGTCCTCGCTTATTTGCCCAGCGACCATTTCCATCCATCACGATCGCGATGTGCTTGGGCACCTGAGAAAACTTAGGAACCTTGATGCCCTTTTTGGCTACTGGCTGAAACTCCATCATGCTCTTTCGACGTGCGGCATTGATTTAAGTCCGCGCTCTATATGCCACTGACTATACGCAGCTACGATACCCGATGCGTTTGCTCTGGCGCCCGGTGCGGAATCTTCTGCTAGTTCCCAATCGCCAGCTAGCAAAGCGCCAAGTAGCGCTGTTGTCTCAAGTGATAGTGAAATCGCACCGATTGGCTTGCATTCTGGACAAACCACAGAACCGACCTGCATCACAAAAGCTGTGTGTGGACCCTTGGCGTCACAGCGCGCGCAGTCATCAAAGCTTGGTGCCCAACCGGCAATAGCTAGTGCACGCAACAGGTAAGAATCAAGAATCAGCGATGAATCATGCTCTTTGGTTGCAAGCGAACGAAGTGCTCCGACCAACAAAAGATACTGCTGAGGTGAAGACTCCTCCATGGTGAGCCGCTCGGCTGCTTCAACCATTGCGTTGGCTGCAGTAAAGGCGCCGTAGTCGTCGATGATTGATCCGCCGTAGGAGCCGATTGTTTCAACCTGGTTCACGATGTCTAGATTCTTGCCTTCGTAAAACTGTGCATCGACAACCATAAAGGGTTCTAGTCTCGAGCCAAACTTGGAGGCGGTTCTGCGCACACCTTTTGCAACCGCTCTGATTTGGCCGCGGTAGCGCGATAGCAAAGTGACGATGCGGTCAGCTTCGCCTAGCTTGTGAGTTCGAAGCACAACGGCTTCATCGCGATAAACGGGCACTAGACCAGTATCTAACGAGCAAGCGACCTAGAGCTTCTCTCAAGCACGTATGGCGCGATTTACTCCCGAAATAACTGCCTTGAGCGAAGAAGTTGCGATGTCAGAATCGATTCCAACTCCCCAAAGGGTCTTGCCCGCCACCTCAAGCTCGATATATGAAGCGGCCTGGGCGTCTCCCCCGGCGCTCATGGTGTGCTCGATGTAGTCAAGCAATCTGGTCTCAACGCCCTGTGCACCAAGGATTGCCAAGAAAGCAGAGATTGGTCCGTTTCCGGTTCCGGAAGCCTTAACTTCTTTGTCGCCATCACGCAAAACAATCTGAAGTTTTAGCTCGCCATCCATTTCGCTTTCGGTTTTCATGCGCTTTAGTTCAAAGCGACCCCACTTTAGCTCGGACTTTTCCATAGGCGCCGGTAGATACTCGTCTTGGAAAATTTCCCAAAGCTTCTCTGAGCTAATTTCGCCACCTTCGCTGTCGGTAAGACCTTGCACCACTCTAGAGAACTCGATCTGGAGCTTTCTTGGAAGATCAAGTGAGTGGTCGGATTTCAATAGGTAGGCAACGCCGCCCTTACCCGACTGAGAGTTAACGCGAATAACCGCCTCGTAGCTTCTTCCAACATCCATCGGATCAATTGGAAGATACGGCACTGCCCACTCAAGCTCAGAGATATCTTTGCCTGCTTCGGTAGCGGTTTTCTGCATCGCCTCAAAGCCTTTTTTGATGGCGTCTTGGTGCGAACCAGAAAATGCGGTGTATACCAAGTCGCCACCGTAGGGTGAGCGTTCAGCAACCGGCAGCTGGTTACAGTACTCAACGGTGCGCTTGATCTCGTCGATGTCTCCAAAATCAATCTGTGGATCAATTCCCTGCGAAAACAGATTCAATCCAAGGGTTACAAGATCAACGTTTCCGGTTCTCTCCCCGTTTCCAAAGAGGCAGCCCTCGATACGGTCGGCACCAGCCATATATCCAAGTTCGGCGGCGGCAATAGCGGTTCCGCGGTCATTGTGTGGGTGCAGGGACAAGATAACGCTCTCGCGCTTAGCTAGTTTTCTGCTCATCCACTCAATTGAGTCCGCGTAAACATTTGGTGTGGTCATCTCCACGGTTGCAGGAAGATTAATAACCATCTGCCGTTCTGGAGTCGGTGCTATTTCCTCAATTACCGCGTTGCAAACCTCAAGTGCGTACTCCAATTCGGTTCCGGTGTAGCTTTCCGGGGAATACTCGTAA
This sequence comes from Rhodoluna sp., assembly GCF_044232805.1. Lineage (GTDB taxonomy): Bacteria > Actinomycetota > Actinomycetes > Actinomycetales > Microbacteriaceae > Rhodoluna. Next base: position 46,600 of record NZ_JBIILG010000003.1, read on the forward strand.
TAGACATTGGTTCCTGGGAGCATGTGCTCTAGTGACTTGCATTTTTTGGCAGCGTCCAAGGCAATTTTCTTGATGCCGTCTTTGTCTTGGTTGAAAACCACTTTTCGCTGCAGGACAGAAGTCGAGTTATAGAAGTGCACGATTACGTTCTTGGCTCCAACAAGCGATTCGTAAGTTCGTTCAATTAGGTGATCCCTGGCTTGAGTCAAAACCTGAATCGTGACATCTTCTGGAATGTGACCATCGTTTACAAGCACCCGAACAAAGTCGAAATCGGTCTGGCTAGCCGAAGGGAAACCCACTTCGATTTCCTTGTAGCCCATGCGAACTAGCAGCTGGAACATCTTTAGTTTTCGCTCTGGGGACATTGGATCAATCAGAGCCTGGTTACCGTCTCTAAGATCTACCGCACACCAGCGTGGGGTTTTTTCTATGCGCTTGGTTGGCCAGGTGCGATCCGGGAGCTCAAACTTGATTTGCTCGTGAAAGGGTTTATACCGATGAACCGGCATCGAAGAAGGTTTTTGTTGGTTTTGCAATTGTGTTCTCCTAAAAATTGTCTGAGTCGGCTATAACAAAGCTCCGCGACGAGGAAGGCCGTTAGTTAGGCCTCGCCGCGGCCACTAAGTAGTAGCTCAGAGAACACCAAAAGAGGCTAACACTTAAAAGCCCAGTTTTCCTAGCTGCTTTGGATCCCGCTGCCATTCGTGAGCAATCTTCACTCTGAGGCTCAGAAACACGGGCCCTCCAATAAGAGCCTCGATCTCCTTGCGGGCTCTGGTGCCTACGTCTTTTAGACGGGAACCGCCCTTACCAAGAACAATACCTTTTTGACTGTCACGCTCAACAAATATATTGGCGTGAATGTCAGTTAGCTCAGAGTTCTCTCGTTTTTTCATCTCATCCATGGTTACCGCTAGTGAGTGCGGAAGCTCGTGACGAACACCTTCCAGGGATGCTTCCCGAATCAGCTCACAGATTCTCGACTCAATTGACTCGTCAGTGATTGTTTCCTTGGGGTAAAGCTCTTCAGAGATCGGCATCATGCCAACAAGTAATTGGGCTAATTCATCTAGCTGAGAACAGGCAACTGCAGATACTGGAATGATCTCGCTCCAGTCACGAAGTTTAGAAACCTCGAGCAGTTGATTCGCTAGTTCTTCTCTAGAAACTGTTTCGCTCTTAGTGACAATCGCGACGCACTTGGCTTTTGGAAAGCTACTTAGCTGCTCGTTTATGAACTTATCTCCTGGACCGATTTTGTCACCAGCTGGGAAACACATTCCTATTACGTCCACCTCGCCAAGAGTAGAAGCGACTAGGTCGTTCAGTCTTTCACCAAGCAGTGTCCTTGGGCGATGAAGGCCAGGGGTATCAACAATGATTAGTTGTCCCGATTCGAGATGAGCAATACCTCTAATGGCTTTTCTTGTGGTTTGCGGTTTATCACTCGTGATGGCAATCTTTTCGCCGACTAGGGCGTTTGTGAGAGTTGATTTCCCGACATTGGGTCGACCAACGAATGTCACAAACCCAGCGCGAAATTCATTACTCATCAGTTGACAGTTCCTCGGGATCTGGTTCAGCCAATACTCTCACTAATACAGTTACTAATCTCTTTGCTCGACCTTCAACGCGATCAGCGGTCAACTCAAGTCCGCTAATCACAATTTGATCACCAAGTTTTGGAAGAGCTCCTAGGCTCTTGGTGAGCCAACCCCCGACCGAATCCACGTCATCGTCTTCGAGTTCTAGCTCAAGTAGTTCACCGAGCTCAAAAAGCGAGAATCGAGCATTTACCCGATAAAGGTCCCCTGCGAGCTTTTCTACATCAGGAACCTCTTTGTCATACTCATCCGCGATGTCACCGACTAGCTCTTCAATAACGTCTTCCATGGTCACAAGTCCCGCTACCCCGCCGTACTCATCAATCACTATGGCTATGTGAGTGGAGCTTTTTTGCATGTCCTGCAAAAGGTCCTTAAGCGGCTTGGACTCCGGTATGAATATTGCCGACCTGGCAAGGTCCTCAGCGGATTTTTCAAACATGAGCTTTGGGGTTTCGTGAAGAATCTTCGCGACATCCTTTAGATACAAGATTCCCACGATGTCATCTGTGTTCTTACCAGTAACCGGGAGACGAGAGTAGCCGCTGTGTAAAAACATGGTCATTGCACTATCCAGATTGGATTCGGCGGTAATTGTTGCGATGTCAATTCTTGGAATCATTACCTCGCGGGTAATGGTTTCTGAGAAGTCCTCGACTGAATCAATTAGGTCTTGCTCATACTCCTCGGCCTCGGTGGCGTCCACCTGCTTTTTTGCAAACACTTTGCCGATAAAGGCGAACCTATTACTCTCCGACAAGTTGACTGCTCTCGCTTTCGTAGTAGGCCTTCAATATGGACTTCTGAATGCCAAACATCTCAAGTTCTTCTTCTGGTTCCGCATGATCGAAGCCCAATAGATGCAGCACTCCGTGGGTAGTCAAAAGAAGTACCTCGTTGATTGTTTCATGGCCAGCGGTTGCCGCTTGCTTTTGGGCGACAGTTGGGCAGATAACAATGTCACCTAGTAATCCAGGTGGTGTTGGCTCCGACTCTGTTCCTGGGCGAAGCTCATCCATCGGAAAGCTGAGCACATCAGTTGGCCCTGACTCATCCATCCACTGCAAATGCAGTTGCTCCATCGCGGGTTCGTCCACAAAAATTATTGCTAACTCAGCAGCTGGGTCTATTTTCATGCGGTCCAAGGCAAACTCGGCAAGTCTAAGTACCCGAACTTCATCAATCGCAAATTCGGTTTCGTTACTAATTTCAATACTCAACTAGTTGGCCTTTTTGGGGTTGGCGGCATCGGCTCGATCATAGGCATCTACGATCTTTCCAACTAGTGGGTGCCTAATGACATCTGAGGAGCTCATTTGAGAAAAATGAACGTCATCAACGTTGGCAAGAACTCTTGAGGCTACTCGTAAACCCGATACTCCCCCTTGCAGATCAACTTGAGTGATGTCTCCTGTGATAACCATCTTTGAATTGAAACCCAATCGAGTCAGGAACATCTTCATCTGCTCGGCTGTGGTGTTTTGAGCTTCATCCAAAATAATGAAGGAGTCATTCAGTGTTCGGCCTCGCATGTACGCAAGCGGCGCGACCTCAATGGTTCCGGTGGCAATCATCTTTGGCACTGCATCGGGGTCCAGCATCTCGTGAAGAGCATCAAATAAAGGTCTTAGGTAAGGGTCGATTTTCTCGCTCAATGTTCCGGGTAGGAAACCAAGGCGCTCTCCTGCTTCAACAGCGGGCCTGGTCAAGATGATTCTGGAAACTTCCTTGCGCTGCAGAGCCTGCACGGCCTTTGCCATGGCAAGGTAGGTCTTTCCGGTTCCAGCCGGACCAATTCCAAAAACAATGGTGTTTTTATCAATTGACTCGACGTACTCTTTTTGACCGGCGGTTTTTGGCCTGATTGACTTACCTCTTGAGCTAAGGATGCTTTGTGAGAGAAGATCGGGCTCGGTTCTTTTCAGATCAGCTGGGGTCACTTCTCTCCCTGAAGAAACAGCAGAAATAATCTGGCTCAAGCGCTGCTCGGCTAAAGCAACAGATGAACTAGGTCCAGAAATCTCAATCTCGTTGCCGCGAGCTGTGAAGCGAACATCGGGGAAGCTTTCCTCGATGGTTCTAAGCAGTTTGTCTTCAGGCCCAAACACAAATATGGGGTCAACACCGGAAATTTCTATTACGACAGTTTTTGAATCTTTAGATTCGGATGATGTCAAGAGCCGTCCTTTGATTTATCTGATAAAACGTGAGCGTGGGCATGAAAAATGGTCTGACCGGCTTCGCTGCCGGTATTGAACTGTAACTTGAAAGATCCATTGGTGTGTTCTTGAGCCAGTAACATTGCCTGTGACATTAGCTCACCCAATACCGCTGGTGACGCTTCCGAAAGCTCAACAACATTCTTGTAATGCTTTTTTGGAATCACCAACAGGTGCACCTTTGACAACGGGGCAATGTCTCGAAAGGCCAAGGTGTTGGTGGTTTCTGCAATTACGTCTGAGGCGATATCACCTGAGACAATTTTGCAAAAGATGCAGGAAGCTTCTGTCATGTATTTCAGTCTAGTTTTAGCTAGCCCTAGCTCCAATTTCCAAGAGTTGCTTGCAGGTAGGAAACTACCGCTACTCCAGCCGTTGAAGTTCTCAAAATGCCGCTTCCAAGACCAACCAGGTTCAATCCGGCGGAGCGAAACTGGTCAAGTTCTTGCGGGCTAATTCCGCCTTCTGGGCCGACAACGATAGCTATCGACTGGTGTCCCAAGATTGGCACACTCGTCAGTGAGGTGATGGATGTTGGGTCTAAAACAAGCGTCAGATCGAAATTCTTCAGGCGATCTACCAGTTCACTAGTGCCCAAAACCTTCTCAACCTCAGGGATAAAAGGTCTAAGCGATTGCTTGGCAGCCTCGGTTGCGATGGTTTGCCAGCGAAGGCGGTGCTTGTCTTGTTTTTCGGGTTTCCAGATTGAAACTGATCTTTCGCTCTGCCAAGGAATGACGGTTTGAATTCCAAGCTCGGTGCATGCCTGCACCGCCATTTCATCGCGATCTCCCTTGGCTAGAGCCTGCACTAAAACTAGTTGTGGCTTTGGCCTTTCAATGTTTTGAACCGATTCAACATCTAGCTCTAGAAATTCCTTTGAGAGTTGACTAACCTTGCCGCGAACCTTTTGGCCCTGTCCGTCCGAAACAGAAATGGCCTCTCCGACTTGCAGTCTGCGAACCGACATTGCGTGTTTTGCTTCGGCACCGGCAATCTTGATTTTGGAACCAGGTTTGGTGTCAGATGCAATGGGTGAAATAAAAAGTGGCTCAACCACGTCGTCTACCTTGGAAAGGGCCTGACTTTCTAGGAACAAGACCGGCAGTGTCAGCTTTTCGCAATCCTGCCAATGTTCTAAATAGTTCCTTTTGCTTTGAGTCCAACTTGGTTGGAATCTTTACCGAAAGGGTGACAACCAAATCGCCTCTGCCAGATTGGCGAAGCCTGCCAAATCCTTTCCCTTTGACACTGACCGTGTCACCAGTTTGCGAACCTGCTGGAATCTGCAATTCAAGTTCCCCGTCAAAAGTCTTAATCTTTACGAGAGTTCCAAGTGCTGCCTCATGAAGGGGCAGTTCTAGCTCGCAAGTTAACTCGTCGCCGGATCTTCCGAAAAGCTGATGCGGAGCAATAGAAACATCAACGTAGAGATCCCCGCTCGGTCCACCGCCAAATCCAACTTCACCGGAGCCAGAAAGTTGCAATCTGATTCCATCTTCAACACCAGCAGGAATTTTCAGTTCGATATCTCTTCTTGCCCGCACTCTTCCCTGGCCGCGGCAATCTAAACACGGTTCTGGGATGACGTGGCCATAGCCGCGACAAGAACCGCATGGGCTTGTGGTGACCATTGCACCAAGCAGTGAACGAACTTGAGTTTGCACCTGGCCACTACCGTGGCAGATGTCACAAACTCTTGGGCTGGTGCCAGGCTTGGCACAACTTCCATTACAGGTATCGCATAAAACAGCGGTGTCCACCGGAATTGACTTCTCAACTCCAAAGATTGCTTCTTCGAAACTTAGCTCAACTCGAAGCAGTGCATCCTGACCACGTTCGGCTCTAGAGCGGGGTCCACGCTGCCCACCACCGAAGAAAGTCTCAAAAATATCTCCAAAGCCAAAACTCTGAGAGTCACCACCGGAATCGTATCTGCGCCTTGCTTGATCATCCCCTAACACTTCGTAGGCGTGAGTTACCAACTTGAAGCGCTCTTGAGCATCGTCTGCGTTGTTAACATCTGGGTGTAGCTCACGAGCTAACTTTCGGTATGCCTTTTTTATCTCCTCTGAAGAAGCGCTCCTGGAAACGCCAAGAGTCTCGTAATGATCTGCCAAGAGTTAGAGTCCTCCAAGAGATTGCGTGAGATACCTGGCTACCGCTCGAACAGCACCGATGTTAGATGAGTAGTCCATTCTGGTTGGACCAATTACCCCGACCTTCGCTACTTCGCTACCCTGGTTTTCGTATCCAGAAACCAAAACTGAAGTATTTGACAGTGCATCAACAGTGTTCTCTCTACCGATTCTTAGTGAGACTCCGTGTTGATCGGCCTGCATCTCGGACATCAACTTGAGTAAAACAACCTGTTCTTCAATGGCTTCTAGCACCGGTGAGATGCTTCCTGGAAACTCCCCTTGGCGCTTTGCCAAGTTGGAAGTTCCGGCAAGCAAAATCTTTTCTTGGCTGTTGGCGTCAACCAGTAATGCAACTTCTGGAATCACAGTGCTAGCAAGTGCTTGCAGTGGTCCGCTGATCTCATCTTTAGATTCGCGAAGTGTCTTGTTCACTTGAGAAAGCGGCTTACCGGCAACCTTGTCATTCAGAAAGTTGCGAAGCTTTTCAACCGCTGATGCTTCGTAGCCTGAGGCTACTTCCATAACATGCTGCTGAATCCGACCAGAGTCAGTAATAAGCATCAATAGAAGTCGCTTTTCATCAATTGCGATGAGCTCAACGTGTCTAACGGATGCTTTGCCAAGGCTTGGATACTGGACCAGGGCAATTTCATTTGTTAGCTGGGAAAGTAAGCGTGCTGTTTGGCTAAGAGTTTCGTCAAGGTCTGAACTTTTTGACATGAAGCCTTCAATTGCGGCGCGCTCAGCATTGCTAATTGGCTTTACTTCGTTTAGACGATCAACAAATAAGCGATACCCCTTATCTGTTGGGACTCGACCGCTGGAAGTGTGAGGGGCGGCAATAAGCTCTTCTTCTTCTAGAATCGCCATGTCGTTTCGAATGGTGGCCGCGGAAACTCCGAAGGAGTGACGCTCAACTAAAGATTTGGAACCAACTGGCTCATTGCTCTGGATGTAATCTTGCACGATTGCTTTTAGGACCTCGAGGGGTCTTTCTGGAATCAAGCTCAATCACCTACCTTGTTAGCACTCAAACCTTCTGAGTGCCAATATTACCTGCTGAGGGTAACTAATTGTCAGCTAGATAGTGCCCGAACAACTGCGTCGGCAAGCAAGCGTCCCTTGAGGGTCAAAAGTAGCCTCCCCGCAATTGCTTGCGGCCCTTCAATTAAGCCATCGGCAATCAGTTGCGAGATTGCTAGTTCGCTACCTGGCTGAAGTTTCTTGATTTGCTCGATTGACATCCCAGCCGAAGTTCGAGACTCAAGCAAAATGCGCTCGAGGGCCGAAGTTTCACTATCGAGCTGCTCTCTGCCTGCAGCTGGAGAGATATCTTTCTCAAGGAGGTTCGCATAACTAAGCGGGTGCTTATGATTCCACCAGCGAACCGATCCCAGGTGAGAATGAGCACCTGGCCCATAACCCCACCAGTCTTGCCCGCTCCAGTAAGCCAGGTTGTGATTGGACTTTAGATCTTCAGATTTAGACCAGTTGCTTATCTCGTACCAGTTGTAACCGGCTTCAAAAAGTAGCTTGTCTGCAAGCTCGTACTTATCAGCCTGCAAGTCTTCATCCACTTGCGCTAGCTCCCCCGAATTAATCTGCCTAGCAAGCTTTGTTCCAGGTTCAACGATTAACGAATACGCCGATAAGTGTCCCGGGTCTAAATCAATAACTTGACGAATGGTTTGCTCCCACTGCGGCAATGTCTCACCTGGCGCTCCAAAGATTAGATCGAGAGATGTTCTAAACCCAAGGGACTTGGCTATATCTAGAGCGATAGCGACGTTTTCTGGATTATGGGTTCGCTCTAGGGTTTTCAATACCTCCGGAACTGCTGACTGCATGCCAATCGAAATTCTGTTGAACCCGGCGGCCCTCAAAGCGGAAAGGCTTTCTTTCGTTACCGAGTCAGGATTGGCCTCAAAGGTAATCTCTGCATCTTGCTGAAAATCAAACTCGGCTTCCAGCGAATCCAGAATGGCAATTAGGTCAGCTGCTGGAAGAAGCGATGGCGTTCCACCACCAAAAAAGACAGTCTTTAGTTTCCTTGGGGCAACATTTGATTGCTGCAAAATTTTCGCAGACAGGTTGACCTCTTCAATTAGTGTCGCCGCAAAATCACTCTGTTTTAAGGTCCCAAGTTCACTTGAGGTATAGGTATTGAAATCGCAGTAGCCACACTTAACGGTGCAAAAAGGTATGTGTACGTAGGCATGAAAAGATCTGGATACTGAACCAGAAACCTCGGACGCTGAAAACAATCCGTTTTCTGGAGGCTTATCACCGAGTGGAAGAGGGGCAGCCAATTACTTAGCCTTCTTTTCGCCCTTTTTTTCGCCATCTGAAGAAAGTGCGGCAATAAAGGCCTCCTGAGGCACTTCTACTCGCCCAACCATCTTCATGCGCTTCTTACCTTCTTTTTGCTTCTCCAGTAGCTTGCGTTTACGGGAAATGTCTCCTCCGTAGCATTTAGCAAGCACATCTTTTCGAACAGCTCGAATCGATTCACGGGCGATAATTCGCGCTCCGATTGCGGCTTGAATTGGAACCTCGAATTGCTGCCTAGGAATTAGTTCACGAAGCTTGCCGGTAATCATCACACCGTAGGCATAGGCCTTGTCTTTGTGAACAATGGCGCTAAACGCGTCAACCTGCTCTCCTTGTAACAGCAGGTCAACTTTTACCAGATCACCCTCAGCTAAACCGACTTCTTCGTAGTCCAAAGATCCGTAACCTTGCGTCTTGCTCTTTAGTTGATCAAAAAAGTCAAAAACAATCTCAGCTAGTGGAAGGGTGTATCGAAGCTGCACCCTATCCTCACCCAGATACTGCATGTCAATAATGACGCCTCGACGAGACTGACAAAGCTCCATGATTGTGCCAACGTAGTCCTTTGGCGCCAATACTGTGGCCTTAACCATCGGCTCCAAAACTTTCTTGATCTTGCCAGTTGGGAACTCGCTTGGGTTAGTGACTGTCACTTCTTTACCGTCTTCGAGTGTGACCTGATATACAACCGATGGCGCTGTGGCAATTAGCTGAAGACCAAATTCGCGTTCAAGTCTTTCGGTAACGATCTCTAAGTGCAAAAGCCCCAAAAAGCCACATCGGAAACCAAAGCCTAAAGCAACAGAAGTTTCGGGTTCATAAACCAAAGCTGCGTCGGAGAGTTTTAGCCGATCAAGGGCCTCTCGAAGATCTGGATAGTCCGAGCCATCAATTGGGTAGACACCGGAAAAGACCATTGGAAGTGGCTCCGAGTATCCGGTTAGCGCTTGGGTGGCTGGCTTTGAGACTGTTGTTACAGTGTCACCAACCTTGGATTGGCGAACATCTTTCACACCCGTAATCAAATAGCCAACTTCCCCCACACCCAAACCTTGAGTGGGTTCTGGCTCAGGTGAGCTCACTCCAATTTCTAGTAACTCGTGAACGGCACGAGTGGACATCATCTGAATCTTTTCCCTGGGTGATAAAGATCCATCAATCATGCGGATGTATGTCACAACACCGCGGTAGCTGTCATAAACCGAGTCAAAAATCATGGCTCTGGCAGGAGCATTTGCGTCGCCAACTGGAGCCGGAACAGTGGCAATGATCTTGTCCAAAAGCTCGGAAACTCCAACCCCTGTCTTACCCGATACCCGAAGGCAATCAGCTGGGTCTCCTCCAATGAGGCTCGCTAGCTCTTCGGCGTATTTGTCGGGCTGAGCTGCTGGAAGGTCAATCTTGTTTAGAACCGGAATAATCGTGAGCTCGTTTTCCATGGCGAGGTATAGGTTTGCAAGAGTCTGCGCTTCGATACCTTGAGCAGCATCCACTAGCAGCACAGCCCCTTCGCAAGCTGCCAGTGATCTTGAGACCTCATATGTAAAGTCCACGTGGCCAGGAGTGTCAATCATATTCAAAGCAAAAACTTCACCGTTGACTTCCCAAGGCATTCGAACCGCTTGAGACTTAATGGTGATGCCTCGTTCACGCTCAATGTCCATGCGGTCTAAGTACTGGGCCCGCATCGACCGATCATCCACGACCCCGGTTAGCTGAAGCATGCGGTCAGCCAAAGTTGACTTACCGTGGTCGATGTGGGCAATGATGCAGAAGTTTCGAATTTGCCCCGGAGGCGTCTTGGACGGCTGCAGCTGAGATTTGGCGCGTGGCGACAAGGCAATTTCCTAAAACTATGGGGGTCAAAGCTAGCCTCCATTGTCCCATAACGCTAGCTAACTAGCGCTCCATTACTGGTTGCCCTAGGCGGGGGCCAGCTAGTAAGCTTGAGAAAGTTGGGTTTCCCCAAAACGAAAGAAAAATAAATGGCAAATATCAAATCTCAGATCAAGCGTATTGGCACGAACATCAAGGCCACTGAGCGCAACCGCGCTGTAAAAAGTGAGCTAAAGACTGTTGTTCGCGCAGCCCGTGAAGCCACCGTTTCCGGTGACAAGGCAACTGCAGCAGCTGCCCTAAAGGTTGCAAGCCGCAAGCTTGATAAGGCAGTGTCCAAGGGTGTTATTCACAAGTCCCAGGCTGCCAACCGTAAGTCAGCTCTTGCCAAGAAGGTAGCTGGACTCAAGTAAAGAATTTTAGAAACTTACCGAGGTCATTAGACCTCGGTATTTTTTTGCCCTCTATTGGATAGCAGCAGCACAAGCTTTTCAAGCGCAAAAACACTATCGCGCTCCATTCCTTTGACCGCAGCATCAGCGGTGGCAACTGCCATAACTGCCTCTGCTAAACCCTCTTCACTCCAGCCCGCTAAATCCTTCTGAGCTCGCTGGATTTGCCAGGGTTGCGCTCCAACCGTTGAAGCACTCGCATACTTATTTCCATAAACCTTGGCCATCAGGCGAACCTTCATCGCAAATGCAGCCACCACTGGAACTGGGTCAGCACCGGTTGCAATCACGTGTCTTAGAAGTGCCAGCGCCTCGGCCGATTGTCCTGCTAGGGCAGCGTCTGCAACCTTGAAAGCGTTGGTTTCAACTCTTCCTCCGTAGTACTTATCGACCATCGCCTCATCGATGCTTTCACTTTGATCAGAAAGTAGCTGGGTGCAAGCTGCGGCAAGCTCTGCGAGGTCATCAGCAAACGCATCAGACAGGGCTCTCACTGCTGCGGGCGTGACCTTTCTGCCCGCCGCTGCAAACTCAGCTTGAATAAAAGCTGCCTTATCGCTGTCCTTATCGATTTTGGTACAGGCAATTTCAATCGCGGCATCGCTTAGCCGTATTGCATCAACGAGCTTTTTACCTCGAACGCTTGAGGAGTTATGGCGCAAAACAACCGTGGTATCGGTTTGCGGGTTATCGAGTAGTGCTAAACCATCATCAATTAGTGCATCGCTGCATTTTTCGACGCCGCTGATAATAAGTAGTCTTGGCTCCATAAATAACGACGGGCTAGCAAGCGCATCGAGTTGCCCAGTTGAGTAATCAGAGGCAGCAATTTCATGCACCTCTAGACCAGTGTCTTTTTTTCTCAGTTGGTCTCTAATTGAGCGAATGGCGCGATCGGCTAAGTAATCTTCCGGTCCAGAGACAAAGACAATTGGCGCTGGCTTGGCAGCTCGCCAAGAAACCTGTTTTGCTTTACCCACCCAATTAGCCTACCTACCGGTGGCGGACCACTTAAGCTCGCCACCAGCACTCGAAATAGCAATGGCACCCAGTAAATCCGTTCGCAGAACTTGAGCGCCAACTGAGCCAAGAATCTGGAGTGCTTGTTTCCCTGGGTGACCATAGCCATTTTCTGCACCAACTGAAATCAGGGCAAGATCTGGCTTCAACTGCTCGTGGAAGCTTGCTGACTGATCATTTGATCCATGGTGGGACACTTTGAGGATTCGCGGATTTTTAGAGCTTCCAATAACTTGCATTACCGATCGTGAAACTCTCTCCTGCCCTTCGGCGCCAAGGTCACCGAGTAACACAAGATCAAGCTTGGAAGAACGAAAAACCATAGTGACTGAGGCGTCATTGGAATCTTTAGCTTCAGAAGCGGTCTTAGTTGGCGCCAGCACTCTCCAGCTAAATTCGCCAAGGGAACCGCTAATGGTTGGTTCGGCGATGATTACTTGGGCTCCGATTCCCTCGAGTTGATCAAGGGAGCTTTTTGTGGCGGGGCGATCGTCTGGAAAGCCAGAAACAATTGCGTGAGATACCGTCCTTCCACCTAGGGCGCCAGTTAATCCACCAACGTGATCAAAATCAAAATGAGTTAGTACCAATAGGTCGATAGTCCTAACTCCGAGGTCGATTAGACATATATCAATTAGCTCTTCGTCTTTGCCCACATCAATTACCGCTACGCGACCCAAAGACCTAATTACAAGTGCATCTCCCTGACCCACATCGCAGGCTACTATTTCCCAGTCCTCGAGGGGCCAACCACCAGGCAAGATCTCCGAAGCAGCAGGTACCGAAAGGGTTGCAACCGCTACAACCACTAAACCGGCGACGCTGGCCTGCCTGAGTCTAGGAAGGTTAGAGCGAAGCCAAGCGCTAACCAACAAAATCAGCAGTGCGCTCAGGAGCGTCGCTAATAAACCAGTAACCCAAGGAAAGTAAACAACAGGAAGCTCTGCAAAGAAAATGGCAATAATCTCAATCAAAAACGTGCCTAGTGAGGCCAGCCAAGTAATCGGTCCAACTAACCACGGAGCCAAGGGTGTAAGCACAACTGCCAAGATTCCCAAAACCGTAACCGGCGCCACCATTGGGCCTGCAAATAGGTTCGCAATAACCGAGTAGGTCGGTAATCCAGGTTGTAATTGCAGTAGCAATGGCAAGCAAAGAAGCTGTGCTGACATAGTTACCGCCAAACCAAGAGCTATTGGCAGAGGCATCTTGTTGGCAAGCTTTTCGGTCATTGCTGGAGCAAGTAGCAAGATTCCAGATGTTGCCAACACCGACAAACCGAAGCCGTACTCAACCGCTAGCCACGGATCTGCAATCAGCAAGATTATTGCCGCAATAGCAAGAGCATTGAGGGCCCAGGTTCTTCGCCCCAAAGCGACCATGACGATAACGCTTGCTGTCATAACGGCCGCTCTAAGCACACTTGGGTCAGGTCCAACCAGCATCACGTATCCAATAAGTGATGCCAAAGAGACCACGGTTCTTCCAGTTCTTCCAAGACGTAGCCGAACGCAGATGAGATAGACCAGTCCCACCACAATCGCGCAGTTTGCTCCTGACACTGCAACAAGATGAGTAAGTGAAACCGAACGCATTTGCTCTTCAAGCTCTTCGCTTAGGTCAGCGATTTCACCCATGGCAAGTCCAGCTACCAAAACTTTGGAATCGGGTGTCACACCGGACAACAGAGTTACGTAGTTAGCCCTCAAGTCATTGAAAAATGCCAGTTGCCCCAAAGGTTCCGAAAGTATTGTGATTTCGCCTGTGGGTTTCAATAAAAAGGCATCCCTGGCATTTCTGCCTGCTTCTTCGAAGCTTGCGTCAAATTCGACGATGTTGCCACGAACCAGCTTGGCCTCTGAGTAAATCAGGTACCCCCTGCCAGATACTGACTCTTCATTTATCTCTTGAAGTCTTACCGCCACCCCAAAGATCGGGTTGTTACCAAAATCAGTTGAGATCGCCTTGGGACGATTAAGCACTTCAGCAACAACCAAAGCCTTCGCATTTGAAGAGGAGTACTCAACTAACCAATCGGGCTTATTGATCTGCGATTGAAGCCAAAAAGACAAGCCAGACAGAACTAGGGCCGCTCCAAGCAGCGCTGCTAGTGCTCTTTTACGATCAGGTAAGGCCACTGTGATCGCAAACAAAACACCGCCACAAACAAGTAAGAGCCAGCTAGGAATCTCGTTTACGGTCGCAACCAGCGAAAGTAACCCCCACAACACGACCGCTGCGACACTGAGCGTCAAAGGGTAACCAGATCAATTACTCCAGCAAGCAGGCTCTCCCCTATGCCACTTACCTTGAGAAGGTCCTGCACGGATTTGAATCCACCGTTGGCTTCACGCCAAGCAATTATTCGCCCCGCTAGCGCAGGGCCAATGCCCGGCAACTCTTCGAGTTCTTTATCACCGGCTCGGTTCAAACTAACAAGCCCAGATGAAGTTGTACCAGGTGATTGACCCTCTTGAGAAATCGAGAAGACAATTATTTGCTCACCGTCGGTGAGCTCCCTGGCTAGGTTTACGCTGGCATTGTCGGCGTCTTCGGTAAGGCCACCAGCAGCAAAGACAGCGTCAACAAGCCTTGCCCCGATTGGCAGTTGATACATCCCAGGAGAGAGAACCTCACCAACTACGTGAACATATAGAAACTGCTCGATTACTTCGTTGGCTGTTTCATCAGCACTAACTGAAAACTCACCAGTTGGTGGCTCTGGTCTATTCACTGCAACTAAAACTAAGGACGCCACAGCAACCACCCCAGCGAGGGCAATAAGTAGCTGCTTAGAAACCTTTTGATCACCAGAGAGCGCGGCTATAACTTGATTTTTTAGCCATTCCATGAAGCTCAAGGCTAGATAGCGAAGCTACCGCTTTTACTGACCGCTCGGAATCTGTGTAAAACCTAGGCGGTTGCTATGTTGACAAGCTTTGGAGCTCGAACAATTACGTTTTTTACGCTCTTGCCCTCAAGTGCCTTTTTCACAACATCAGAACTCATCGCCAGGGTCTCAAGTTCCTCAGCTGTAATCTCAGGCGAAACTTCGAACTTGTCACGAAGCTTGCCATCGATTTGTACTACCGCTGTCAAGCTGGTTTGAACAAGTAGCTCCGGAATTGGCTTAGCAAATCCTGCTAGGGCGACAGCTGGTTTGTGACCCAGCGCTTGCCACATGTCCTCTGCCGTATACGGAGCAAACAAGCTAAGCGCCTTAGCTACCGTCTCTGCTGCTTCTCGCACCGCCGGGTCCTTAGGTCCAGGATTCCCATCGATGGCTTTACGCAAAGCGTTTACCAACTCCATAACCTTGGCAACACCAACGTTGAACTTGAAAGATTCGATCTGCTCGGGGAACTGCTGCAAGAAAAGATGCGTAGCTCTTCTAAGCTCAAGATCTCCAGAACGAAAGTCCACTCCTGGTTCAGATTTAACTTCATTGGCACATCGCCAAGCCCGAGCTAAAAACTTTGAACTAGCAGCAGGTGACACATCGGCCCAGTCAATGTCATCTTCGGGAGGACCTGCAAAAGCCATGGTTAGTCTTACGGCGTCTACGCCGTGCTCGTCGAGCTGCTCAGAAAGACGAACAAGATTTCCACGAGATTTACTCATCGCAGAACCATTCATTTGAACCATGCCCTGATTTAGCAATCTGGTAAACGGTTCTTCAAAATCTAGATGACCTAGGTCATGCAGTGCCTTGGTGAAAAAGCGTGCATACAAAAGGTGCAAGATAGCGTGCGTTACTCCACCCACATACTGATCAACCGGCGCCCACTGCTTGGCCTCTGATTTCGAAAAAGCTTCAGTGTCGGAATTTGGCGATAAGAATCTTAGGAAGTACCAAGAGGAGTCAACAAAGGTATCCATGGTGTCGGTGTCTCGCTTGGCAGGGCCTTTACACTTCGGGCACGGCACATTTACCCAATCAGTTGCTGCTCCAAGCGGTGAGGTGCCCTTAGGAGACAGATCCAAGCCCTTGGAATCAGGGAGCTTAATTGGAAGCTCAGATTCAGGAACTGGAACTTCGCCACAAGCGTCACAGTAAACAATCGGAAACGGGGTTCCCCAGTAGCGCTGCCTGGAGATCAGCCAGTCTCGCAGGCGGAAATTCTTTGCGGTTTTTCCTTTTCCTGCGGCTTCAAGTGTTGCCGTAATCTTCTTGATGGCATCAGCCTTGTTCAATCCGTTGAGCTCTCCAGAGTTCACCAGAACTCCATCACCGGTAGTTGCAATTCCAGATTCGGAAGGATTTGGCTCTCCGGTATCAACCACGACCTGCACAGGCAAGCCGTTTGTCTTAGCAAAATCTAAATCTCGCTGGTCGTGAGCTGGAACAGCCATGATGGCTCCTGTTCCATAGTCAGCCAGCACATAATCCGCTAACCAAATTGGAATTCGCTCACCGTTGACGGGATTGATTGCAAACCTGCCAAGATCAACACCGTTTTTAGGTCGGTCAGTTGCCAATCTTTCAATGTCATTACTTTTCTTGGTTGCTTCTAAAAAGTCTTGGTACTTCATGCGAACCTCTGGGCTCGAGCCTGCAGCAAGCTCTGCTGCCAAATCTGAATCTGCCGCAACCACCATAAAAGTTGCACCAAATAAAGTATCTGGCCTTGTGGTGTAAACCTCGATCGGTTCTGACCTGCCCTCTATTTCAAACTTCACGACAGCTCCATAGGATCTTCCGATCCAGTTGCGCTGCATGGAAAGAACTTTTTGCGGCCAGGCCCCCTCTAGGGTGTCTAGATCATCAAGCAATCTGTCGGCATAGTCAGTGACTTTGAAATACCACTGGGTAAGAGCCTTCTTTGTAACGGCAGTATCACACCGTTCACAAAGACCTTGAACCACCTGCTCGTTAGCAAGAACTGTCTGACAAGACGGGCACCAGTTCACGTTTGAGTTTTTGCGGTACGCGAGGCCTTTTTTGTAAAACTCTAGAAACAGCCACTGATTCCACTTGTAATACTCGGGATCTGAAGTAATTAGAACTCGGTCCCAGTCGAAGCTGCAGGCGTAGCGTCTCATGGAAGCTTTTTGCTGAGCGATGTTGTCGTAAGTCCAACCCCGAGGGTCTAAGCCGCGCTTGATAGCCGCGTTTTCTGCCGGGAGACCAAATGAGTCCCAGCCGATTGGGTGCATGACGTTATAGCCCTGCTGAATCCAATACCTGGCGATGACATCGCCAAGTGCGTAAGCCTCGGCATGGCCCATGTGAAGATCGCCAGACGGGTAGGGAAACATGTCCAGAACGTACTTCTTTGGTCTTTTGTCATCAGCTTTGCCAGAATCAAAGGGTTTCAGCTCATCCCAAACAGGCAGCCACTTATCCGCTAATGACTTAGCGTCATACTGCTCTGACTCGGTGGACACTTGAATTCTCCTGCTGATTTACGAACTTGATAGTAAAGGCTACCAAGAGCCAAGCAAAGAATTACTTGTTTGCTTTGGGCCAAAAGGCGATAGCCGCCGTGATTGCTAAACCAACAAGAGGGATCGCGCCCAAAGCGGGACTGCCTTGAAAAGCCAAAACGGTTAGCCCACCCAACAGCACTAGGTATGCAATGACCCAGTACTTGCCAATCTTGTTCTTGCGAAACAACACGGCAAGAACTGGTCCTACCAGGGCAAGAAAGAATAAGCCAAAGAAAATAATGGTGACAACCAGTGCTAGTGATTCCAAGTTGTGCCTCCCAAGGTTCTAAGAAGTGCCTCAGCTTTGAGCATAGTCTCTTGGAGTTCTTGCTCAGGATTGGAATCAATTGTAATTCCTCCGCCAACACCGAGGCTGGCAAGATTTCCTTCAAAGACCAAAGTTCTAATGGTCATTCCCAAATCAGCTGAGCCATCAAAACCTAGATAACCGATTGCTCCGGAGTAAACACCGCGGGATCCTGCTTCTAGATCGTCAAGAATCTCAATCGCTCTGATCTTGGGAGCTCCGGTCATTGATCCTGCAGGAAAGCATGCTTCTAATGCCGAGACGGCATTTTGGCCCGGCTGCAAGGTTCCAGACACAGTGCTAACTAGCTGATGAACCGTTGCATAAGATTCAACATCAAAGAGCTTTTCCACTGTGACTGATCCTGGTTCACAAATCCTTCCAAGATCATTTCGCATTAAGTCAACAATCATTAGATTCTCGGCTTGTTCTTTTTGGTTCTCTCTAAGCTCTTGGGCAAGTAGCTCGTCTTCAACAGGAACTTGCGACCTTGGACGAGTTCCCTTGATTGGCTTGCTTGAGATTTTTCCATCAGCCGTAACTTTTAGAAATTGCTCCGGTGAGGAGCTGACAATTTCTCGGTTTCCTGCCTTGATATAGCTGCCGTAGGGTGCTGGATTTTGCTGCCTGAGAGTCAGGAAAGTCTTTAGCGGGTCTGCTTCGTGCTCAATAAGAATCTGATTCGTCAAACAAAGCTGATACACATCCCCCGAGGCGATGTGCTGCTTGCACTTATCTATAAGCGCCAGATACTTCTTCGGAGAGTGACGAAGCTTGCTGGAAATAATCTTTGGCTCTTTGGTTCGCTGCATGTAGGAGGCGAACTCTCCGCCCACAAGCGTTAGACGCAGCAGGGCTGCGCGATGCCAGTTATGGAACTCAGCCTCAGTTTCGAAAAGGCCAATGAAATACATGTGACGATCCCGGTGATCAAACACCATCGCTCGATCGACAATCATTAGCTCAGCTTTCTCACCAGCAGCCATTTCGCGAGCGCCTTTGAGCATCTCGTAGCCTAGATATCCAACTAGCCCTGGCCTAAAGCTGAATGGAATCTGATCTTCGGGGAAGCTATCGATTGATTGCTGAATTTTGGCCAGATGGCTGTTGATAGCTTCCAGCGGGTTGTTGCCAAGATCAAGTGTTGAGCCAGCGGAGCCGATGACAGAAACTGGTTCGTCGGGGTGGGTTGATCGATCAAGCCAGAAGGTGTTTGGGTCATCTTTGTGGATAGAGATAAAGATGTCCGCTGGGTTCACAAAGCCACGGAGCTTGGCTAGCTCTAGACGCAAAATGGCCACCTTGTGTGAGATTGATTTGGGCTGAAAGAAAAGCTCGTACTCTATAGATTAGACCAAGGCCTATAGGAGTAATCGATGAGCGTTCTGGGGGATTTTTACCGCCTAGAAAACGCAGAGCTTAAACCTCTCATTGTTTCCGGTCCCGAAGTTCAGCTAAAAGTAGCTGACTCCTGGCTCGTTGAAAACGGTGCGGTTAGATCCTTACAGGCTCACTTCGATAGATTCGCCAACTGGGTTATCGCCGAAGACCCTAATCAAGAGGCTCTGCTGAAAGGTTTCTTCGCTGAGGTTAGGCGCCTGACTCCTTTTGAGGGCAGATGGTTTCCAAGGATCGAGTATCACGGCGAACAAGATGCTTCGTCCAGATTGCACCTAAGACTTCGTGAAGCACCAGCGCCGGTGGAATCCATAGTCTTATGGCAATACCCAGACCCTGATCCCAGGCAGTCACCATTAGTAAAAGGTCCTGACCTATCGTTATGTCAGCAACTTAGGCGCCATGCAAACATGAACGGTGCCACCGAGGCGGTCATCACCGATTCCAAGGGTTTTGTTGCTGAAGGTGCACTAAGTGCTCTGGTTTGGTGGCGTGGCAATGTACTTTGCTCCTCAGATGATCAAACCAATTGGTTACCTTCTATTACCAGGCAAGAGCTGTTCCAGATAGCCAGTCAAATGGGTGTTGAAACCAGGGTTGAAAACATCAAGCCCGAAGATCTTGTGAAGCTACCTATTTGGGCACTTAGTTCTCTAAATGGCATAGTTCCAGTTACTTCCTGGGTGGGATTGGCAGATGAGCTACCTACTTCCTCACAGCTGGAGCCATTCACCAAGCGACTAAAGCTACTGAGCACTCAGGTTGGCTAAAGCCACCGCAAAGTAGATTCCAACCTTTCTGTGGCAGGATTAACAGCGTGAACGAAGCTCTCGACTGGTTACTGGCATTGGTCCAGGGTGTTGATCCTGTTTGGCGAAATGTTGCCGCTGGAATCGCGATCATGCTCGAAACTTCTTTGTTTATTGGCCTGATCATGCCAGGTGACACCGTTGTGCTGGTGGCATCTACCGGCGTTGTTGATCTGCCAGATTTCTTTTGGCTGATAGGTGCAGTTTTACTAGGTTCGCTTATCGGTGAGACCATCGGATTCTTTATTGGAAGACTCTTTGGCGATCGGATCAGAGCTTCCAAACTAGGGCAGCGCTTTGGCGAAGAGAATTGGCAACGAGCCGATATCTTCGTGGAAAAACAAGGTGGTCCAGCCGTAGCAATCTCCAGATTCTTACCCGTATTGCATTCACTAGTTCCGGTTGTGGCGGGAGCAGCAAAGATGAGATACAAGACTTTTATCTCCTGGACCTTTGCCGCCTGTTTCGTCTGGGCTACTGTCTACGTGGGAATTGGCTACATCGCCAGGGCCAGCTACGAGGAGGTGGCCTCGAACTTCAAGTTTGGCGCTTTTATCTTTGTGGGCATCATCGCTCTATTCATTGTTTTGATCCACTTTGCCAAGAAGAAGATCTCCAAGGCTGCCGACAAGATGATCGCTGAGGACTCCCCAAAGGCCTAGTTAGGGCCCTGGATAGGCCGATTTTTGATTGTCGGCTGATACCCATACACTAATTATTCGAACACTTGTTCGAATAATTAGAGCACTACGGGGCAATCAAATGATCAGGGTAGACGAGTCAATCCAGGTAGCAACTAACCAAGCTGGTGAGCCGGTGGGCTTTAGCTGGCGAAATGGTAGCTATCAAGTGATCACTAAGCCGGTTCGTTGGTTTTCCAGAAGAAACTGGTGGGATGAATCCGCCAGAGCCCAGCGCGGTATCGGAGCCGGGGTTCTAGAGCTTGAGATGTGGCGACTAAGTGCCAGCAAAGAAAACTCCTCCCCTGCACAGTTTGAGCTAATCCACACCGAAGAAACTAATAGCTGGCAGCTGCTTCGAGTATTTGGATAGCAATGTCATTTACTCACCTGAACGTATCTTCTGCTTACTCGTTTCATTTCGGAACAGCTAAGCCCGACGAGCTTGCTAAAGCCGCAAGTGCTTTAGGTTTTGACGCGCTCGCGATAACAGATCTAAATGGTCTCTATGGTGCCATAAAGCACATCGGTTCCTGCCTGAAGCAAAACATTGCACCAATAGTTGGAGTTCGACTAAACGTGCAGCAC
Source organism: Rhodoluna sp. (assembly GCF_044232805.1). GTDB lineage: Bacteria > Actinomycetota > Actinomycetes > Actinomycetales > Microbacteriaceae > Rhodoluna. Next base: position 67,418 of record NZ_JBIILG010000003.1, read on the forward strand.
AAAGGAGCCGTAACGATCTTGGCTAGGGGTTATAACAACGGCACCGGTTGGGCCGCTCTTTGCAGAATCATTTCTGCGGCGCAGAAGAAAAGCAAAAAAGAAGTGGCTATTTCTCAAAAGGACCTAGCTGCGTTGATGGCAACAGACAATAAAGCTAACTGCACCATATTGCTTGGCCCAGATTCTGATTTTGGTCAAGCCACAATAAACGCTAATGCCACCGAGGCTGCTAAGAAACTTTTGGAGTGGCAAGAGTTGCTTCCTTACAAATCAGCAGTTGCGGTTGAAATAGTTTCACACCTAACTGAACCAGGAACTAATTACTCCACCATGCAGGCTAAAAGAATGCTGCAGCTTGCCAAAACTATCGGCATTACACCGGTACTAACCAATGCGGTTAGATACCTTGAACCAGATGATGCCCTCACAGGAGATGTCCTAGATGCCGCAAGGCATCTAGAGGCACTTGGCTTATTTGACCCTCAACCAAATGCCCAGGCTTGGCTAAAGCCTGCCAGCTTGATGGAAAAGCTAGCTGTAGAAATTACCGAGAGTAAAACTCTGGCCCTAGAGCTACTTTCTAATACCGAAGCGTTAGCGAAGCAGCTAAGGCTAGATCCGGTCTCGGATTGTGGGTGGTCCAAGCCCAAGACCCCCGAGAAATCCGCCCTTGGTATCGAGGGAAATCCCTTTGAGGTGCTGTGGCAAAAAGCCCACACCGGAATCAACTGGCGGTATCCAGATAAAAGCGAAGACAAGCTGCTACCAATTAGGCACCGCCTGCATCAAGAGCTAATAACCATAAACAAGCTAGGTTTTGCTACATACTTTCTAACCGTTGCCGATGTTGCTCAGATGATCAGGGACATGAGAATCAGAACGGCAGCTCGCGGTTCGGGAGCTGGCTCGATGGTCAATTACCTACTTGGTATCTCAAGTGTTGACCCGATA
>NZ_JBIILG010000044.1:0-8697 GCF_044232805.1 Rhodoluna sp.
TCCTGAGTGGCCGCAATTAATCCCCCGCTGGAGCTAACTTCTAGCGAAGCATCTTCCGCTACCGAACGAGAGATAACCGCCAAGGCTATGGGGCCCATTTCAAAATGCTGCGCGGCAGACGTTATCTGTCCAACAACTTTGTCTTGGCCGGATACTCTGACCTCATCGCCAACATCTGGCAGTGAATGCTCCGAGCCGTCCAGGTGCAAGAAAGTTAGTCTCCTTGGAGGGTGACCTAGGTTGTGAACTTTAGCTACTGATTCTTGACCTCGATAACAACCCTTAGACAAGTGCACAGCGGTTGCTAACAAATCCAACTCATGCGGAAGTGACTTATCGTCAATCTCCGATGCGGCAAGCGGGCGTCCTGCCGCTACACGAAGTGCATCAGCAGCCATGGTTCCGGCAAGGCTAGCCTTAGCCAATAAATCATCTAGCTGGCTGGCTTCAACAAGATATTCGAACCATGAGTAGTTCACTTCCCTAGTCGAGTATCGATACCCGCCGGGAGTGACGCCTGGCCATCCATCGTTCCACACCAGAGGTTGAGAATTAGAAACAAAGGCCAGGTCTGGCTTTGGCTTTGTGGTCCCCACAAGTGCAAAATCAGCGGAGCGATCAGTTAGTTGCACTTTCATTCGAAACACCATCTTGCTAAGCCAGGAAAACAGTGCTTCAGTGTTTTCTTGATTCACCATTAACCAACTGGTTTCGCCGTCATCAATAATCTTGATCAGTTGTTCGATGTGACCCTGTGGGTCAAGAAGCAATGCTTCGGTGGATTCGCCAGGTTTTAGGTTCTTTAGGTTTTGACTAAGTAGCGAATGTAACCAGGTCAATCGATCAACACCAGAAACGCAAATGATCCCGACTGGATCCATTAGGCACAACGAATCACCTTCGAACAGGCTGCGCTGCTCAATCATTGGATTGCCATAGTGCTGTTTTACTTGCAACTACTGGGCCCTTTCGAGTCTGGCGGAAGCATGAGATGCCATTGGGTTTCCAAGAGCGGCGATATCCCAAACCCATAGCAGCGCACCTTCGACTAGACCGAACATGCGAGTTGCAGCTCGATAATCTTTCGATGACTGTGATCTCAAGACCGCATCGGTTGCAAGGTCTACTCGAGCGCCTTTGATTTGACCGATATATAGCTCGCTGATGCCACTCGGGTGCAAAATCGATGCTTCGATGTCGAAGCCACCGTCTTTGTTTCGAAGAGTCTCGAGTTGCTCGTGCGTGGTGATGGATTTGGTGCCAGTTCCTGGAAGAAGGCCTGGTCCGTGATCAGAAGACTCTGAAGTCTTTGCTAGTCGCCAAAAACCAACTTCGGTTGGTAGTGATGTTCCATCGCTCAGGGTGGATTTTGAGACATACCCCAAAACAGATTGATTGTCGAAGGAAAACTCCACAGATTGAGTAAATTCCTGGTCAGCTTTGTCAGAGTTGTGAGAGTAGGAGATTACTCCCGAACCGGACCACTTTCCTACCAGGAATGCGAAGGGTGTTAGTTCCAGGGGTAAGCCCTCTGGCACAACCAACAACTATTTTTGTCCTTTAAATAATTTGTAAAGAACCAAAATAGAAACTGAACCTATGGCCAAAGATGCCAGTACCAACAGTCCTGTGAAGAAGATTTCAAGTGCAAGCATGTTCCTAGTCTAACTTGCCAAAAACACGTAGGCAGTAGCGATGGCCAGAATCAGATAGCTTCCGCCGCCCACGTACACGAGCTTGCGAACAATGCCCTCAGGCTTGGCCCGAAACAAGTGGTACAGCGAGACCAAAGCAACCGAGCCGGCAAGGATTGTGCCGAACCACTCTGGAGCCGTAAGTGCCACCTGGGATGCGATTGCCCAAACAGCTAGCACGGCAACAATTACCCAGATGCTTAGGATTTGACCCCACTGTTTGGACATATCTCAATCATGCCTTAGCCACCTGCCGTGCGGGCTAAACTTGGCACAAAGATTTGGGGTGTGAGATGGCACAGCTACTGGTTTTGACCTCAGCGTCAGAACAAGTTGCCCTGCCTGCCCTCTCGCTTCTGAGTCATCGTGTCAGATACATACCCGCAGAACCCGCGAGTCTGGTCAATGCCCCAGAACATGACCTAGTTTTTCTTGATGCTAGAAAAGACCTTGCTTCAGCAAAAGCCATGGCACGAGTTCTCATCTCAACCGGAATCTCTACACCGCTGATTGTTGTTTTGGCCGAGGGTGGCCTTGCTGCGATGAATCACGAGTGGGGCTCGAATGACATAATTCTTGACTCCGCGGGTCCAGCGGAAGTTGAAGCACGTATTCGACTAGCAATAGCAAAGTATCGTGCAGAAAAAGATGTCAACACAATTAATGCATCGGGTGTGGTAATCGATGAGTCAAGCTACTCGGCAAAAGTTCACGGGAAGCCACTTGATTTGACCTATAAAGAATTTGAATTGTTGAAATTTCTCGCCCAGCACCCAGGCAGAGTCTTTTCGAGAGATCAGCTATTAAGTGAAGTTTGGGGTTATGACTACTTCGGTGGAAGTAGAACAGTTGATGTCCATATTCGAAGGCTTCGGGCCAAATTGGGTGACCTAGAAGGGCTCATTTCTACTGTTCGAAATGTGGGATACCGCTTTAACCCAACAGATTCGGACCTGGTAGACGCTTAGTTCAAAAAGATTTAACCAACAGGACAGCTAGCCGTGTCAATATTGGTTTATGTCCGAAGAAACCATGGCTATTACCCTGCCCTCCTCACCCGATGGTTTGGCACCCGATCGCTACCTTGATCGTGAGCTGAGCTGGCTGGCATTTAACCGTCGTGTTCTAGAAATGGCAGAGGACAGCGGGGTTCCGCTTCTTGAGCGCGTAAATTACCTAAGCATTTTTGCCTCCAACATGGATGAATTCTTCATGGTTCGAGTTGCTGGTCTTCAGCGTCGACTGGCAACTGGACTTGCCGTGAGAAGTCCTTCGGGTTTATCCCCTAAAGAAGTGCTCAGCAGCATTTCTAAAGAAGCTCATGAGTTGCAACTTCGCCACGCACACTTGTTTCTTGATGTGATTGAGCCGGAGCTAGAAAAAAATGGAATTCACCTGGTTCGCTGGCCAGAACTCAGGGACGATGAAAAGCAGCATCTGCAGAGCTTTTTTGAAGATCACATTTTTCCAGTTCTAACTCCACTAGCAGTGGACCCAGCTCATCCGTTTCCATACATCTCAGGTCTTTCGCTAAACCTTGCGGTTGTTCTAAAGAAGGCCGGAAGTCCGGGCGAGCACTTTGCGAGAGTAAAGGTGCCTCCACTACTTCCGAGATTTGTTTTGATTCCAGCCAAAGATGACACCTCAGAGGTGCGCTACGTTCCGCTCGAGGATGTCATCGGTGAATTCATATTTTTGTTGTTCCCTGGAATGGAAGTAGTTCAGCACCACAACTTCCGAGTCACCAGAAACGAAGACTTGGATGTGGATGAAGATGAAGGAGAAAACCTACTACTAGCTCTGGAAAAAGAGTTACTTCGCAGAAGATTCGGACCTCCTGTTCGACTTGAAATTGCCGATGACATGAACCCGCAAGTCCTTGAGTTACTTGTTAGAGAGCTGGACATTTCTAATCAAGATGTCTACACCTTGCCATCGCCGCTCGATCTAACCGGGCTGCAGGACATCGCATCACTTCCTAGACCTGAACTTCGCAATAAGCCACACCAGGTACTTACCAACAGATACCTTCGCCCGCGAGATGACGAAGAGCTAGACATATTTAGCGTTCTAAAAAAGCGTGAGCTTTTGGTGCATCACCCCTATGAGTCTTTTTCCACTAGCGTGCAGGAATTTCTGGAGCAGGCAGCGCAAGACCCAGATGTATTGGCTATCAAGCAAACTCTTTACAGAACCTCTGGTGATTCCCCCGTTGTTGACGCTCTGATTCAAGCTGCTCAGGCTGGCAAGCAAGTATTGGCTCTAGTAGAGATCAAGGCTCGCTTTGATGAGCAGAACAACATCACTTGGGCTAGAAAGCTTGAGCAAGCTGGAGTTCACGTTGTCTACGGAATGGTTGGTTTGAAGACTCACTGCAAGCTTGCACTCGTAATTAGGCAAGAAGCTGGCCAGCTAGTTCGCTACTGTCACATCGGAACCGGAAACTACAACCCGAAAACAGCAAGGGTATACGAAGACTTTGGGCTACTGACCTCAAGGTTAGAAGTTGGGGAGGATCTCACCAAGTTGTTTAATCACCTCTCCGGTTATGCTCCGGAAGCAAAGTTCAAGACTCTCCTGGTTTCTCCTGTAGGAGTGCGAGAAGGTCTAACCGATCTAATTGACCAGGAAATTGCACATCACGCAGCTGGTAAAGCCTCGGGAATTGATATCAAGGTCAATGCTCTTGTTGACGAAGGAATTATCGACTCGCTTTATCGAGCCTCCCGCGCAGGGGTTCCAGTGCGCGTCTTGGTTCGAGGAATGTGTGCTCTGAAGCCGGGGGTAAAGGGTTTATCCGAAAACATTAGAGTGCGTTCAATCTTGGGACGGTACCTTGAGCACAGCCGCGTTTTTAGGTTCGAAGGCGGCGGGGATTCAAAAATCTACATCGGTTCTGCCGACATGATGCATCGAAACCTAGATCGTCGCGTTGAGGTGCTAGTTCGCCTAATCGAGCCGGAGCATATCGACCGCACTCGAACTATGTTCTCGCTAGCAATGGCTGATGATGTGGCTGGCTGGGATCTTGGTGCCGATGGCAGTTGGGACAGGAAACAATTCAATGACTCGGGTATTGCCCTAGGTGATTTCCAGGACGCCGTCATGCGCTCCATAACCGCGCGTCAGGTTAGCTAGTTTCGTGGATGTTTACGCTGCTGGAGCAGTTTGTTGGCGCGAGGAAAAAAGTAGTCTCCTTGTAGCACTTGTTCATCGAGTTAGGTATCAAGACTGGACCTTCCCAAAAGGAAAGGTAGACCCCGGTGAGACGCTAGCCGAAACTGCTGTCCGCGAAATAAAAGAAGAAACTGGGCTAAAGATAAAGCTCGGCGTTCCACTCCAGACCATGACCTACCCACTCGATAAATCCAGGAACAAAATTGTGCACTACTGGGCAGCAAGAGTCAGCGACAAAACTCTTGCAAGCTCCAAGTTCAAACCCAACGATGAAATCTCTGAAGTGGTATGGATAAAGGCAGATGAGGCTTTTTCCAAACTGAGCTATGTGCACGATCGAGAGTTACTGCAAGAACTCTTAGAACTTAGAAAAAGCGGGATGCTCAAGACCAAGCCGTTGATCATTCTCAGGCACGCTGCCGCCACCCCGAGAGCTGACTACGTGGGTGAAGATGGGAAGAGACCCCTGCTCCCGGATGGCAAGAAGCAAGCCAAAGAGTTGATTCGGCTATTGAGTGCGTACGGGCCAAAAAGGGTGTTTACGAGCCCTTGGAGAAGGTGCCGCGACACAATCGGCCCCTACGCCAAAGCGCACCGATACAAGCTCATCGAGCGAGGAGAGCTTTCAGAAATGGGCAATGCGAAAGGCCCGGCAAGAACTGCCAAGGTTGCCAAGCAGCTTTTCTCTGATGCTCGCTCCTCGGTCCTATGCACGCACCGACCAACTCTTCCAACAATTACAGAAGTTCTGGCAAGTTACGCGGAACCGGCTTTAGCAAAGTTAATTCTTGAAGCGAAGAGTTTGAAGCCAGCAGAATTTGTCGTGCTACATCTAACTACTGCTGGAAAGAAGCCGAGGCTAGTGGCGGTTGAGCACCAGAGTCTTTCGGATCGACTCTAACCAAATCTTCCGGAGATGTAATCTTCTGTCTGCTTTTGCTTGGGGTTGGAAAAAATCGTGTCCGTCTTGTCATACTCGATCAGTTTTCCAGGAAGTCCTGTGTCGGCAATGGTGAAGAATGCTGTCATGTCGGAAATTCGGGACGCCTGCTGCATATTGTGAGTCACAATGACAACGGTAAAGTTTTCCTTTAGCTCGATAGCTAAATCCTCGATTGCAGCAGTGGAGATCGGGTCTAGAGCGCTGGTTGGCTCATCCATTAAGATCACGTTTGGCTCAACTGCGATTGCTCTCGCGATACAGAGTCTTTGCTGCTGACCACCAGAGAGGCTAGAGCCTGGTTTGTCGAGTCGATCCTTAACTTCGTTCCACAGGTTTGCGCCTTTTAGCGCTTTCTCGGCAATTGCATCAGCGTCTGATTTAGACATTTTGTTGTTGTTCAGTCGATATCCAGAAAGGACATTTTCCTTGATTGTCATGGTGGGAAAAGGGTTGGGTCTTTGGAAAACCATTCCTACTTGACGACGAACCTTTACTGGATCCACCGATGGTGCGTAAATATCCTCACCGTTCATGGTCAAACTACCCTTGACGTAGGCACCTGGAATTACTTCATGCATCCGATTCAGAGTCCGAATCAGGGTTGACTTACCACATCCAGAGGGGCCAATAAAGGCAGTGATGGAGTTTGGCTCCACGGTCATGTTTATGTCTTCTACGGCAAGGAAGCTACCGTAATAGACATTCAGAGAGCTGAGCTCTATTCTCATTGACATTTTTCTATCCCTTCGGTGAGAAGTATTTGGAGACTAGGCGGGCAACGAGGTTCAATAGCATCACGATCAGCATCAAAACTAGGGCCCCGGTCCAGGCTCTATCTATATACGCCTGAGCATCAGAGCCTTGGTTCGCATAAGAAGTGTAGACAAAAACAGGCAAGGTCATCATTCGCTCGTCAAAGGGGTTGAAGTTTGTAGAGGCGGTAAAGCCAGCAATAATCAGCAACGGGGCAGTTTCGCCAATGATTCGGGCAATTGCAATCATCACACCTGTTGCAATTCCGGCCAGGGCAGTGGGTAATACAACCTTTGTGACAGTCAGCCACTTCGGAACTCCTAGAGCGTAAGAGGCTTCGCGAAGCTCATTTGGAACGATTTTCAACATTTCTTCTGTTGCACGAATCACAACAGGGATCATCAGAACACTCAGTGCAATTGCACCACCGATTCCCATACGAACGCCGGGGCCAAAAATTACCACGAAGGCAGCGTAAGCAAATAATCCGGCAACAATGGATGGAATTCCAGTCATGACGTCAACAAAGAATGTCACCGCTCGTGCCAAGGGGCCACGGCCGTATTCAACAAGATAAATGGCTGTCATGATCCCGATAGGGACTGATATAAGAGTGGCAAATCCTGTTATTTGGAGAGTTCCGACAATTGCATGGAAGGCGCCGCCGCCTTCACCGACCACATTTCGCATTGAGAAAGTAAAGAATTCCAAGTCGAATCTTGCCGCTCCCTTTTCGACAACAGTCCAGGCCAAAGATACAAGCGGCACAAGTGCCAAGGAAAATGCGCTGGTAACCAATATTGTTACAAGTCGATCAGCCGACTTTCTCTTTCCCTCGATAAGCCTTGAAGCCAAATAGAAAGACAGCGAAAACACAATTGCAGCTAAAAGCGCTACCGACAACAAATTAATCTGGGTTGATTCTTCGTTGGAGCCTGCCAACGAAGCGTTTATTGCAAACGAGACAATTCCCGCGACAGCAAGAATAGTTGGTGCTAGCCACTTAGGAAGGCCACGTGTGCCTCGGAAGTTTGCGGTCATTGTAATCGCGCTCATTAGTTAGCCCCAGAGAATTCACTGCGACGAGAAATTACCCACCTGGCAAGCATGTTGATCGCCATAGTGATACCAAATAGAACTAAACCGGTGGCAATTAGCAAGCTTGTGTATGTCCCGGAGGATTCTGGGAACTGGAGAGCGATGTTGGCAGCAATTGTATTTGGGTTTGTCGAGGTCAGCAGGGCGAAGGTAATCACTCCAGATCCAGACAAAACAAGTGCTACCGCCATAGTTTCGCCCAGAGCTCTTCCGAGGCCAAGCATTGCCGAAGATATAATTCCCGCTCTCCCGAATGGGAGCACTGCCATTTTGATAACTTCCCAACGGGTTGCGCCTAGAGCCAGCGCTGCTTCCTCGTGAAGCCTTGGGGTTTGGAGAAAAATCTCCCTAATTAGAGCTGCCATGATTGGCAAAATCATGATTGCTAGGACGATTCCAACAGTCATCATGGTTCGGCCGGTTGCGGAAACAGGTCCTTCAAAAAACGGAATCCAGCCCAAGTTTTCATTCAGCCAGAGATAGCTGGGGTTTAGAAAAGGGGCCAATACAAGCATCCCCCATAACCCGTAAACAACGGATGGAATTGCTGCTAGCAAGTCGATGGAGTACCCGATTACCTGAGAAACGCGCCTCGGTGCAAAGTGTGAAATGTATAGTGCAATTCCAATTGCCAATGGGGTGGCAATTAGCAGGGCGATAATCGAGGCCACTACCGTTCCAAAAAGAAATGGCGCCACATAGCTAAAGAATCCATCTGGGGCAGCGTCTTGCTCACTCAAGAACGCGGGGACTGATTCAGCAAACAAGAAGATGGCAACAGCGGCGAGTATCACCAGAATTGAGACACCTGAGCTCAGTGCAAGATTAGAAAAAACAACGTCACCTATTCGACGCTTCACAACTGGAGCTTGTGATGACATCATTCTCCTCGGCAAATAGGTGATTCAAGACTGATTTTTGCTCAAAGCCCGGCTCAGCCGTAAGGCTGGGCCGGGCTTCGAGTTGATTCTATTACTACTTGATAGCGTCGATAATTGCTTGTGCCTTCTCGCGCAAGCTGGCACTAATCGG
>NZ_JBIILG010000045.1:0-8232 GCF_044232805.1 Rhodoluna sp.
TGGTTGCAGAGACGAAAACGGAGATATGACTTCGATACCGAAATCAACCGCCACCCAAGTGGTATCAGCACAAACCGCCCAAGAGGTCGTTTTGATGCTTGAGGAAGTTGTCGAAGACGGGGCGATTGGTAGAGCTACCGCTGTCCCCGGTTATCGTTCCGCTGGTAAAACTGGCACCGCAGAAATCCCAGAAGGCTCTGGCTACGGAGATTACTTTGCCACTTCGTTCCTAGGAATGGCTCCAGCCGAAGATCCCCAGTATGCAATTGGAGTAATGGTTTACAAACCGAAACAGGTTTACACAAACTCTCAAGCGGCCGTGACTAGCTATCAAAAGATTCTTTCTCAAGTGCTTTTGACCAACAGAATTTCACCCTCGACAAGTGTCTCTCCGGACATCCCAACGGAGTGGTAGAAGATCATGATCAATCTAAGACTCAGCGATCTGGCGCAAATTTTGAATGGCACCTTGGTGGGCGATGCAACTGCTGAAGTATCTGGAACTGTCGAGACCGATTCCAAGCTAATTAGTTCAGGCGGCCTGTTTTTTGCCAGGCCTGGCGAGGTTACAGACGGTCACAACTTTGTTGGTGACGCTTTGGCTAGAGGTGCTATTGCCGCGGTCGTGCAAAGGCAATTGCCGGAACCAATTAATCAGATAGTTGTAAAAAACAGCGAAGAAGCACTTGGCGTCTTGGCTTCTTGGTTGGTTGGCGCGCTCAAGCCCAAAGGCAAGCTGAAAGTTGTTGGGATCACTGGTTCAAATGGTAAAACAACCACAAAGAACATGCTTCGAGAGATTCTTAGCCGGGTGGGACCAACTATTGCCCCGATCGAATCCTTCAACAATCGAGTCGGGGCTCCGATATCTATTTTGCGTGCTGACGAGCAAACAGAATTTCTTGTTGTTGAAATGGGTGCCGAGGGTATTGGCAGCATCGAGTATCTAGCCAAAATGGCAGACCCTGACATCGGGATTATCTTGAAAGTTGGCCTGGCCCATGTTGGAGAGTTCGGTGGCATTGATGTCACAGCAAAGATCAAATCTGAACTTGCTAGCGCATTACGGCCGGGGGCCAAAGTGGTACTAAACGTTGACGACAGCTACGTTCGCGACATGCATCAGGTAACCAAGTCTGCAGTTAGTTGGTTTGGTACAAGCGCTGAGGCGAGTTACCGAGCTTCGAATGTGACCACGATGGTGGATGGAACCAGCTACACGATGCACTGGCCAGATGGTGATGAGCAAACCATTCGTTTAAACATTCTCGGAGACGTTCACGTCATGAACGCACTGGCTGCTTCTTGCGCAGCACATTTGCTGGGAGTGAGCAAGCAGATCATCGCTGAGGCACTTGGGTCAATTCAGCTTGCTGAGCGCTGGAGAATGCAACGGGTAGTTAGAGCCGACGGCGTGACGGTAATCAACGACGCCTACAACGCGAGCCCTGATTCCATGAAAGCCGCACTTCAGACTTTGGCACAACTTGGCAGATTCGGCTCAAGAACCATTGCAGTGCTTGGACACATGGCCGAGCTCGGTGACGTGTCGGTGTCAGAGCACGACAGCATAGGAAGACTTGTTGTGCGGCTAAACATTGATCAACTTGTTGTGGTTGGCGAAAAGGCCAAAGTGATTCACATGGGGGCTAGTCAAGAAGGCTCATGGGACGGCGAATCAAAGTTTTTCCTCTCGATTGACGAGGCTTTGGTGTATCTGCGTGGGATACTCTCTCAAGGCGATACTGTCTTGGTTAAATCCTCCAAGTCAGCAAACCTAAGGGTTCTGGGAGACCAGCTTATGGAGGCAGTCAAGTGAGAGCATTACTTGCCGCTGGGGCTATCAGCTTGGCGTTTACATTGTTTTTGACCCCGGCATTTATTTGGCTTTTCCGGAAGTGGAAATGGGGGCAGTTCATTCGCGAGGATGGACCCAAGACTCATCACATCAAACGAGGCACTCCCACAATGGGTGGCGTTGTCATTATTTTTGCATCTGTCATTGGTTACTTCACTGGAAAGCTAATCAACGGTGAAGCACCATCAATTTCGGCGCTGCTGGTTATCCTGGCGATGGTTGGACTAGGAATTGTCGGATTCATTGACGATTTCATCAAGACTCATAAACAAAGGTCCCTGGGGCTTGGCGGCTGGGCCAAGATTGCGGGTCAAGCTGTCGTGGCTGTGGCCTTCGCGTTTTTTGCATTCGGAAGCCCAAACGAACGCGGGGTAACTCCGGCTTCTACACAGATATCCGTTATCCGGGACACCGGTTTTGACTTGATGATGTTTGGCAGTGTCGTCGGCTCGATTTTGCTGGTCCTTTGGATATTCCTACTTATATCAGCAACGTCGAATGGCGTTAACATCACCGATGGACTGGATGGGTTAGCCATCGGCGCCAGCATTATGGCCATCGGCGCCTATGCCGTGATTGGGTTTTGGCAATTTAATCAGGACTGCGCGCGAGTTATTGAAAATGTTGCGAGTTGTTATGAAGTTCGTGACCCTCTAGATCTTGCAGTTATTGCTGCTGCGATTACTGGAGCGGGAATCGGGTTCCTCTGGTGGAACACCACTCCGGCGCAAATCATCATGGGGGACACTGGCTCAATGAGCTTGGGAGGTGCTCTTGCGGCACTAGCGATTCTTTCGAGAACTGAAATCCTGCTCGTGCTAGTTGGTGGCTTGTTCGTTATTGTTACCGGTTCAGTTATTTTGCAGCGGGCTTACTTCAAAATCACCAAGGGTAAACGTATTTTCCTGATGAGTCCCTTGCACCATCATTTTGAGCTGAAGGGCTGGGCCGAGATAACTGTAGTGGTCAGATTCTGGATCATTGCAGGACTTTCGGTCTTGTCTGGAATCGGACTGTTTTACCTTGAGTGGATTTATGGCTAACAAATTGGATTCTCTGGATCACCTTTCCAGTTGGCACTCCGATTGGTCTTCAATCTCAGTCGTAGTTGTTGGATTGGCAAAAACTGGATTCTCGGTTGCAGACACACTTCATGAGCTAGGAGCCAAAGTGCTAGTTGTAGCCGATTCCGCCTCCGCTGAAATTTTGGACATCGTCGAAGTGCTTGGAATACCTTCGGCTATCGGGAAACTCACCGAACAACAAATTGCAATCGAGGATTTCAACCCAGACCTTATTGTTGTTTCACCCGGCGTTGCGCCCACCAATGCTCTCGTGCAAAGCGCAGTTGACAGAGATATTCCTATTTGGGGAGATCTCGATTTGGCTTGGAGGCTTAGAGACAGGTTTGACGTCAAACAAGAGTGGATTTGCGTCACCGGAACAAATGGAAAAACCACGGTGGTTGAGCTAACCGAAGCTATGCTTCTTGCCTCCGGAGTTAGAGCTGTGGCCTGCGGAAACATCGGGAAACCAATTCTGGACTGCATTCGAGACCCTGCAGAGTTCGAAGTACTGGTTGTCGAAGTTTCTTCATTTCAGCTGCACTACATGAATCACATTGAGCCATTTAGCGCTACGTGCCTAAACATTGCCGAGGATCATCTGGATTGGCACGGCAGCTTTGAGGCCTATCGACTCAGTAAAGAGCGTATCTATCACGGAACAAAAGTTGCCTGCATCTACAACCTCGAAGATTCCGCTACCGAACAGATGGTTCAGGCTGCAACGGTCCAGGATGGTGCCAGAGCAATTGGTTTTGGCCTCGGAACACCAAAACCTAGCAATGTTGGATACGTCGACGAATTCTTAGTTGACCGAGCATTTTTGGACCAACGTGCCGATAGCGCTTTGGAGATTGCCAGCCTCGAAGACTTCCATGGGTTGGGAGTTCTAACGCCGCATCTGCTTAGCAACATAGCAGCAGCAACTGCGTTAGCAAGGTCCTTTGGTGTGCCACCTGCGGCCTGTCGAGAGGCATTGCGGAACTTCCGTGTTTCTTCCCATCGAATCGAGCTGGTGCTAGAACAAGACGGCGTTCGTTACATTAATGACTCCAAAGCAACTAATGCCCACGCCGCATCGGCTTCGCTATCTTCATTTGAGAGCGTGGTCTGGATTCTTGGTGGACAGCTCAAGGGAGTGGACATTTCGGGCTTGATTGCAAAATTTGCCAAGCGCTTACGTTCAGCCGTTGTAATAGGTGTCAATCGTAAGGAAATTCTTGAGAATTTTGCGACGTTAGCACCAGCTGTCACCGTGTTCGAAGTTGCCGATTGCGACAATGTCATGGAACGAGCTGTTGAATTCGCTTCGAGCTCCGCAGAAGCCGGGGATGTTGTTCTACTTGCCCCAGCGGCTGCCTCAATGGATCAGTTCGAAAGTTATCAAGATCGCGGCATGAGGTTTTCGGAAGCGGTTGTGAAAATAGTTGGAGGATCCAGTGTCTAAAGTCAGGGGCTCTAGAAAATCCAAAGTGTTAGCTGGCATGAAAGCTAAGTCATTCCGCCCCAAGGGTGAACGGCGTCAAAGAATAGCCGAGTGGCTAAGGGATAACTTCCAGGCGGAATCGATTTACTTCTACCGACTTGCAGGGCTAACGGGATTTCTGGTTGTTTTTGGTCTCGTGATGGTGCTCTCGTCATCTTCAATCGATTCGCTAGTTGCAAACCGAGATGCTTTCTACGTTTTTTCTAGGCAGTCGCTTTACGCCGTGGTAGGTCTCGGGGCGATGCTTTTCATCTCAAGTCTCAAGCTCAAAGTAATTCAGAATCTAGTGAAAGCCGCGGTGGTTTTTGGGTTCGCGCTTCAGCTTTCGGTGCCGTTTATTGGTATCACAGTCAACGGAAACACTAACTGGATTTCTATTGCTGGGTTCACCCTTCAGCCCGCGGAGTTTCTAAAGGTCGCTCTAATTATGTATATGGCCTGGTTTGTTAGTAACCGTGAGCATGAGCTTGATGACCCGAGAAGAGTGTTGCTGCCTGTGCTCATTGTCGGAGGAGCGGCGTTGGCGCTTGTGATGCTTGGTAGAGATTTGGGAACAGCAATCATCATTGCGCTCATCGTTTTCGGCACACTAGTTATCACTGGAGCTCCTCTCAGGCCTCTGATTCAAGTCTTTGTTGGAGTAGCAATCGCAGGTGCTTTGGCAGCCTTTTCAAGTGCCTCACGTATGGCAAGAATAAACGCTTGGCTTAATCCTGACTCTGCCTCATCTGACGCTTTCAACTGGCAGTACGAGCATGGGACGTGGGCTCTTGCTGCTGGGGGAGTGTTTGGGGTTGGCTTAGGCAATTCAAAGATGAAATGGTCCTGGATTCCTGAAGTTGAGAACGACTTTATTTTTGCCGTGATAGGTGAGGAGCTCGGTCTCATTGGAGCCCTCGTGGTGATTGGAATCTTTGCGTTACTAGTTTCTTCTCTTATCGGAATAATGAACCGATCTGATTCGAGCTTCGGCAGAGTCATAGTCATTGGTGTCATCGTCTGGATTGTGTCCCAATCCGCAGTGAACATTGCAGTAGTTCTTGGGGTTCTGCCTGTTTTGGGAGTTCCTCTACCGTTGATTTCTGCAGGTGGTTCATCTTTGATAGCCACGCTCGGGGCAATTGGAATAGTACTGGCGATTGAGAAAGATAATCATCGAAACGGCGCTAGGTCTAACAGACGATGACGAATTATCTTTTGACAGGGGGAGGCACGGCAGGTCACGTCAACCCGCTTTTATCCATCGCTTCGGCGCTGCTAGCAAAAAACCAAGGCGATAAGGTTTTTGTTCTCGGAACCAGTTCTGGATTGGAGTCAAGGCTTGTTCCAGAGGCGGGACTGCCACTGCTACTTATTGAAAAACTTCCATTTCCGCGCAAGCTTGGCTTTTATGCACTCGTGTTTCCTTTTCGCTTTCTTGCTTGCGTTAGGCAGGTAAAAAAGTACATCAAGCAGCACAAGATTACGGCCGTTGTTGGGTTTGGCGGATATGTGAGCGCTCCGGCGTATCTCGCGGCAAAGCAATTGAAAGTTCCTCTTGTTTTGCATGAGGGGAACGCGTTGCCTGGAATTGCAAACCGTCTAGGTAATCGCTTCGCTTCGGCTGCCGGCAAGGCCTTCAGATCTGCCAACCTGGCTAACTCTGAATTTGTTGGTATGCCTATCCGGCCAGCAATAACGGCATTGGCAAGATCTAAAGATGTTGAAGCGGCAAGAAAGTTTTTTGGACTAAAGCCTCAAACGACAACGCTTCTAGTTACTGGGGGCTCTCAAGGGGCAAGAAGCATCAACCAAACTATCGATAGATCTAGAGCCGTGCTCGCAGCAGCGGGCGTTCAAGTTCTGCACATCATCGGAGCATCCAGTGAGCTAGCAGAGGTTTCTGAGCCCGAATACAAAAGAGTTTGCTACGTGGACCAAATGGAGTTAGCTATTGCAGCCAGTGACTTTGCGGTGTCTCGTGGAGGAGCGGCAACAGTTTCGGAGTTCTCCGCGGTTGGTTTGCCTGCTCTTTACATTCCATATGGGGTTGGCAATGGAGAGCAGAAGTTTAACTTGCTAGATGTTCTTGCTGCGGGCGGAGCGATAACAGCCACAGACAAGGAATTCGATGAGCAGTATGTGAGGTCGATACTGATTCCATTGATTTCGGATTCAAAACGGCTCGCTCAAATGTCGGAATCGGCCAAGCAAGCTGGCGTGCTAGATGGAACCGAGCGTTTTATCGCCTTGATCGACGAGGTAGTGTCAAGAAGATGATAAAACCAGACTTTTCTGTGCCGGTTCCAAATAATCTTGGCAATGTTCACTTCATTGGCATTGGCGGCTCTGGTATGAGCGGTATTGCACGGATTCTTATAGGTTTGGGGCACCGGGTATCTGGAAGTGATGTTAGGTCCAGCCCAAACATTCTGGCCCTGGAGAGCCTGGGTGCCAAGATAACCATCGGACATGATGAGGCGAATTTAGCTAAAGCCGATACCGTAATTATCACAAGTGCTCTCTGGCCGAATAACCCCGAGTATTTGCTCGCGATTAAGAAACAGATTCCGGTTCTTCATCGCTCGCAGGCACTGGCGCATTTAGCTTCCAAGAAAAGACTTGTGTCCGTAGCCGGGGCGCACGGCAAGACCACTTCCACGGGAATGATAATCACCGCGTTGTTGGGGCTAGGTGAAGACCCAAGCTTTGTAAACGGGGGAGTCATCAGTTCTATTGGCGCCAGCTCCGGCAGCGGCAAGGGTGAACTATTTGTAATAGAGGCCGATGAATCCGATGGGTCATTTCTTCACTACGATACTTCAGTTGCCCTAATTACCAACGTTGATCCCGACCACCTCGATCACTATGGCAGCATCGAAGCTTTCCACCAGGTCTTCGCCGACTTCGCCAACAAATCAAAAGAGCTAGTTGTCATCAACTCGGAAGATGCTGGATCGGTAGCTGTTGCCAAGCTTGTTGTTAAACCAATGATTAGCTTTGGTGAATCCGCTTCTTCGGATGTGAGGGTAAGTGACATTGTTGACAATGCACAGGTGAGCTTTAGCCTCAGTTACAAAAACCAGACGCTCGGTTCTACCCTTCGCATCGCGGGTAGGCACAATGCCATTAATGCCGCTGGCGCAGTTGCCACCTTGATTGGTTTGGGTTTTGATTTCGAAAAAGCACTTGAGGAGGTTGCAAAATTTTCGGGCACTGAGAGGCGTTTCGAGCTTCATGGCGAGAGACGAGGTGTGAGAGTCTACGACGATTTCGCACATCACCCGACTGAGGTAACGGCAGCTCTAAGCGGTGCCCGAGCGGTAGTGGGTAGCGGAAAACTTGTCACTGTTTTTCAACCTCATCTTTATTCAAGAACCAGATTGTTTGCTAAGGAGTTCGCACAGGCCTTAGCTGCCAGTGATCAAGTAGTTCTTTTGGACATCTATGCAGCCAGGGAAGATCCCGAACCTGGAGTAACCGGGGAGCTGATTCTGAACGCTTTCGTTGATCAGAAAAAGATTCACTACGTCAAAACTTGGTCGGAGGCTCCGAAGGTGGCATCGAATTTGGCTGGCCCTGGGGATTTCATCGTCACAATGGGCTGCGGAGATGTTTACAAGATGGTCCCGGAAATTCTCGAAGCTTTAGAAGGCTAGTAAAAGCTATGGAACGCCCGAATCAAAAGAAGAAGCCAGCAAAAGGTGCCATGTATGGCACGCCACTTGCCAGGGCACCTCGCAGAGTAATGGCTCGTGATCTCGAGAATTCTGTTTTTTCAAGAATTATCTCAGCGCGGCGAGCTAAGCGCATCGCGGCGACTTTAACGGTTGGTTCGATCATGA
>NZ_JBIILG010000014.1:0-26429 GCF_044232805.1 Rhodoluna sp.
AAGACCCAGGTCTCATCGAAGCTTTCAAAGCGGGTGAGGATCTCCACCGGTTTGTAGGCTCGAGAATCTTCGGCGTAAAACCCCTGGAGGTGACTTCCGAAATGCGTGCTCAAGTAAAGGCCATGAGCTATGGCTTGGTGTACGGGTTAAGCGAGTACGGGTTAGCCAAGCAGCTGGGTCTGTCCAATGCCGACGCGAAGCAATTAATGAAGGATTACTTCGAGCGATTCGGGGGAGTAAGAAGGTATCTAGCCAAGGTTGTAGAGGACGCCAAGGCTGTTGGGTACACCACTACCTATCATGGGCGCCGAAGACCATTTGATGATCTGAACAGTTCGATATTTCAAGTTAGGGAAAATGCGCGTCGGGCCGCCTTGAACGCCCCAATCCAAGGAACCGCTGCTGACATCATGAAAATGGCGATGAATCAGATTCAGGAGGCAATCGAGGCTACTCGAATGCAATCAAGGATGCTTCTTCAAGTTCACGATGAGCTGGTTTTTGAGGTCTTCGCGGGGGAGGCAAAGGCCTTAGAGGAGCTGGTTTTGGACAAAATGTCCAATGTTGTGAAGTTGTCGGTCCCCTTGGATGTCCAAATCGGGACTGGCAAGAGCTGGGACAAGGCCGCTCACTAGAGCTTTGTCTCCAACCGCGTTAGCAGGTAGGCTTATGGGGCGCGAGAGCGCAATCCCTTATCCGCCGTTGCGGTAGCAATTTCCCTCCTTTTATGGAGCGCTATCGCGACCTGAGTATGCAAAGCAAATGGAGCACCTTTCTCTATGACAACAGAATCAACCACCAAGGCCCCAAAGCAAGTTGCCATCAACGACATTGGCACAGCCGAAGAATTCCTAGCAGCCGTTGAAAAAACCCTCAAGTTCTTTAATGACGGAGACCTTATTCAAGGAACCGTTGTAAAAATTGATCGCGACGAGGTTCTGCTAGATGTTGGATACAAGACCGAAGGTGTTATTCCTTCCCGTGAACTCTCAATCCGCCACGATGCTGACCCAGGAGACATCGTCTCAGTTGGCGACACCATCGAAGCTCTTGTATTGCAGAAGGAAGACAAAGAAGGTCGCCTAATACTTTCAAAGAAGCGTGCTCAATACGAGAGAGCGTGGGGTGATGTTGAGAAAATCAAGGCAGCTGACACTACCGTTACTGGAACTGTCATTGAAGTCGTCAAGGGTGGTCTCATCGTTGATATCGGTCTCCGGGGTTTCTTACCCGCTTCCCTTATTGAGCTTCGCCGTGTTCGTGACCTAGCTCCTTATCTTGGTCAAGAAGTTGAAGCAAAAATTCTTGAGCTAGACAAGAACCGCAACAACGTTGTTCTTTCAAGACGAGCATTACTCGAGCAGAGTCAATCTGCATCCAGGTCTACCTTCCTCGCAGATCTTGCTAAGGGTCAGATTAGAACTGGTGTTGTTTCATCGATTGTAAACTTCGGTGCATTCATTGACCTTGGCGGCGTAGACGGTTTGGTCCACGTGTCAGAGCTTTCTTGGAAGCACATCGAGCATGCGTCAGAAGTCGTCGAGATCGGTCAAGAAGTAACTGTAGAGGTTTTGGAAGTTGATCAAGAGCGTGAGAGGGTTTCACTGTCTCTGAAGGCAACTCAAGAGGACCCTTGGCAAGTATTTGCTAGAACTCATTCGATTGGCCAGTACGCACCAGGCAAGGTGACCAAGCTTGTTCCATTCGGTGCTTTCGTTCGTGTTGCTGATGGCATCGAAGGACTTGTTCACATCTCTGAGCTATCAACCAAGCACATCGAATTAGCTGAGCAGGTTGTGTCTGCAAACCAGGATGTCTTCGTCAAGGTCATTGACATTGACCTTGAAAGACGAAGAATCTCACTTTCCTTGAAGCAGGCGCTTGAAGAAGTTGATCCAGAGGGTAAGGACTTCAACCCTGCACTTTATGGAATGTACGCGGAGTACGACGAGAAGGGTGACTACAAGTACCCGGATGGCTTCGACCCTGCAACTAGCGAATGGCAGCCTGGCCACGAAGAGGCAAGGGCCAAGTGGGAGAAGGAATACTCCGAAGCCAACGCTCGCTGGGCAGAACACAAGAAGCAGGTTGCTGTTGCAAATGAGCTTGCAGCCTCTTTGCCGGATGTACCTGCGCCGAGCCAAACACCTGTTGAGTCAAGTAGTTCTGCAGAAGAATCAGCAGGCACACTCTCCGACGATCAGTCACTCGGTGCTTTGCGTGACAAGCTTGCGGACAAAGAATAGAAGAAAAGCAGTTTTTGAATCGGGGCCTGGATATTCCAGAGCCCCGTTTCGAGCTTTATAGAATGGGTTAATGTATCTCGTCGGACTAACAGGTGGCATAGCCTCTGGTAAGTCCTATGTCGCAAGCTTGTTGGGGGAGCTTGGTGCAAGCACCGTCGATGCAGATCAGGTTGCCAGACAGGTCGTTGTTCCTGGGTCTACAGGTCTCGTGCAGGTTGTTGGAGCATTTGGCTTTGAGATTCTACTTCCAAGCGGTGAACTAGACCGCATCAAATTGGGAAATATCGTGTTTGCCGATGCTGAGAAAAGAATTGAGCTTGAGAAGATCCTGCATCCTTTGATAAAGGAGCGGACAACGAAACTTATCAGCGAGCAAGCCTCGGACATCGTCGTCTACGCCGTGCCGCTTTTGGTTGAAGCCAATGTTGATTACCCCTTCGATGCCATCATCACAGTTGAGGCCGGGGTTGAGAATCAGGTAGCCAGACTAATGAACTCTCGACAGATGGCCGAAGCCGACGCCAGGGCACGAATTGGAGCCCAAACAAGCTCAGCTGAGCGCAGGGCAAGGGCAAACTACGTTATTGATAGCTCTGGAACAAAGGAGCAAACGAGGCTTCAAGTCGCTGAGGTTTGGACAAAATTACTCGAGGCAGCAAAGGCGAAGGGTTAGCGTGCAGCGAACTAGATCTTTTACGCCCTTCAAGGTGGAAAGCGATTTCAAACCCTCAGGCGACCAACCAACGGCAATTGCTGATTTGGTCCGTCGAATAAGCGCGGGTGAAAAGGACGTTGTCTTGCTTGGGGCAACCGGAACAGGTAAGTCAGCAACAACGGCTTGGCTTATTGAAGCCCTTCAACGCCCAACTCTTGTCATGGCACACAACAAGACTCTTGCCGCACAGCTAGTAACGGAGCTTCGGCAGATGTTTCCAAATAACGCAGTTGAGTACTTCGTTAGCTACTACGACTACTACCAGCCGGAAGCTTACGTGCCGCAAACCGACACTTTCATTGAGAAGGATTCCAGCATCAACGAGGAAGTTGAGCGGCTTCGCTATTCAGCCACCATGAGCCTACTGTCCAGACGAGATGTAATCGTAGTATCCACCGTTTCCTGCATCTACGGGCTAGGTGCCCCAAGGGAGTACTTGGACCAATCAATCCCACTTCAAGTTGGTCAAAAAATTGATAGAGATGAGCTCATCAGAGAGTTCGTGAAAATCCAGTATCAGCGCAACGACATTGATTTCTCCAGAGGCAACTTCCGCGTTAAGGGCGACACCATTGAAATAATCCCCGTTTACGATGAGTTTGCAACGCGAGTCGAGTTCTTTGGTGACGAAATTGAAGCGATCTACTCGCTACACCCGTTGACGGGTGATGTCATAAAGAAACTTGACTCTGTTGGGATTTTTCCTGCCAGTCACTATGTAGCCTCTCCGGTGCAGATGGGGCGTGCCATTGAAGAGATCGAAAACGAACTAGCTGCAAGACTGCGCGAGTTTGAATCAGCCGGAAAGTTGCTCGAAGCCCAGCGAATCAAGATGAGAACAAACTTTGACCTAGAGATGATTCGAGAGCTCGGTTTTTGCTCAGGAATCGAGAACTACTCGAGGCACATCGATGGCAGAGCTGCGGGGGAACCACCATCTTGTCTACTTGATTATTTCCCAGAGGATTTCCTAACAGTAATTGACGAATCGCACGCCACAGTGCCGCAAATCGGTGCTATGTACGAAGGCGACTCTTCTAGAAAACGAACCTTGGTTGAACACGGCTTTAGGCTGCCATCGGCGCTTGACAATAGGCCCCTTCGCTGGAGCGAGTTCCAGCAGCGAGTCGGGCAGACTGTGTATCTGTCAGCGACTCCCGGAAAGTATGAGCTTGCTGCTGCCGATGGTGTGGTCGAGCAGATAATCAGGCCTACTGGTCTAGTAGACCCAAAAATTGTGCTCAAGCCAACCAAAGGTCAAATTGATGACTTGCTTGAAGAGATTCGATTAAGGGCAGCTAAGAATGAGCGTGTTCTAGTGACCACTCTCACTAAGAAGATGTCAGAAGAACTTACCGACTTCCTATCTGAAGCCGGCGTGAAAGTAAGATACCTGCATTCTGATGTCGATACTCTCAAACGAGTAGAGCTTCTTAGGCAGCTTCGTCAAGGCGTGTTCGATGTCTTAGTTGGCATCAATTTGCTGCGAGAAGGTCTTGATCTTCCGGAGGTTTCTCTGGTTGCAATACTTGATGCAGATAAGGAGGGCTTTCTTCGTTCAGCCACTTCTTTGGTGCAAACAATTGGAAGGGCTGCTCGAAACATCAATGGTGAGGTTCACATGTATGGCGATAACCTCACAGAGTCGATGCGTAAGGCAATCGATGAGACCACCAGAAGGCGTGAGAAGCAGGTTGCCTACAACAAGAAACTTGGTGTCGACCCCCAGCCACTTCAGAAGAAGATTATTGACATCACAGACCAGATCGAGCGCGAAGAGCTTGACACTGCTGAACTTATCGCTGAACTTGGGAAGGCTAAAGGCCGTAAGGCAACCGCAGTCCCACTGCGATCAAACCGAGGCATTGCGGCCATGGCCCAGGACGAGATTCTCGCGGTTGTTATGGATCTCGACGCCCAAATGAGGCATGCCGCGAGCGAGCTCCAGTTTGAACTTGCGGCGAGGCTTCGCGATGAAATCGCCGAACTCAAGCATGAACTAAGGCAAATGAAAAAGGCTGGGCACATCTAGAGCCGCGTGGCTCAGAGCTAAGCTAGGAAGAATGAGCGCCAAAAACACAATGAATCTTGACCATCTGGTGGTCAAGGGTGCGCGGGTTCACAACCTAAAAAACATCACGGTTGAGATGCCGCGCAATTCTCTGGTTGTTTTCACTGGACTTTCAGGCTCAGGTAAATCCTCTTTAGCATTTGACACAATATTTGCCGAGGGTCAAAGGCGTTATGTCGAGTCGCTTTCGGCCTATGCAAGGCAGTTTTTGGGTCAGGTCGATCGCCCTGACGTCGATTTCATAGAGGGCCTTAGCCCTGCCGTTTCTATCGACCAGAAGTCAACAAATCGTAATCCGAGATCAACGGTTGGAACGATCACTGAGATCCACGATTACCTTAGGTTGCTCTGGGCGAGAATCGGAATCGCTTATTGCGCTGAGTGTGGCGAGAGAATTGTCAAGCAAACACCGCAGCAGATTGTTGATCAGATACTTGAAAATTCCGAGGGAACCAAGTTCCAAGTTCTCGCCGAACTGGTAGATCAGAAAAAAGGCGAGTTCTCTGACCTGTTTCGCGATCTGATTTCACAAGGATATGCAAGAGCTGTTGTAGACGGCGAGACTATAACCCTGGCTGACGCAAAGCCGCTAAAGAAGACTTTCAAGCACGACATCGCTGTGGTTGTGGACCGTTTGGCTATAAAGGCGGGAATCTCTGGCCGCCTCACAGATTCAATTGAGACCGCACTAAAGCTTGCCGGAGGCAAAGTAACAATTGATTTTGTGGACCGAAAGGGTAAGGACGCTAAGCGAAGTTTCTCTGAGCTGATGTCTTGCCCGAATGATCATCCATTGGCTCTAACGGAGATAGAGCCTCGCACGTTTTCCTTCAATGCGCCTTTCGGAGCCTGCCAAGCGTGTTCAGGTCTTGGCACCAAGATGGCAGTCGACGAGGATCTTGTTATTGGTGACCCAGATGCATCAATTCTTGATGGTGTGATTCTGCCATGGTCAACCCAAGGAAAAGGATTGTTTCACTACTTCTCTAGGATGCTTCAGGGCTTAGCAAAAGATCTTTCGTTCTCGCTAAAGACTCCTTGGAGTGATTTACCTGAAGAAGTGAGATTTGCAGTCCTTAACGGAAACGACTTCGATGTTCAGGTGAAGTGGAAGAACAGGTACGGTCGCGAATTGCGATACACAACTGGCTTCGAGGGAGTTCTAAAGTACATCGAGCGGAAGTACCTCGAGTCTGAAAACGACTACTCCAGAGGTAAATGGGCAGGATTTCTAAGGGAGATCAACTGCCCCGCTTGCGATGGCGCAAGACTGAGGCCCGAGGTTCTTGCCGTAAGGGTCGGTAAGTCCTCAATTGCCGACGTTGCATCGCTTAGCTTGGGTCAGTGCGTCGAGTTCTTCGCTGGCATCAAACTTGACAAGCGCGATGAGATGATCGCCGCACAGGTACTGCGCGAGATTCGAGCAAGGCTGGATTTTCTAATGGCAGTTGGGTTGGATTACCTCTCGCTTTCCAGAGCAGCTGGGTCTCTATCGGGTGGTGAAGCACAGCGCATTAGGTTAGCAACACAGATCGGCTCAGGCCTGACCGGAGTGCTTTATGTGCTTGATGAGCCATCTATTGGCTTGCACCAAAGAGACAACAGGCGATTAATTGAAACACTTCTAAAGCTTCGAGACCTTGGAAACACATTGGTGGTCGTGGAGCACGACGAGGACACCATCAAGACCTCAGATTGGATTGTCGACATCGGACCAGGTGCCGGAGTCGACGGCGGTTCAGTGGTGCACTCCGGAACATACAAAGACCTCCTGCAGAACAAGGCATCCATAACCGGGGACTACCTTGCTGGTAGAAAGAGCATTTCCACACCGAAAAAGCGAAGGGCCATTGATCCCAAAAGGACCCTTTCTGTCGTTGGCGCAAAGGCAAACAACCTAAAGAACCTGACGGTAAATTTTCCACTCGGGGTCTTTATTGCTGTTACCGGAGTTAGTGGTTCAGGCAAATCGTCATTGGTGAACGATATCTTGTATAACGTTCTAGCAAACTCTCTCAACGGGGCGAAGCTTGTTGCGGGCAAGCACACTCGGATAACCGGTGTAAATCAACTCGACAAGGTTGTCCACGTCGACCAGAACCCTATCGGTAGAACACCACGTTCTAACCCTGCCACTTACACAGGCGTATTTGATCACATTCGAAAGCTCTTCACAGAAACCTCCGAATCAAAAGCACGTGGTTACCAGCAGGGACGCTTCTCCTTCAACGTAAAAGGAGGCCGCTGCGAGGCCTGTAGTGGAGATGGAACAATACGGATCGAGATGAACTTCTTACCGGATGTATACGTTCTGTGCGAGGTTTGCCATGGAGCCAGGTACAACCGCGAGACGCTGCAAGTCAAATACAAGGGAAAGTCAATTTCTGAGGTCTTGGAGATGCCGATTGCTGAGGCTGCTGTCTTTTTTGAAGCCATAAACTCGATCTCTCGATACTTGGTGACTCTTGTTGATGTAGGTCTTGGATATGTTCGCTTGGGGCAGTCCGCAACCACTCTGTCTGGGGGAGAGGCCCAACGAGTCAAACTTGCAACCGAACTGCAGCGCAGGTCAACGGGTAGAACCATATATGTTCTTGATGAGCCAACGACTGGATTGCATTTCGAAGACGTTAGAAAGTTGCTGATTGTTCTCAACTCTCTCGTTGACAAAGGCAACACTGTAATCGTGATTGAGCACAATCTTGATGTCATAAAGTCTGCCGACTGGTTACTAGATCTTGGCCCCGAAGGCGGGTTCCGCGGTGGCGAACTCGTTGCCGAAGGTACTCCGGAGCAGGTAGCTAAGAACAAGGCAAGCTTCACGGGAACATTCTTGAAGGAAGCACTTAGCTAAATGGCAAACGAGCTTTCGTTTAGGCCAAAGACCTCGGAAATACCAACACGACCGGGTGTATATCGTTTCTATGACAGCAAGAGAAGAATTCTCTACGTTGGGAAAGCTAAGAACCTAAGGGCTAGGCTGCAAAGCTACTTTGCACCTCTTGATTCACTGCACGAGCGAACGAGGCGCATGGTGCAAAGCGCGGTCGATGTGGACTGGACCATAGTAAAGACTGAATTCGAAGCCTTGCAGTTGGAATTCACATGGATCAAGGAATTTAGTCCACCCTTCAACATTCGCTTCAAAGACGACAAATCATATCCATACCTTGCAGTTTCTATGGCTGATAAGGTCCCACGCGTTTTTGTCACTCGCAACCGGGAGCTAAGAGGAGTCAAATACTTCGGCCCATACACCCAAGCTTGGGCACTAAGACAAACACTCGACACACTTCTGAAAGCCTTTCCAGTTCGGTCCTGTTCATCCGGTGTGTTCGCAACCGCAAAGAGAAGTAATCGCCCATGCCTCTTGGCGGATATTGGCAAATGTTCAGCGCCCTGTGTATCACGAGTAACCGAGCAAGAGCACGTTGACATCGCTAAGGAGCTCGTTAACTTCATGAGCGGCATGGACCCTGAACAGGTTGAGATCTTGAGAGAGAAAATGCATTTAGCCTCCAAGAATGAGAACTTCGAGCTGGCTGGAAGGCTTCGAGATAACATTGAGGCGCTTGAAACTGTTCTTGAGAAAAGCACCGTGGTTTTCAGCGACTTAACTGACGCTGATCTTTTTGGAATTGCCCACGATGAGCTAGCTGCCACGATTTCACTGTTCTCTGTTCGTGGCGGACGTATTCGCGGAGTACGAGCATGGACGATGGACAAAGAGCTTGATCAAAGTCTTGACGATCTGGTTCGACAAATTGTCTTGTTCGCTTACTCTCCGGTAGCCGGGGTAGAGGCACCTTCAATACCCAAGGAAGTTTTGGTTCCATCGCTACCCGAAGACTCTAGTGATTTGGAGCTGTTTCTTGCCGCGTTGCGTGGCTCGGCGGTTTCTCTTCGTGTTCCCAAAAGAGGGGATAAGGCGGCATTGGCTCAGACAGCGCTAGAAAATGCTGAACATGCCTTGGCGCTTTACAAAACAAGAAGAGTTTCTGATTTCGCTGCCCGCACCGCGGCACTGAACAAACTAGCTGCCGCCCTAGACCTTTCCGACGCGCCACTGCGTATTGAGTGCTACGACATCTCACATCTGTCCGGCACCGACATTGTTGGCTCCATGGTTGTGTTTGAAGATGGCCTGCCCAAAAAGGCACACTATAGGCAGTTCAACATTGATTCAGCACAAGATGACACCGACGCTATCTTTCAGGTACTGACGCGAAGACTAAAGTATCTTCGAGATCCAGAGACCGTTGATGAGGGCAGATTCAGTTACGTGCCATCGTTGATTGTTGTTGACGGAGGTATTGGGCAAGTGAACGCAGCAGCTCGTGCAATTGAAGCTAGCGGTGTAACAGGGCTTGCAGTTTGCGGTTTGGCGAAGCGCCTCGAAGAGGTTTGGCTGCCAGGAAATGAAAACCCAATCATCTTGCCAAGAGCCTCTGAGGAACTCTTTTTGTTACAGCGGCTTCGAGATGAGTCCCATAGGTTCGCATTAACCGCCTCTAGACGTAAGCGGTCCAGTGCCATCTCATCAACGCTGCTTGAGATACCAGGGCTTGGAGAAAAGCGAGTGATGGCTCTTTTGAAACGATTTGGCTCTGCAAAGCGCCTCAAGATTGCCACTTTGGAGGAAATCTCAGATGTTGCAGGTATTGGAAGAGAGCTCGCAGGTCATATTTTGGAGCGAATACAGCTCGAGCAATAACGCACTCGGGCGTGTCGGAATTTGATTAGACTTGTGACCCGAAAGGGTGCAATGGTCGAGAATCTAAGGCACGAGCTGCTGGTTGTAACAGGTATGTCGGGTGCTGGCCGCTCTACAGTAGGTAACGCGCTTGAAGACCTTGGCTGGTACGTTGTGGACAATCTTCCCCCAATCATGCTGGGCCCAATAACTGATCTTTTCTCGAATACAAAGACCCCTGTTCCAAGACTTGCAGTAATTATCGATGTTAGAGGTGGCGAGTTCTTTACAGAGCTTGAGGAGAACATTGCTCTTTTGGAAGGTAAAAGCATAAGCGTCAGAGTGGCATTTCTAGAAGCTAACGACGGAACTCTTGTCAAAAGGTTCGAGTCGGTCAGGCGGCCTCATCCGCTGCAGGGAACCGGAACAATTCTCGATGGTATCGCTGAGGAGCGAAGAAGGCTGCTACCGCTTCGGGAATCCGCCGATGTGGTCATCGACACTTCTGATTTGAACGTCCATCAACTCTCCACCAAGACCGCAGAGCATTTCTCCCTTGAGGCAACTAGCAAGCTCTTGCTAACTATCGTTAGTTTTGGTTTCAAGTACGGTATCCCGGCAGATGCTGACAATGTTGCTGATGTTCGGTTCATTCCAAACCCGTTCTGGAACGAAGAACTACGCCCATACACTGGCTTAGACCAGCAGGTAAGTGATTACGTTCTGTCTCAAGAGGGCGCGATGGAGTTTGTAACAAGCTACATTAAATCGCTTGCGCCAGTTCTTTCCGGATATGATCGTGAGAACAAACATTATGCGACGATTGCTATTGGATGCACCGGTGGTAAGCACAGATCTGTAGCTGTCGCAACTGAGCTCGGTAAGGCTTTAGCGGGAAACAAAGACATCGCCGTTACGGTCAGACACCGTGACTTGGGCAAGGAGTAGTAAATGGCACTAACAGCAGACATTAAAGACGAGTTGGCAAGAATAGATGTTCCAAAAAGCGCTGTTCGTGCTGCTGAACTGGCCACAATTCTTCGTCTCGCAGGTGGGCTACACCTGGTATCTGGCAAGGTGGTAATCGAAGTCGAGCTTGACTCAGCGCAGGTTGCTAGGCGAGTGAGAAAAGATCTAACAGAGCTTTTTGGTTGCGAAAGTGAACTTTCAGTTATCTCGGCTGGTGGAATTAGAAAAACCAGTAGATACCAAATCCGTGTTTTGGGTCAAGGTGACACCCTTGCACGACAAACAGGTCTAGTAGATAGTCGCGGTCGTCCTGCCAGGGGACTTCCAGCAACTCTTGTAGCGGGTTCCATTGGTGAAGCTCAGGCTGTTTGGCGCGGGGCGTTTTTAGCTCACGGTTCACTAACTGATCCAGGCAGATCTGCCGCACTCGAGGTTACAGCTCCTGGAAACGAGGTTGCAATGGCTCTTGTTGGCGTTGCAAGAAGACTGGGTATCGTCGCTAAACCCCGCGAGGTGCGCGGTATGTTCCGAGTAGTGATCAGAGACGGTGATGCGATCTCAGCCATGCTGACTCAAATGGGTGCCCATGGGCAGCTGCTGAAGTGGGAAGAGCTAAGACTACGCCGGGAGGTTAGGGCAACTGCAAACCGACTAGCTAACTTCGATGACGCAAACCTGCGTCGCTCCGCCCAAGCAGCCGTTGCCGCCGGTGCGAGAGTCGGTCGGGCCCTTGAGATCCTTGGCGAGGATATCCCTAAACACCTGAAGTATGCAGGGGAGCTGCGCCTAAAGCATAAGCAGGCAAGCCTTGATGAGCTTGGCAGACTTGCTAATCCTCCAATGACCAAAGATGCGGTAGCTGGAAGGATTAGGCGGCTTTTATCCATGGCTGACAAGCGAGCAGAAGAGCTGGGAATTGACGGCACAGACGCATTCTTGCCAGAAGAGCTTGAAAACGACTAGAGAAGATTTCATCACGCATAATAGAAGTACAAACGAATAGGACAGCAAATGGGCAAGTACACACTTCCAGATCTTGGTTACGACTACGGCGCACTAGAGCCAAACATTTCAGGTCGCATTATGGAATTGCACCACGACAAGCATCATCTTGCATACGTCAACGGGGCCAACAGCGCTCTCGATCTTTTGGCAGAAGCACGAGACAAGAACGATCTAACCTGGGTTAACAAGCTCCAGAAAGACCTGGCTTTTAATCTCGCAGGGCACGTGAATCACACCGTATTTTGGAGGAACCTGAGCCCAGATGGTGGCGACAAGCCAACCGGAGAGATGGCAGCAGCAATTGACGAGTTCTTCGGAAGCTATGACGGTTTTAGAGCCCACTTCACCGCGTCTGCCCTTGGCATTCAGGGCTCTGGCTGGTCAATTCTTGCTTGGGACATTCTTGGATCCAAGCTAATCATTGAGCAGCTGTACGACCACCAAGGAAACCTTGCTCCCGCCACAATTCCGCTGTTGATGCTGGATATGTGGGAGCACGCGTTTTACCTCGACTACCAGAACGTTAAGGCTGATTACGTGGCCGCATTCTGGAAGATCGTGTCGTGGCCAGATGTCCAGGCTCGTTTCGAGGCAGCTCGCGGCCAAACAAAGGGCTTACTGCTAGTCTGATAACTCCACCCGAGGCCGCGTGGATTTCCTGTTGAAAATCGCGCCTCTGGCGCCAAGCGAAATGGAACCCCTTGACAACAAAAGTTGGCATAAATGGCTTTGGAAGAATTGGTCGCAACTACCTACGGGCAGAATTAGCTAAAGGTACCGATCTAGAGATCGTGGCCGTAAATGACCTATCGGATCCGAAGGCTCTCGCCCATCTACTTAAATATGACTCGGTCACAGGTCGCCTAAACCAAGATGTTCGAGTCGAGGGTCAGCACATTCTGGTCGGTGACTACAAGATCAAAGTTTTAGCTGAGAAAGACCCGGCAAATCTCGGTTGGGGAGATCTCGGTGTTGACATCGTTATCGAGTCAACTGGTCGGTTTACAGATGCCAAGGACGCAGTAAAGCATATCCAGGCTGGAGCCAAAAAGGTGCTTATCTCCGCGCCGGCAACCGGTGAGGATGCGACCTTCGTTATCGGTGTCAACGAGCATCTCTATGACCCAGCAAAGCATCACATCATCTCAAACGCTTCTTGCACAACCAACTGTCTTGCACCCCTTGCCAAGGTGTTCAACGATGAGTTTGGGATTGTAAATGGTCTGATGACCACAATCCATGCTTACACTGCTGATCAGAACCTTCAGGATGGCCCACACGGTGACCTTCGCCGGGCTCGAGCCGCTGCAATAAACATCGTTCCATCATCAACTGGAGCAGCGAAAGCTATCGGTATCGTGCTTCCAGAGCTAAAGGGAAAACTTGATGGCTTTGCACTTCGGGTTCCAGTTCCGACCGGTTCGATTACTGATTTAACCTTGGTGTCAGCCAAGAAGGTAACGATCGAAGAGATTAAGGCAGCCTACAAGAAGGCTGCGGCCGGACCGCTAAAGGGAATTCTTCTTTACACCGAAGACGAGATCGTATCCTCAGATATAGTCACCGACCCACACTCATCGATATTTGATGCGGGTCTTGTGAAGGTTATTGACAACACCGTGAAAATTAGTGCCTGGTATGACAACGAGTGGGGTTATTCAAACAGACTTGTTGACCTCACTGTTTTGGTTGCGAACAAACTCTAACCTTGAGAACTCTATCTACCCTTGGACAGCTTGAATCAAAGCGAGTCCTTCTTCGCTGCGATCTAAATGTTCCGATCGACGATGGTGTTATCAGCGACGACGGACGAATACGAGCCTCGCTACCGACAATCAAACATCTAATCGAGCAGGGTGCAAAAGTTATCATCTGCTCACACCTTGGCAGACCAGAAGGCTCCAAGGTTGAAAAGTATTCGCTTCGCCCAGTGGCAACTAGATTGGCTGAACTTCTTGGTAAACCCGTTTCGTTTTCAGACGACTGCGTTGGAAAGGAAGCGCAAGACCAGGTCTCAAGGATTTCGAATAGGGAAGTCCTACTCCTTGAGAATCTACGCTTTCACTCGGCGGAAACAAGTGATTCTGCAACCGAACGCAATGATTTTGCAGCGAAACTTGCCGGGCTCGCAGATTTATACATCGGTGATGGCTTTGGTGTGCTGCATCGCAAGCAAGCGAGCGTTTTTGAGGTTGCAAATTTGCTTCCAGCAGCAGCAGGCTTCTTGGTTGAAAAGGAACTTTCTGTGCTCGAGCAGCTTATGAGCAGTCATTCACATCCATACACGGTTGTTCTGGGTGGCTCTAAAGTTTCAGATAAGTTGGGCGTTATATCAGCTCTGCTACCAAGAGTGGATAACCTGTTGATTGGTGGAGGCATGGCTTTCACCTTCCTTGCGGCTCTTGGCCACAAAGTTGGCAAGAGCTTGCTCGAGGAGTCGCAAATCGACACCGTCAGGGGATATTTTGAGCAGGCCAAGGCTCTTGGTGTAAACATCGTCCTACCAACCGATATTCTGATGGCAAGTACATTTGGCGCCGATGCAGAATTCGTAGTCGCTCAAGCGGATCAACTTGAACAGACCCAGTTCGGTGTGAACGGGATTGGATTAGACATTGGCCCAGATACCGCTCAGAAGTTTGCAGAGATTGTCTCTTCTTCAAAGCTTTGTTTCTGGAACGGCCCAATGGGAGTCTTTGAGTTTGAAAGCTTTAGTGACGGAACAAGGTGCGTGGCTTCGGCCCTCACAAAAGTTCAGGGCCTTGGGGTAGTTGGAGGTGGGGATTCCGCAGCCGCTGTTAGAACCCTTGGCTTCAAAGACAGTGAGTTTGGGCACATCTCAACCGGTGGTGGAGCTAGTCTTGAGTATTTGGAAGGAAAATCCCTTCCCGGACTGGAGGTTCTCGCATGAGCGATCGCAAGCCGCTAATTGCTGGTAACTGGAAGATGAATCTCGACCACCAGCAGGCCATTGCACTGGTTCAAAAGATAGCATGGACCCTCAAGGACGTTGATCACGACTACGAAAAGGTTGAGGTGGCCGTTTTTCCACCCTTCACTGATTTGCGTACCGTCCAAACACTTCTGGACGCTGACAAGCTTTTGCTTCGCCTCGGCGCCCAGGATGTTTCTAAGCACGAATCCGGTGCATACACCGGCGAGGTGGCCGGAGCATTTCTCAAGAAGCTGAATGTTGAGTACGTTCTGGTTGGACACTCGGAGAGGCGCCAACAACACAACGAAGATGATGAGCTGGTTCGGGATAAGGTTGCCGCTTGCTTCAAGAACAAGCTCGTTCCGGTCATCTGCGTTGGAGAGACTCTGGAAGAATTGGAAGCGGAAGGTGCAGCTGCGGTCCCCGTTAGGCAACTGACCAAAGCCCTTGAGGGCCATAAGGATGTTGGAGATTTTGTTGTGGCCTATGAGCCGGTTTGGGCTATTGGCACAGGAAAAGTTGCCACGAGCGAGCAGGCTGCAGAGGTTGCAAAGAAGCTCCGTGAAACCATAGCTGAACTGATATCTCCCGAGACTGCAGAACAGACCAGGATCTTGTACGGCGGATCCGTAAAGAGCGCAAATGTCGCCGGATTCCTTGCTTCCCCAGAGGTTGACGGGGTTTTGGTTGGGGGAGCAAGCCTTGTGGTGGACGAGTTCACTGGTATTTGCCGCTTCCAGAAGCATGTCAGCTTATAATCTTCTAGTACTTATAAAGAACAGGTAAATCAATGGCTGCAATCCAAATCGCACTTCAGGTGCTGCTAGCAATCACCAGCTTGCTGCTTATCCTCATGATTTTGCTACACAAAGGAAGAGGTGGCGGACTTTCAGACATGTTCGGTGGCGGAGTTACTACAAACGTCTCTTCCTCTGGGGTTGCTGAGAGAAACCTGAATCGCATCACCATCATCTTGGGCCTTGTTTGGGTTGGCTCAGTCATTGCACTTGGTCTGTTCACCAGGTTCGGGTTTTAGGGGATATTTTGGCAAGCGGAGGATCAGCAATAAGAGGCTCTCGCGTTGGCGCGGGTCCAATGGGGGAGCAGTACCGCGGTTTCAAGTCTGAGAGAGTTGTACGCCACTACTACTGCATCAACGGACACACTCAGAGTCCACAGTTCGCTGCTCACGTAGACCCTGCTGAGATTCCAGAGATGATTGACTGCCCCAACTGTGGTCTCCCTGCGGGTCAGGACAAAAAGAACCCACCTGAGATTTTGAAGAACGAACCATACAAAACTCATCTTGCCTACGTGAAAGAACGCCGGACCTCAGATGAGGCTAAGGCACTTCTTGATGAGGCTCTTTCGTCTATTAAGGACCGCCGTGCCAAACTTGCCGAGGCCGCTAAGAAGCAACTCAAAGAAGAAGCCGCTCGCACAGTAGCAGCGAAAGCCCAGGCAGTAAAAATGGCGGCTGAGAAAGCTAAAGCAGCAAAGGCCGTGAAACCCGTAAAGCCGACAAAGCCTGTCAAGCCGGTTAAGGCTCCAGCCAAGAAAGCTGCTAAGTCTGTTGTCAAAAAGCCTGCTGCCAAGAAATCGGCACCAGCCAAGGTCGTTAGAAAAACTGCTAAGGCACCACCGAAGGCGAAGGCAACTTCCAAGAAGGCTGCTACTAAAAAAATCGTTTCAAAGGTCGCCAAGAAGAAGAAGTAATCACCAAAGACTATTTCGATTCAAGAATATCTCTGACCAGGTCCAAGACCCTGTCTTTATCAGCAAAGAAAAGCGTTAGAACTGGTCGCCCAGCTTCGGACAAGACATTCGCATCCCCAACTGCTTGAGAGTTCATAAGTTCCGCAAATCCGAAATCACGGCCAGGAACCCGAATGTCATTTTCTTCCGTTCCGATTAGCTGAAGAAAAATCCCTTGAGCAGGACCTCCCTTGTGGTACTGACCCGTGGAGTGCAGAAACCTCGGACCCCAACCAAAAGTAGTTGGCCTAGCCGAAGCTTCCGCAATAA
Organism: Rhodoluna sp.; assembly: GCF_044232805.1. Lineage (GTDB taxonomy): Bacteria > Actinomycetota > Actinomycetes > Actinomycetales > Microbacteriaceae > Rhodoluna. Next base: position 16,660 of record NZ_JBIILG010000014.1, read on the forward strand.
CGTCTCGAAGCTTCTCAAAGCCGACATGGCGATTACGGTCAAGATAGGCGTGTATGGCAAAGTAACTCTCCTTTTCCGCCGAAGCTAAGAACAGGACGAGTGCATCGTGGAGCGTTGAGTTAGGTCCTAAGTTCAAATTTCTGGCGAACACGTCTACTCCAGAGTCTGTAAACAGGGGACTTTGGCTAGATGATTTGTTTTCTAAGAATGCACGGGATGCAACCTTTGCGGACTCGACATCTGGCTGATCGAAAGGGTTTACACCGAGTAGCTTTGCGGCGACGACTGTTGCGACCTCCCATAGAAGAAGTTGGCTTCCTAAAGATCCAGACACTGCTACATCAAAATCGCAATCGGATACCTCGTCGACGAGGCCGACAGTCAAAAAGTCGTCAGGAAGAGTCGCAAGCTCAGGGGAGTCGCGTTCAAGAACAATCGGAAGAACGCCGCGACCAATCTTTCCTGTCGACTCGGCAATAAGCTGCTCCATCCAGTCTCCAAGCCCGACAATCTTGTTGCTGACTGAAACAATACCCATCTTGTCCTTGTAGCCAGAGCCTGACTCGCTTCTGGCCATGGCTACCCCAAGAACCAATCCGGGGTTACTTGGTTCATCGAGGCAAAGTACCTCAGCTGCCGAAACTGCTTCCAGCAATATCGGCTTCATGTCAACACCTGCAAGCATCGAAGGCACGACTCCAAAAGCTGTGAGCGCGGAGAATCTTCCTCCAACATTCGGGTTGGCCAGAAACACACGATAGCCATCAGTTGTGGCTTGTTTTTGCATTGGGGATCCTGGGTCGGTAACAATAATGATTCGTTCAACCGTTTTTATACCAGCGCGATCAAACGCATCCTCGAATGCACGCTTTTGCGAATCGGTCTCCACCGTCGAGCCCGACTTAGACGAAACAATCACGACGGTTCGATCAAGATCTTTCGACAAAGCGTCACTTACTTGAGAAGGGTAAGTGGAGTCCAAAACAACCAAATCAACCCCAGCGGTTGCTGCAATAACCTCCGGTGCTAGAGAGGAGCCCCCCATTCCACAGAGCACGATTCTAGACAGCCCTTTGCTTTGATGCTCAGCCCTGAGAGCGCTTAGCTCTGGTAGCAGCTCTAGTGATTCGTTTGCGGCATCTACCCAGCCGAGGCGAATAGAGGACTCGGCCTCGGCGTCCTTACCCCAGATGGTGTGGTCCCTAGCGAAGATCCTGCTGGCGATTTTCTCGCGCACTAGCACCGGTACAAAGAGCTCAACCGCTGACTCCGACGCACCCCTGGTTGAAACTTTCAAGCTCATTAGTTACCTTGCAGCGCCTTCGAGACGGTGTCCAAAAGATCGTTCCAGGAGGCAACAAACTTGTCCACGCCTTCACCCTCCAGAAGGGCAACAACATCGTCGTATGAAATACCTTGCTCTTTCAATGCTGCTAGAACTACTCTCGACTGCTCGTACGTTCCGGTGATAGTGTCGGGGGAGACAACTCCGTGGTCAAAGACCGCTTCCATGGTGCCCTCTGGCATCGTGTTTACAAGCTCTGGGGCAACCAGTTCCGTGACATACAACGTGTCAGGTAGCGATGGGTCCTTGACTCCAGTAGATGCCATGAGTGGGCGCTGCTTGTTCGCCCCAGCCTGCTCAAGGTCCTTCCAATCAGAGGCTGCAAACTCTAACTCAAAGAGCTCATAGGCCAATCTTGCGTTTGCAAGCGCTGCCTTTGACTTCAAATCAATTGCCTGCTGGGTACCAATTGCATCTAGTCTCTTGTTGATTTCGGTGTCGACGCGCGAAACAAAGAACGAGGCAACTGAATGAATCTTGGATAGATCGTGTCCGTTCTGTTTTGCTTTGCTGATACCGTCCTTGAAGGCCTTGATGACAAGAGCGTATCGCTGAAGCGAGAAAATAAGAGTGACGTTCACAGAAATACCGGCAGCCAAAACTTCTGTGATTGCACTAAGACCTGGAACCGTGGCGGGAATCTTGATCATCACATTCTCGCGGTCCACAGCTTTGAATAGCTCTTTTGCCTGCGAGATTGTCTTTGCGGAGTCCATGGCAATACCGGGTTCAACTTCAATTGAGACGCGGCCGTCAACACCCTTGGTGGCCTGGTACACACCAGCGAAAACATCACAAGCCATGCGTACATCTTGGGTGGTCGCTTCGAATACAGCCTGTGATGCAGATGCACCCTTGGCAGAAAGGTCAGCTAGCTGCGTTGCATAGGCGTCACCTTTAGAGAAGGCCCCAGCAAATATTGTTGGGTTCGTTGTTACTCCAGAAACTGCACGAGACTCGATGAGCTCAGCGAGCGAGCCTGACTGAATCCGATCTCTTGATAGGTCATCTAGCCAGATGCTCACTCCGGCTTTATCTAGATCATGAAGTGGTGAGCTCATTTTCCTCCTCCCAGCACCGCTTTAGCTTTTGCCACAACGGCCTCGGCGGTGATGCCAAACTTTGCAAAAAGAGTTTTGTAGTCAGCAGAAGCGCCATAGTGCTCAATAGAAACCGAATCGCCCTGCGGCACATACTTTGACCAACCGAGAGCAAGACCTGCTTCGACCGATATTCTTGCCTGAACCGTCGCTGGTAGTACGCTCTCGCGGTAGGAATCAGATTGCTGCTCAAACCACTCAACACAAGGCATCGAAACAACGCGAGTTTTGATGCCGTTTTGCTCAAGCTCTAGCCTGGCCGCGATAGCCAACTGGACTTCAGAACCTGTTGCGATCAAAATCAGTTCCGGTTTCTTATCCGAAGCGTCTACCAAAACGTAGCCACCAAACTCCACATTGCTTGCAGAAGAAAGAACCTGTCCAGTCGCATCGGGTGAACTTCGATCGAAAACTGGGACGTTTTGGCGGGTTAGTGCTATTCCAGCGGGACCCAGCCTTCTTGACAGAATCTTTTTCCATGCAAAGCTCACTTCATTTGCATCTGCTGGCCTAACGATGTCGAGACCAGGAATAGCTCTTAGGGTTGCAAGCTGTTCAATTGGCTGATGAGTTGGGCCATCTTCACCTAAGGCAATCGAGTCATGAGTCCAGACAAATATGGAAGGAACTTTCATCAGAGCCGCTAGACGAACAGCCGGTCTCATGTAATCGCTGAATATCAAGAAGGTTCCACCATAGGAGCGAGTCTTTCCGTGCAGGGCAATTCCGTTCAAGATTGATCCCATAGCGTGTTCCCTGATTCCAAAGTGCAGCACGCGTCCGTATTGATCACATGCAAACTCATGTGTTGAGTGAATCTCTGGCACAAACGACTTAGCACCGGCAATGGTTGTGTTGTTGGATTCGGCAAGGTCTGCCGATCCACCCCACAGCTCTGGCATTACCTTGGCGATGGCATTGAGAACTTTTCCAGACGCTGCGCGAGTCGAAACATCCGTACCCGATTCAAAGACAGGCAAAACAGAGACAAGATCTGGAAGCTGGTTCTTTTCTAGACGATCAAACAATGCTGCATTTTCTGGATTTGCAGTTCTCCAAGACTGGAAGTCGATTTGCCACTGAGAAAGAACATCCTTGCTGCGATCTCTGAAGCCCCTGGTGTAGCTAATGACTCTATCGGCTACCTCGAAGTTCTTTGCTGGATCAAATCCGAGAACAGTTTTGAGTCCTGCAAGCTCGTCAGCTCCCAAGGCAGAGCCGTGAATCTTGCCAGTGTTCTGCTTTGTTGGTGCTGGCCATCCGATAATGGTTCGAATAGTAATAAGTGATGGCTTGTCGGTTTCTGCTTTAGCTTTCTGAATTGCTGAGTAAAGCTCCTGCATGTCCTCGTGGTATTCGCCTGATTTTCTCCAGTTCACGACCTGGACATGCCAACCGTATGACTCGTAGCGTCTCTCAAGATCCTCGGTGAACGCAATCTTGGTGTCATCCTCGATTGATATCTGGTTCGAGTCATACAACACAACTAGATTGCCAAGTTTCTGGTGACCAGCCAGAGACGAAGCTTCCGAGGTGACACCTTCCTGCATATCGCCGTCGCCAGCGATGCAAAAGATGTAGTGATCAAAAGGGCTGGTTCCTGCAGGTGCAGATGGGTCAAAAAGTCCTCTTTCAAACCTTGCGGCGTAGGCGAATCCAACTGCAGAGGCAAGACCTTGACCTAGTGGTCCAGTCGTGATCTCAACACCCTTGGTGTGTCCGTATTCGGGGTGTCCGGGGGTAAGAGAACCCCAGGTGCGAAGGGCTTGCAAATCCTTTAGTTCAAGACCGTAGCCGGTTAGGTACAGCTGGTTGTAAAGGGTCAGCGATGAGTGTCCCACGCTGAGTATAAAACGGTCCCTGCCAACCCAGTCTGGATTAGCTGGGTCATGCCTGAGCACTTTCTGGAAAAGTAGGTGAGCTACTGGAGCCAATGAGATCGCCGTGCCAGGGTGGCCATTTCCAACTTTTTCGACTGCATCAGCAGCCAGAACCCTCGCGGTGTCCACCGCTTCTTGGTCTAGCTTGGACCACTCAAGATTGTTCATAACCTACCTGTTCACCTGATACTCCAGAACTTTCGCGGAATGTCCACCAAACAGACTTGCACCCTTGCGATACAGGATTGGGGGTGTTCCACGACCTTAAGAATTACCTTACACACATACTCCTGGGACCCTTGGTTGCGCAGGGCTATAAGTTGGTCGCTTAGACTTAATTCAAATCATGAGCTCTCAAACCTTAGACACCGCGCCTGTCAGGCTTGGTTTCTGGCGCAAAGCCAAGGCCTATTTTGCCCTCACGAAACCGCGGGTTATCGAACTTCTTTTGATCGCAACGGTTCCGACCATGATTCTTGCCCAACGAGGCATTCCTGATCCTTGGCTCGTTATTGCAACGGTGTTTGGTGGAGCGTTGAGTGCTGGAAGCGCAAACGCTTTTAATTGCTACATTGATCGCGACATCGACAAGATTATGGGTAGGACGAAGGGCAGACCTCTGGTTACCGGCGACCTTTCTCCAAAAGAGGCATACTCGTTCGCTTGGGCTCTAGGGATACTCTCCGTGGTCTGGCTCGCTGTATTGGTGAACCCACTGGCAGCGATGCTTTCGCTTGCCGCAATACTGTTCTACGTTTTTGTCTACACATTGCTTCTAAAGCGTCGCACGCCACAAAACATTGTCTGGGGCGGCGCTGCAGGAGCCATGCCAGTTCTTATTGGCTGGGCCGCGGTTACTGGCGAACTCAATGCCGCAGCCTGGGTTTTGTTTCTCATTGTTTTCCTTTGGACCCCGCCACACTACTGGCCACTATCTCTTAGATACAAAACCGAATACAGCGACGCCGGGGTTCCGATGCTCCCAGTGGTTCGAAACGACACAACAGTTGGCGTGCAGATAGTTCTATATGCTTGGGCGCTTGTTGCCTCAACGCTATTGCTGATTCCGCTTGGGGGAATGGGGATCATCTACACGGCAGCTGCTTTGGTTACTGGCGGCCTGTTCTTAATGGAATCACACCGTCTAAACGCAGAAGCCGCAAAAGGTGAGATCAAGAACCCCATGCGGCTCTTTCATGGTTCGATTACATACTTGACAGTTCTGTTTGTTGCGATAGCTCTTGATCCGCTATTTTTCTTTAATCTCTTCTAGTCTTCGCAAACTTTCATCGCGCTCTTTCGAATGATCGAGCATTGGCTCGGGGTAGCCATTTATGAGCCCGTCAACTAGCAACCAAGGCTCGTGCACCTCGGGACCATCAAGATGTGAAAGCTCCGGAATGTACTTTCGAACATAGTTGCCATCTGGATCAAACTTGTACCCTTGCAAAACTGGATTGAATACTCGGTAGTAGGGCGAGGCATCCGTTCCACAGCCTGCCGTCCACTGCCAGCCATGCGAGTTCGAAGCAGGGTCGAAATCAGACAAACACTTTTCGAACCAGTCCGCTCCCAGTTGCCACTCCAAGTGCAAGTCTTTGACAAGAAAACTTGCAACAATCATGCGTACCCGGTTATGCATCCAACCTTCAGTGGCCAGTTGCCGCATACCCGCATCAATCATCGGAAAGCCGGTTGTTCCCTGTTTCCAGCGTTCGAGCTTCTGATCTGCTTCTTGTCCGGTGTCGTAACGCATTTTCGAAAACCTAGGAACGTAGTAGTCGTTGAGGGTATGTGGGTTTCTGAAAAGAACATCTGCATAAAACTCACGCCATGCAATCTCCTTGCGAAACACATTGTGACCATCTGTGTCTCTCAGATCTGACAAAAGAGTTCTTGGATGAATCTCGCCATGTGCTAGAGCGTGAGAAAGTTTGGATGTTCCTGAAAGGTCTGCGCGATTTCTGTTCTCTGAGTAGTCAAAAAGAGCTCGCTTCTTGAAGCGCTCAAAAGTCTCCAAGGCGAACTGCTCACCCGCACGAACCTTGAACTGGGCTGGCTTTGTAGGTCTAGGGATCTCTGCTTCTGATGCACGAACCCAGTTTGTTTTAGTTGGGAGCTTGAAAGGTTCAGGCCAACCTATTTCGAACCAGGCCTTGTAGAACGGCGTGTAAACACGATAGGCCGAGCCATCTCTTGGTTTAACTACAGCTCCTGGGGTTACCGCGTAGTTTGAACCCTCCAATACCAGTTTTTTACCAAGAGCGGCCAAAGATTTTGCAACCTGCTCTTGCTCGAGGATTCCTGCTGGGTCAAAGCTCTCGGTTGCATGAACAATTTCAACGTTTTCGCGTTGCGAAAGTCTTGCGAGCGCCTCAGCGGCTTCGCCCTCAAGCACTTGGAGTGCACCTGACATTGAATTGTTTAGCGATTCCAAGGACGCAACGATGGAGTGCTGTCGTATTCCACTCAGGATCTCAAATGTTCCCTGTTCAAAATTGAAACAGCCAAGCACTTTGGAGTCTCCATCACTAATGGCAGCTTCAGCGCAACGTGTCAGAGCCTCATTGTCTTGCAGCCTTAGATCCCTGCGGAACCAGAAGATCCTGCTCATTTGGCTGGTTCAACTCTTGTGTACTTGGAGCGCAGTGCCAAGAGTTGAAAAGTTAGCAAAGAGATAATCAACGAAGCGCCAAGCATGTGAACTCCTGCAAGGAGTGCTGGGACACCCAGGTTGGACTGCACCACGCCAAGTATTCCCTGAAGTATCGAAACGATTAGGAGAATACCTAAGGCCATGACAGCTGGATTCGAAGATGGACTAGTCGGGATGCTTCTTAGGGCCAGCGCTAGAGAAAGCAGCACCATCGCAGTCATCGTGTATGCAGGCCAGGAGTGATAGTGCTGCCAGGTTTCCAGATCAAATCCATTTCTGGGGGTTAGGGAATCGCCGGCGTGGGGTCCAGCACCGGTTACGACAACGCCCACAATCACTGTCAACCAGCCCACCACAAATATCGGCCAGGCCAGCAATACGGATTGATAGCTGATCGGTTCGTGCTTTGGTGAGTAAACCCGCCAAACCAGCACTGAGGCAATGCTGATAAGAACTCCCGATACTAAGAAGTGAGCCCCTACAACCCAAGAGTTGAGTCCAGTAAGAACCGTCACGCCTCCAAGCAGTGCCTGGGCAATAATTCCAAGTATCAGCAGAACTGCTGGCCATGTGAGACCAAAGCGCAATGACTTAACGGTTCTGCGGATGACAATGAAGGTAAGACCGGCGATTATCACCAATACGAAGGTTAGAAGTCGGTTCCCAAACTCAATGAGTCCATGAATACCCATCTCAGGAACAGAGACAAAGGACTCTTCAGTGCACTTTGGCCAGGTTGGGCAGCCCAAACCGGAACCGGTCAGCCGCACAAGTCCACCTGTCACCACAATTAGAATCTGGCTAACCAAAGAGGCCCAGGCGTAGGCCTTGAGTCTGACTGGGGCAAGAATCGATCTAAATGGTTGAATCAAACGCATAATTCCTGTCTGCTGATGCAATTTCGGGCAATGCTGGTAAACTTTAGTCAATTCCAGTTTCGCATTAACTTTGGCGCGGGAATGCATGGTTGCAAGAGTGGGTTTCACCTAGATATAACCAATAAAAGGAGCCAAATGTCCGACATCATCATCGACCGCCCCGAGCTAGATAGCCTCGGAAACTACGAGTACGGCTGGTCAGATGGCAACGACGCTGGAGCCTTCGCTAAGCGAGGGATCAGTGAGCAGGTTGTTAGGGACATTTCAGGTTTGAAAAACGAACCTGAGTGGATGCTGGACATGCGCCTAAAGGGTTACCAGTACTTTCTGAAAAAGCCAATGCCAGCTTGGGGATCGGACCTATCCGGAATTGATTTTGACAACATCAAGTACTTTGTTCGCTCAACCGAGAAGCAAGCCCAAAGCTGGGAAGACCTCCCCGACGAAATCAAGGCCACGTACGAAAAACTTGGTATCCCAGAAGCGGAGAGACAGCGTCTGGTTGCCGGTGTTGCAGCTCAGTATGAATCAGAAGTCGTTTACCACCAGATCAACGAAGAACTAGAAAAGCAAGGTGTTTTGTTCTTGGACACCGACACCGCATTGCGCGAGCACCCAGAGATGTTCAAGGAATACTTTGGAACTGTTATCCCGGCAGGAGATAACAAGTTTGCTGCGTTGAACACATCTGTTTGGTCCGGAGGTTCTTTTGTTTACGTGCCAAAGGGCGTTCGCGTTGAGATTCCGCTGCAGGCATATTTCCGAATCAACACCGAAAACATGGGTCAGTTCGAGCGAACTCTGATTATTGCTGATGAGGATTCTTATGTTCATTACATCGAGGGTTGCACCGCGCCAATTTACAAGTCAGATTCTTTGCATTCCGCGGTAGTTGAAATCATCGTGAAAAAAGGTGCCCGTGTTCGCTACACCACAATCCAAAACTGGTCCAACAATGTTTACAACCTCGTAACCAAGCGTGCAATCGCGCACGAAGGGGCGACCATGGAGTGGATTGATGGCAACATCGGCTCGAAGGTCACCATGAAGTACCCATCAGTCATCCTCGCTGGTGAGTACGCCAGGGGAGAAACCCTTTCGGTTGCATTTGCTGGAGAAGGTCAGCATCAAGATGCCGGGGCCAAGATGATTCATCTTGCACCCCACACCTCCTCTTCGATTGTTTCAAAGTCCATAGCTCGCGGTGGTGGAAGAACTTCCTACCGTGGCGAGATTCGCGTGAATCCTGGAGCCCATCACAGCGCGAACACAGTTCGTTGCGATGCACTTTTGGTTGACACCATTTCCAGAAGCGACACCTACCCAACCGTAGATGTTCGCGAGGACGATGTTTCTATGGGGCATGAGGCGACTGTCTCACGCGTTAGCGAAGAGCAATTGTTCTACCTGCAGTCAAGAGGCATGGCAGAAGATGAAGCAATGGCCATGATTGTTCGTGGATTCATCGAGCCAATCGCTAAAGAGCTGCCAATGGAGTACGCACTTGAGCTAAACAAGCTAATCGAAATGCAAATGGAAGGGGCTGTCGGATAGTGGCAGGCGCTTCAGAGACAATCCAGCATGGATTGTCAGAGCATTCTCATGGCTTTGGGGTTCCGATTCAAACCCGTTCAGAAAGAGTTAAATCGACCAAGCTTGAAGACTTTGCTGAGATCTCAACACGCGAAGAGCAGTGGCGCTACATCGGATCCGATGAGCTTGGTGGATTAGACAAGGCTGGACTAGAGGAATTCTCTGGCGACATTACTGCCACAACCGCAGAAGGGGTAGAAACCTCTTGGGTTGAATCAGATCATGCACTCTTTGGCTCTGCTGGTACTCCAGAAGACCGAGTATCTGCGGCTGGCTGGGAGGCAGCGAAAGCTGCCTATTTGATTTCTGTTCCAGCCA
>NZ_JBIILG010000015.1:0-26084 GCF_044232805.1 Rhodoluna sp.
GGGCGAAACGATTGTGGGGAAAACCACTTTTGATGACTGGTTAGAAAGCCATGACCATCAAAATCTCCTCCAATAATTTCAAGTCAGACCTTGCTTGGCTCTGTCAATTGCACACGCAACTGCACAACCAGCAAAAACTCCCTCAATAAACGCCTTTACTGAGGCTCTAAATCAAGTGAGTCATTGGCGGAGAATGGGGGATTCGAACCCCCGAGGGCTTTCACCCAACACGCTTTCCAAGCGTGCGCCATAGGCCACTAGGCGAATTCTTCTTTCACCGCTGGCCCGTTTTTCATATTCCCAGGAGGAGTTCGCCCAAATCCTTAAACTCTTGCCACTTTCACTTTTCCTTGGTCGGCTCTATAGTTAAGCCATGCGAAGGATTATTTCACTGGGTGTTGGACTTCTGGTAATTTTCGGTGTGGTGGGTTGCGCAGGCTCTAGCCAAGAGCTGATTACCCCAGACTTCAATCAAGGAACCACCAACGATGGAATCGACACAGGAGGCAGTTTTGAAGAGGGCGGGGCCGACGGAAATGACACAGGAGATAGGGAAGTCATTAAGACCGCCGTTGCTGACATTTCGTCAAACGATCCCGCTAAATCGGCAAGTGAATTGGGAAAACTGGTTAATTTCTATCTTGGAAGAGTAGATCAAAAAAATCTCTACACCGACATTGATGGAGTATCCATCCGGGCTACTTTGGTTCTGAGAATCCCCGCCGAAAAATTGGACAACGTCCTAGACACCCTTGGTGATTTCGGAGCAGTTCAATTACTTGAAGTTGGCTCCACAGATATAACAGTTTCAGTTAGAGACATTGAGGCAAGAGTAATTGCACTTGAAACTTCTGTGACCAGGCTGCTTGACCTGCTAAATAGCGCGACCTCAACCTCGGATCTGATAGAAATTGAATATGCCCTAACCCAAAGACAGTCCGAGCTTGACGGGCTCAAGTCAACCTTAAATTACTATCAAGACGCCGTTAGCTATGCGACGTTGACAGTAAACATTTTCACCGAAGATCAAGCGCCTGAAAATCCACCTGATAATTTTTGGGAAGGGCTGGTCGCTGGATGGCAGGGTCTAGTTGGCTTCCTTTCCGGACTGGTCGTAGCAAGCGGCTTGGTAATTCCTTGGTTGATCTTTATTGGAATTCCACTAGGGATCCTAATTTGGTGGCTGATTCGAAGAAACAAGGCCACAAAAAAGTCAAAAAAGACAACTAATAAGAAGTAAATCGGAGGATTTAGTTCGGATCTCTTGGCAGCGGAGAATGGGGGATTCGAACCCCCGAGGGCTTTCACCCAACACGCTTTCCAAGCGTGCGCCATAGGCCACTAGGCGAATTCTCCTGGCGTTGATGTCTTCATCAACTTCTCCAGTTTAGTCATTTGCGGAGGCATCAAAGAAGGTAAATCTTTGCTCTCTTGTCAAGGCAGGTACTGCCTACCGGAGATTAGTCCAGGGCGAGCTGAAAGCTTTTGCCCTCTAGTTCAACTTGTAAAACTAGGGTCCCGCCTAAGGCTTCGAGGTATCTGCGGATGGTTCTAATCTCTGCCTTATCAAGATCTAATCGCTCAAACTTCGAAACTCTGTTTTGAGTGATTCCTAGTGATTCTGCTAACTCTTGCTGGGTGATGTTCTTGCTGATCCTTAGTTCTCGTAGTTTGTATTGAAGCAGCTTTCGGTATAGCTTTTTGACTCCGCCGGTAATCTTTTTCTCATCGAAGTTCTGGGACTCACGCCACTTTGCGTAACTGACAAACCCTTTTTTAGTCTTTAGTGAATCGTTCATAGGTTTCCTCCGCTTTTTCTATGGCGTCTTGGTACCAAGTGCTCCACTGACTAGATTTGTCTCCGGCCACAAGCAGCAAAGCAATTCTTGATTTGGTAAAGCAGTAAAGAATTCGAATTGCCGAGTCTCTCGACGAAGAAATCCTTAGCTCTTTGAGATTCTTGATTCTTGAACCTGCGATGGAGTCTGCTAAAGGCCTTCCAAGACTTGGACCTTCAGCACTCAAAACTGTCAACACCATGTCAATCCGTTCTTGAACTGCTACCGGTTGGGCTTCCAAAAAATCAGCAACTTGCTCACTCATTTGGATTTCCCATAAAGGAATCTTCAAAAGCCCGCCTTTCTATAGTATTACCTACAGGTAATAATAACAAGTACCAATAATTGACGTACTCGTTACCATCTCGCTGGTGGCTTGGCTAAAGCTAAGACCCAGCAGGGTCTGCTGGGTAAAGAAGTGTTCAAACTGTGTAGAACTTCTGGCCTTGGTTTAGGGGATTGATTGCCGAAATTCGGAACCTATTCCAAGGTTTAGAATTGAGGCTGACTCCCCGTGCGGCGTCATCTTGGTGAACTCCCCCAGGATCGAAAGATAGCAAGGGTAGCTGGGCTCTGATGGGTGTGCGGGGGGTCTTTTTATTGGTCTGTCGTACAAAGGAGCTAGGTTAGAAAAGTGAACCAAGCCCTTTACCGTCGCTATAGGCCTGAAACCTTTGCCGAACTTATTGGCCAAGCTCAAGTTACTGCACCTCTGATGACAGCGCTTAGAACTGACAGGGTAAATCACGCTTATTTGTTTTCTGGCCCTAGAGGTTGCGGTAAAACTACCTCGGCAAGAATTCTTGCTCGCTGCCTAAATTGCGCTGAAGGTCCTACCGATACACCTTGTGGGAAATGTGCAAGTTGTATCGAGCTATCACGCGATGGATCGGGATCTCTCGATGTTGTAGAAATTGATGCTGCAAGTCACAACGGTGTTGATGATGCAAGAGATTTACGTGAGCGAGCAATCTTTGCTCCAGCCAGAGATAGATTCAAGATCTTTATTCTCGATGAGGCCCACATGGTGACACCACAGGGCTTCAATGCCCTTCTTAAGATCGTGGAAGAACCACCTGCCCACGTAAAGTTTATCTTTGCTACCACTGAACCGGAAAAGGTTATTGGAACCATTCGTTCCAGAACTCATCACTATCCGTTCCGCTTGGTAGCTCCAGCAGAGATGCTCGACTATCTCGAGGAAGTTTGTGCAACTGAAAAGGTAAAGCCAGCACCAGGGGTGTTGACCCTAGTTGTTCGTGCAGGTGGGGGCTCAGTTAGAGATTCACTATCTCTTTTGGATCAACTCATCGCAGGCTCTGAACTAAAGTCTGGCTCTGCTGAGATTGAGTACGACAGGGCAGCAGCTCTTTTGGGATACACCCACGCCAACTTGCTTGATGAGGTAGTCGACGCCTTCGCAACCCAGAACTCATCGCTGGTGTTCTCAAGCGTCGATAAGGTCATTCAGTCCGGCCAGGACCCAAGACGGTTTGTTGAAGACCTTCTAGAAAAACTTAGGGACCTAATTGTTGTCCTCTCGGTTGGCGAAGAGGCTAAGTCAGTTCTAAGAGGCATAGCGCCAGATGAACTCGAGAAAATGGGCCTGCAGGCAATGAGCTTTGGAATGGCAGAGCTCACCCACGCTGCAGGAGCAGTTGCTAACGCTCTCACCGAAATGTCTGGTGCAACAAGTCCCAAGCTTCAGCTTGAGTTGATGTGTGCGAAGGTTCTTGTTCCAGCAAGCGACAAAACTGAAGTTGGTTCCCTTGCAAGAATCGAAAGACTAGAGCGACGCATGGGAGTTGCTCCCGCAGCCGAACCGGTAAGCGCTCCGGTTGCAAGCCCAGCTCAAAGTGTTGCTGCGCCAAAAGTTGCTCCTGCTGCTCCAAGAACTGAAACCCCGCAGCCTGCAAAAGCTGCACCCGCTGCTCCAGTAGCGAAACCTGTAGCTGGTTCTGTTCCTGCGGTTACCCAGCAAGTATTGATGAATGCTTGGGCGGAAATAATCGGTCAGGTCAAGAAGGAATCTAGAGCTGCTTGGATGGTTGCTTTCACGCTTACCGTTATGGATCTAACTGACGATGTTCTTACTTTGAAGTTCTTGAGTCAAAAAGATCTTGATTCGTTTAAGTCAGACAGTCGCTCAACAGATGCACTTAGAAAAGCAATCTTTGCAGTTCTTGGAATTCAGGTGAAGTTTCGCCCACACGTCGAAGAGGGTGCCGAAGTTGCTTCGGTAACCGAGCAGGCAGAGCCTGCCACCACAGTTATTCCAGTTGTTGAACAAGAAGCCAGCGACGCTTCGGAGCCTAAGGCTGCGCCTACTTCTAGAAACTCAATGGTGAATGAAGACGCTAGATATGGTGAATCTTTGCTTCGTGAAGTGTTAGGTGCTGAGCCAATTCAAGATCCAAAGGCTGGCGGTCGCTAGATGTATGAAGGTGTAATCCAAGAGCTAATTGATGAGCTTGGAAGATTGCCTGGGGTTGGACCTAAATCCGCGCAGCGGATAGCTTTCTATCTGTTACAAGCAGACGAAGATCAGGCCACCAAGCTAGCTCAGGTTTTGAATGAGGTTCGCGAGCGAGTTCGCTTTTGTGAGCAGTGTGGCAACGTAGCCGAGCAAGAGCTTTGCAATATCTGCCGTGACCCAAGACGATCTAAAGCCAGTATTTGCGTTGTTGAAGAATCAAAGGACGTTCAGGCTATTGAGCGAACTAGAGAATTCAAGGGTTTGTATCACGTGCTTGGTGGGGCCATCAGCCCAATTGAAGGAATTGGCCCCGACAACCTAAGAATCAAGGAGCTAGTTGGCCGGCTTGCTGATCCTCAGATTAAAGAAGTAATCATTGCTACCGACCCGAACCTGGAGGGTGAGGCAACAGCTACGTATCTCACCAGAATGCTTTCACCAATGGGGATCACCATCTCCCGCCTAGCTTCGGGTCTGCCGGTGGGCGGAGACTTGGAATATGCCGATGAGATTACTCTCGGACGGGCCTTTGAGGGCAGAAGGACAGTCAGCTAGACTTGGCTTCTTACCTCAAAGATTGAGGTAGTCTCCCCAAAAATCCCACAGGAGCATCCTTTGGCACTGATTGTTCAGAAGTTCGGCGGTTCATCCGTGGGCGATGCTGAAAAAATCAAAGTGGTAGCCAAGAGAGTTATCGAAACTCATCGTGCCGGGAATCAAGTCGTAGTTGTTGTTTCGGCCATGGGAGACACCACCGATGATCTTTTGGAACTGGCTAAAAACGTAACCGACAATCCGGAAGATACCCCAAGAGAACTAGACATGCTTCTAACCGCCGGTGAGCGCATCTCCGTTGCATTGCTATCTATGGCGATTAATTCCATGGGAGAAAAATCAAGATCTTTCTCCGGCTTGCAGGCCGGAATCATTACCGATTCAACTTATGGAAATGCCCGTATTGCTGAGGTGACCCCAGACCGGGTTCAAGAGGCGATCGACAACGGTGAGATCGCTATTGTTGCTGGATTTCAAGGTTTTGACCCGACCAGCGGGGATATAACAACTCTTGGTCGAGGTGGTTCTGACACTACGGCGGTCGCTCTAGCTGCTGGTCTAAACGCTGATGTTTGTGAGATCTACAGCGATGTCGACGGCGTTTACACCGCCGATCCAAGGTCTGTTCCAAAAGCCAAAAAGATCGACGCAATTGATATTGAGTCGATGCTCGAGCTGGCTGCTGCTGGAGCCAAGATTTTATACATCAGGGCCGTTGAATTCGCGAGGCGCCATAAGGTGGACCTTAGGGTTCGCTCTAGTTTTACTGATAACCCCGGCACTACCATTTATTCGAGCGGAGAAACCATGGAAGAGTCAATAGTCGCAGGCGTAGCGGTCGATCAGAGCCAGGCCAAGATCACCGTCGTTGGCATCCCCGACGTTCCCGGTAAGGCTGCCGAGCTATTCACCGTAGTTGCCGAAGCTGGTATTAACATCGACATGATTGTTCAAAACGTTGCTGTTTCCAACACGAAGCTAAGCGATATCTCATTCACTCTCTTGGCCGAAGACCTAAAAAAGGCCATCCAGGCTCTTGAATCAGCAAAAGATCATATGGGCTTTGCCTCTTTGCAGTTCGATGAGAGCATCGGCAAGCTTTCGGTTGTTGGTTCTGGAATGAAAACTCATTCGGGGGTTTCTGCAACTTTGTTTGGTGCTTTAGCAAAAGCAGGAGTAAACATTGAAATGATTTCTACCTCTGAGATTCGTATTTCGGTTATTACCCGAAGTGATCAGGTCATTGAAGCAGCTCGAGTGGTCCACAGCGCCTTTGGTCTAGATGGCGACACCGAAGCGGTTGTTCATGCAGGAACTGGCAGATAAGTTGTCTAAGAAGCCAAACCTCGCGCTCGTTGGAGCCACCGGTGCTGTCGGCACCGTGATGGTTTCAATCATCAACGAGCGAGAAAACATCTGGGGTGAGATTCGCCTAATTGCTTCCAAGAAATCTGCTGGAAAAAAGATAAAGGTTCACGGTCAAGACCTAAGAGTTGTTGAGCTAACCCCCGAATCCTTTGATGGTATCGACATCGCCATGTTTGATGTTCCAGATGAGATTGCAGAAATTTGGGCACCGATTGCGGTTGAACACGGAGCAGTTGTGGTGGATAACTCTGCGGCTTTTAGGATGAACGATCAAGTGCCACTTGTTGTTCCAGAGGTAAACCCAGAGCAGACCAAGAACCGCCCACTTGGAATAATCTCGAACCCCAACTGCACAACTTTGACCATGATGGCTGCCCTTGGAGCACTGCACGCCAAGTGGAAACTAACCGAGCTGGTTGTTGCAAGTTACCAGGCAGTTTCTGGTGCAGGGGCTGCTGGGGTAGACCAGCTGCAAAAGGAAATAGCAGCGGTAGCAACTGATCCGCTTGCCGGCACCAGAAGCGGAGACGTTGCGTCACTTCTGAAAGCAGCTGGTTTGAACCAAGCGGATTCACTCTGGCCCGTGCCGATTGCGCTGAATGTTATTCCTATGGCTGGGTCCCTAAAAGCCGGCGGTCACTCTTCCGAAGAGATGAAAGTTCGAGACGAGTCCAGAAAGATTCTAGGCATTAAGGATCTAAAGGTCGCAGCTAGCTGCGTTAGGGTTCCGGTTCAGGTTTCCCACTCGCTGGCCGTCCACGCCACCTTCGCTAATCCTCTTACCGTTGCCGAGGTGCACGCGGAGCTGGAGTTATCTCCGAGCGTTGTGCTGATGGATGACCCTGAAAAGGGTATCTATCCAACCCCGAACCACGTAGCAGGCCAGGACCCTACCTTTGTTGGCAGGGTGAGGCAAGCTTTGGACTTTGAGAACTCAATCGACATGTTTGTGGTGGGGGACAACCTTCGTAAAGGTGCTGCCTTAAATACTTACGAGATTGCCGAGTTGGTGGCCAAGGAATTCTAAGGCGCATCACTAAATTTGATTCTGATAAGTCACGGCGTGGATTTGGCAAGCTAGTTCAAGCCCAGTAGCTATCCTTGAGCCATGGGGCACAAAGCAATTTCAATTGCGTTACTGGTAGTCTCACTCAGCCTTACCGGCTGCAGCGCTGACACTTCCCCCACAAACCCCGATGGATCGCAGTCACTTCCAACCATTGACCCAGCACTTATCCCTCAAGAAGCGCCGGCTGATGTTGTGCAGGTGGATTCAGATTTGTTCCTGGTTGACTATGGGGACGTAATTTTTAAGGTCGGAACCGGTCCCACCTGGTGCACCCTAAGCGAGTATGACGATATCGCAATTTGCGAACACAAAGAAACAGATGTTCGTTACGAACCGCTACCAAAGCCTGCGGATTGCGAATTCACCTACGGCAATCAGATAAAACTTTTGGGCCGTGCAACTACCGGTGAGACAACCGCTAACTTTACATGTGTGAATTCGCCATACTCGGATGCTTCTACGTCTCCTTCGCTACAAGATGGCGAACAGATAACAGCTTTTGGATTCACCTGTTTTGTTGTTGGAGAAACTGCGCGCTGTGAGAATTCCGCGGAAGACTTTATTGTGCTTGGGCCAGAAGCCTGGGCAAAAAGCGACTAGGCAATAACCTAGTCAACCTCGAGTAGCGTGATTAGCCGCACCTCTGGTCTACAGAAAAATCTAACTGGTGCAAAGATCGAGTTTCCAAGTCCCGCCACCACACTAAGAATTGAATTCTTCCCTTCGAAGCTCCAGCCCGATGTTCCTCTGGCAAATTTATTTGGTAAATCGCTATTGGTTGTTAGTGCACCAATAATTGGCAGCCTCACCTGACCGCCATGAGTGTGCCCAGCAAATATCAGCTCGGCTCCTCGAAGAGTAAGGCCTCTAAGTATTTCAAGATAGGGAGCGTGAGTGAGTGCGATGGTGAAGGTTTGGCTGGCGGCCAGCTCCGATAGGTTACTTCTTCCAACGTGGTGATCATCTACTCCAATGAGGCGGATGCGGTTTCCGGAAAGCTCGATCTCGGCAGCTTTGTTGTTTAAGTTAATCCAGCCAGCTTGCTCAAAGGCGCTTGTCATCTTGATGGTTTCTAGAGGGGCTGATTTGGGAACGTCTGATGAGCGAAAGACATAACTGATTGGGTTTTTAGGTACCGGTGCGTAGTAATCATTTGAGCCGTTTACAAATACCCCTGGTTTTTCCAGAAGCGGTGCCAGGCACTCCAGGAGCGGCGGGATGGCGTTTTTGTGCCCAAGGTTATCGCCAGTGTTTACCACGAGATCAATTGGTTGCTTGGCCAAGTCTCGAATAAAGCGCTGCTTCGATTTTTGCCAAGGAGCCAAGTGGATATCGCCAATTTGCAGAACGTTTATCGGATCGCTTCCTTTGGGAAGGACCCTTATGGATTCATGGCGAACAACGTAAAGCTGCCGCTCTATGACGATTGCCCAAATGGCTATCGCCAGAAAGCCAATTGCTAGCCAAATACTAGCCAGTGGAAGGCCCCTTGCTAATAATCAGTAGTACTGCCCCGAGCGCATCCGCCGATGAACCAGCAGCTGGGTTAGTTCCAACTACCATTCCATCGGGAACTGTTGACGAGAACAGGAAGTATTGGCCCTGACTAGGTTGCGGCGCACTCACAGCCGAAAAACCATAGGAGAGAAGTCGGGCTGTTGCATCGGCGATGCTCAAGCCTGCAACATCTGGCACCGCAACTGTTCCTCCTCGGCTAAGCGATATAGTAACTAGGGTTCCGCGAGGCAGTTCCGCACCCGTTGCATGGTCAGCCGCAGCTACCGTTCCCGGTGGGTTCGAAGAAAGAACCTGACTGGCAGAAATCTGAGCCGCCAATCCAGCGTCCCGAAGGATTTCAAGAGCGATCTCTGGAGGTAGGGCGTTGACGTCAGGCATGATCACATTCGAAGCGCCGAGATACATTGGAGGTGCTGAGGGGAAGGATTCTCCTGGGTATAGCTCGTTGGCGACTGTCATAATTTGTCGCCAAATCTCATGTCTTAGGGATCCACCTGGTGTGCCATCAATTGAAGCACCACCGACGTTTTGCGTGCCAGAAACGTTTCCAACCCAAGTTGCCGTTGCGACCTTGGAAGAGTATCCAGTCATCCAAGTGTGAAGGAAACCGTCAGTGGAACCAGTTTTTCCAGCCAGGGGCACTCGGTCAGGAGTTCGCGACGCTGATCCGGTACCACCGCTAACTACTAACTGGAATGCATAACTTGCCGCAGCTGCTACCTCTGAGGTGACGGCACGATTGCACTCGGTAACTGGCACCTTCATATCCACCCCGGTTGATCTAACAACCACTCGGTCTATTGCGATCGGCGAACAATAGATTCCATCGTTGGCAAACCCAGACATAGCAGCAGCCATGGTCAATGGGGAAAGTTCATTTACACCCAGAACCGAGGCTTGAACATACAACAGATCATTGCCATCGGCTCGCTGGACTCCAAAGGCTGCGGCTCGGTCTCTAATGTCACAGAGATCCAAGAATGATGCCATGGTTGCATAAGCGGTGTTGACAGACTGGATAGTCGCGCTAAGCGCGCTCAGATATTCGAACTGGGTGTTACCGAAGTTATTGGGATCCCAATCCCCTGCAATGCCACCACACTTGGCCGAGAAGTCTTCGACTTTCCATAATCTATCTCGTGCGTCAACTTGATCACCGAGCAAGAAACCCTTGGAGAGCCACTCAGCCAGCACGAAAATCTTGTAGGTCGAACCGGTCTGGAATCCAGAGGAGCCACCGTAGGCCTTGTCTGTGGAGTAGTTCACGCTAGTTGTGGTGGGGTCATCATCGACTTCTTGATCGAAGGTTCGGTTTTGGCTCATGGACAAAACTCGACCGGTTCCAACTTCTACAGAAACAGAAGCAGCTCCCAGTGCCCAGCGGTTATCAATTGGTAGCTCCGCTTTTACGACGTCATCCGTGGTGTTTTGTAACTCAATATCCATAGTGGAGTAAATCTCTAGTCCACCTCGGCGCAGTAGCACTTCGCGATCTTCGAGAGTGGCTCCAAACTCTTCGGAGTTTCTTACCACCCAGACGACGTAGTCACAGAAGTACGCAGTTTGCTGATTAGCTTCACAACCAGTTTTGGTTTCATTGATGTTTGGCACAACTGGCTCTGCCTTATAGGCCTCAGCCTCAGCCGAGGTTATGTAACCTTCATCACGCATGTTGTTGATTACGTAGTCTCTTCGAGTCTTGGCTACCGGCAGGTTCTCCGCTACGTCTGGCTTATAGGCATTTGGTGCCCTAAGCATCGCGGTCAACATCGCAGCTTGGGGAACAGTCAGGTCTTTAGCCTTAACTCCAAAGTAGTAATTCGAAGCAGCCTCGATGCCGTTAATTCGGTTTCCGAAGAATGCGAGGTTTAGGTATCCCGCAAGGATTTCCTCTTTAGTGCTAACAGTTTCAAGAGCAATAGCTAATCGGATCTCTCGAATCTTTCGCTCAATCGTGGTTTCAGTGGCCAACTCAATACCGGCCTCGTCGCCTGCGATGTTGGCGGCCTCCACCAAAGTGTTCTTCACATACTGCATCGTGATCGTTGATCCACCAGGGCCAGATAGACCAGAGGTTGCAACGCCCAGGGTTGCCCTAACTAGAGCGATGATGTCAACGCCACCGTGCTGGAAAAACCGAGGGTCCTCGGTAGCAATCACGGCGTTGATCATGTTCGGGCTCATCTGGTCGTAATCGATCGAGATTCGGTTTTCGTGGTAAAAACTGGCCAGGGCCACAGGCTTGCCGTCTTCGTTTCCATAAAGAGTGGAGGTTTGGGAGGCGTTTACTGGCTTGATGTATTCGGGCAAGCCCTCAAATGCGACCACTCCGGCTGAGGAGGCATAGCCAGCCACTGCAGCAACAGGAGTAATAAGTGCAAAAGTCAGTAGACCAGCTATGGCGCTGAGGCCAAAGAGTCTTCCTAATAATTTGCGCATGGGGAAAGCCAGACCTTTCATGAGAATAGACTTAAGGTTACTATCAAACCCTGAGAGCAGGCTGACCATGCAAAAATGGGAGTACATCACAACCCCCCTAATCATTCATAACACCACCCAAATCCTCAATAATTGGGGTTCAGAGGGCTGGGAATTGGTCCAAATCGTCACTGGCCCAGAAGGTGGCCTAGTTGCATACCTCAAGCGCCCGGTGAGCTAAATGTCCCAAATTGAGCAAAGAATCATCGATTTGGGCTTCGTTTTGCCCGAAACCGCTAAACCGCTAGCTGCCTATATCCCTGCCGTTAAGTCCGGAAACCTGGTATTTACCTCGGGACAACTACCCATGGTTGCAGGCAACCTTGCCGAAACCGGCAAGGTTGGCGGATCCGTCTCGCCAGAGCGAGCCAAGGAACTAGCTACCGTCTGCGCTCTGAACGCGCTCGCGGCAGTGAAAACCGTCATTGGGGATCTCGACAAGATAAAGCGCATCGTTAAAGTAGTCGGATTTGTGTCCTCAGTCCCTGAGTTCTCCGGTCAGCCCGCTGTAGTCAACGGTGCAAGCGAATTCTTGGGTGAAGTATTTGGAGAAAAAGGAATCCACGCTAGAAGTGCAGTTGGGGTAGCGGTGCTTCCCTTAGATGCTCCTGTCGAAATAGAGCTAATAGTCGAGGTTTAGTTTCTAGCTGTGAAACTTTCCGTCGATGACATTCATCACGGAAGTATCGGCCAGGGTCGTGACATCTCCGATAGCCCTTCCCTCGGCAACATCTCTAAGAAGTCTTCGCATGATCTTTCCAGATCTAGTTTTTGGAAGCTCGGCAACCACCATGATTTGTCTTGGTTTTGCGATTGGTCCAATCATTTTTGAGACGTGCTCGCGAAGCACTGCGGAAACTTCTGATTCAGATCCCGCAATTCCAACCTGATCAGCGCGCAAAATCACAAAGGCAACAACCGCCTGGCCGGTTGTTTCATCACTTGCACCAACAACCGCAGCTTCGGCAACAAACGGGTGTGACACAAGAGCTGATTCGATTTCAGTTGTTGAAAGCCGGTGACCCGAAACGTTCATGACATCATCTACTCGACCGAGAATCCAAATCTCGCCATCGTCATCGAGCATCGCTCCATCGCCGGCAAAGTACTTGCCAGGGTATTGCGACCAGTAGGTCTCGATAAATCTTGCTGGGTCTTTCCAAATGCCACGAAGCATGGAAGGCCAAGGTTCAGTCAAAGTCAGGTAGCCTCCACCGGAAGTAATTCTTTCTCCAGCTTCGTTTACTACCTCGAAGCTGATTCCAGGAACTGGCACTTGGGCAGAGCCTGGCTTGGTGGCTGTTACCCCTGGCAGAGCGGAGATCATGATGGCTCCGGTTTCGGTCTGCCACCAAGTGTCGACAATAGGGCAGTTGTTTCGACCAATAGCTTCTCGGTACCACATCCAGGCTTCTGGGTTGATTGGTTCACCAACAGAACCTAGAACCCGAAGTGAGCTCAGGTCGTACTTGTCTGGAATCTCGCGACCGTACTTCATGAAGGTGCGGATAGCAGTTGGGGCGGTATAGAAAATACTGACCTTGTACTTCTCGATTATTTGCCACCAGCGGCCCCAGTCTGGGGTGTCAGGGGTACCTTCATATATGACCTGGCTGACTCCATTGGTAAGTGGCCCATAGACCACATAAGAATGTCCGGTAATCCAGCCAACATCGGCGGTGCACCAGTAGATGTCTCTTTCTGGATGAACATCAAAGAGGGCCTTATGTGTGAAAGCCGCCTGGGTTAGGTAACCACCTGAAGTGTGCAAGATACCTTTTGGCTTGCCGGTGGTACCGGAGGTATACAAGATAAACAGCCGGTTTTCAGATTCAAAGCCTTGAGCTTCGTGCTGATCAGAAGCGCTTCCGACAACATCTTCCCACCACAGATCTGTTTTCAAATTCCAGGCAACTTCGTTGCCACCACGCCTGAGAACGACAACGTGCTCAACGCTTGGACAAGCCCCACCTGCAATAGCTTCGTCAACAGCTGGCTTCAAAGGTAAGACCTTACCTTTTCTATTTCCACCATCAGCGGTCACAACGAGCTTAGCTTCGGCGTCATTGATTCGACTTCGAAGTGACTCTGCAGAAAAGCCGCCGAAGACAACTGAGTGAATGGCACCCAATCGAGCAGTTGCCAACATGGCAATTACTGCCTCTGGAACAAGTGGCATATAAACTGCCACTCGATCTCCCTTGGAGACTCCTAGTAAAGCAAAGGCATTGGCTGCTTTTTTGACTTCGGTTAGTAGCTGGGCGTAGGTGAATTTAGAACTGTCGCCAGCCTCGCCTTCGAAGTAGAGAGCAACTTTCTCGCCTTTGCCGGCAAGAACGTGACGGTCGAGAGCGTTGTAACAAACGTTTAGCTCGCCGTCCTCGAACCACTTGGCAAAGGGAGGGTTGGAATAATCCAAGGTCTTGGTGAAGGGTTTGTGCCAGTGAAGTTCGCGAGCTTTGTCTGCCCAGAAGCCAAGGCGGTCTTTGGCCGCTTGGTCGTAGAGCTCTTTTTTGGCCACGGCTTGGGCAGCAAAAGCGTCGGTGGGGGGAAAACGTCTGGATTCGTGCAGAAGATTTTCGATATCCGACTGGTTCGGCGCCATTGCCAACTCCTTCTAGCTCACTGGTAATAATGGCACAAATGAGCTTTTAGGGACCAATCCCGACCTACAATAAAAACGTCGGTAATTTATTACTGACTTGTGATAGTTAGATTCCCCCAATCGCTATCACCAGGCGGCAGGTTTTCCCCAAAACCTGCCGCCCCCTAATTTCTCCACATTTTGCTTGCAACCCAACAAATAAGCGAACGCTTGACCGATTGTTAGTGGGTGGAAACCCAACTACCTACTTGGCTACTTGAGCTAATCGATAACGAGCACGTCACCGACATCTTGCTTAGCGAGTCACAATCACTAGCTGATTACGGCGACGGATTAGTGGAGCTCACTGATTTCCAAGTTTCCGAATCAGAGCTTTCTGCTATTGCAAGAGAGCTAATCGAATTAGGTGGCAGAAGACTAGATCTTGCAAACCCATTTGCTGATGTTTGTTTGCCAGGCGGGCTAAGAGTCCATGCGGTCCTAAAATCTGGCTGTAGTTCACAGACGCTACTGTCTATTCGCTTGCACCAGACCAAATCAATAACACTTTCTGAATTATATAACTCACTTTCTGCATCACCTTTGCAGCAAACAACTATTCGAGAGATTGCGGACTCTGGCGAGAGCTTTCTAATTTCTGGTCCAACTGGCTCTGGTAAAACTACCCTGCTTCGAGCAATGCTCAGCGGTTCCACCGGAAGAGTAATAGCGGTAGAAGATGTCACTGAGCTAGCTGGCAACAACATTGTTTGCCTGCAGTCAAGAAGTGTCAACGTTGAGGGCCAGGGGAAAATCACTTTAGAACAGTTAGTGCGCGAAGCGCTCCGGATGAGACCCGATCGAATAGTAGTTGGTGAAGTTAGAGGCTTGGAGCTTATGGCCATGCTGCAAGCGCTAAACACTGGTCACCGCGGAGCCACCACAATTCACGCTAACAACCTCTTTCAAGTTCCCGAACGACTTTCCACCATCAAGGCAGATCTGGCAATCTCCGATGTGGCTTTTTTCAAAATGATTGCTGCAGCTTTTGATTGGGTCATTGCTCTCGAGGCAAAAGCTGGCACCAGGTCAGTTTCAGGAATTGGAAAGTTTGCCATCGAGGCCGGTGAGCTAATTGTGAAAGATCACCAACCAAGACAAAAGCTAGCGTTGGCATGAGTGCGGAGCTAGCTGTGATGGAGATAACTGCGCTGCTTCGTTCTGGTACCAGTGCAAAGGCAGCGAAGATGCAATTGCAAACAAGAGAGTTATCTGCATTTCAAGTAAAGCAATTTCAGTTCATTTGGGAGGTGGCTACCGAGTCAGGAGGTCAGTTGGCTCTGGCTCTTGATCGACTCACCGAAGTATTTAGGGCACAACAAAGGCAGTTTGCGGAATTAGGAATCGCATTTGCATCCCCTAAGGCAACCGCCAACCTAATCTTGCTTCTTCCACTTGTTGCCGTGATCTTTTCAGAACTCCTTGGTCTTTCAGCACTGGGTGCTTCATTGGAAACTACGTTAGGGGTGATTTCAATTGGCCTAGGACTGCTACTTCTTATTGTTGCCAGAATCAGCTCATTGCGGATGCTTGATAAAGCAAAACCTCGCGAGGCTGACCCTGGAGCATTTCTGGATGCGGTGGCGATTGGACTATCCGCAGGCCTTAGCCCAAAAGCTGCTGCTGCACTTGCCCGGACTAAATCTAGGCAGCAGTTTTCGCAGGATGTTCCAGCAGATCAGCTGACCATTTTTTGGGACGCAGTGAAAGTCTCCGAGCAATCGGGTGTTGCCCTAAATGGATTACTTCTGGCCAGGGCAGACACCTTGCGTCACAGGCTTTGGAGTAACGATCGATCACGGCTTGCCAAGCTGTCGATTTCACTTCTTATTCCGCTTGGTCTAGCAGCCCTACCAGCCTTCGTATTTTTAGCTGTGGTCCCAGTTGGGATAGGGCTATTTCGTGCCAGATAAAAAGGAGAGAAATGAACTGGAAATCAGAAGAGGGTGCCGCAACGGCCGAATATGCCATTGCCACCATGGCAGCGGTGGGCTTTGCGGGGCTGCTGGTAGTAATCATGAGAAGCGATGAGGTCAAAAGTATTCTTTTTGACCTAATCCGATCGGCTCTTACTTTCGGTGCGATCTAGTTCAACCCGAGGAAGCGTCACTGCAGAGCTTGTATTGACTCTTCCAGTAGTAATACTGATCATGACTATTGCGATAGGTGCGATGAGCTTGCAATCTGCAAAGCTTCAACTGATTAATGTGGCTGCAATGGTTGCAAGTGCGGTGGCCAGAGGAGAACCGGCTGAGCTAATTGATCAACTAGTTGCCACGGCTGGCGAACAAGTTGCGTTTGAATTAGAAGAACTTGAAGACTCGATTTGTGTGAAATTAAGTGTTGCGACGCCGATTGCTGGCATTGAAATTGGTTTTCTAGAATTGGCAGAGAAGCAGTGCGCAAGAGCATCGGGACAGTGAAAAATGATGGGGGAGCGGGGACAATCCTTGCAATTTCGATTCTGATTGTGTTTTTTGCTTTGTTTGCTGCTTCATCGCTAGTTAGCACACAATTACTGGGATTTACTAGGCTGCAGGCCACTACAAATTCGATTGCACTGGCTGCAGCTGATGCACTTAGAGGTGTATCCACAGGTAATCCGTGTATTGTGGCTAAAGCTGTTGCTAGCAATAGCCAGCTGATTCTAGAACGATGTCGTATTGTCGGTTTCGAGGTCTTTATCGAAACCAACATGGAAACGTTGGGGATTGTGCAAAAAGCACGAGCCAGGGCGGGACCTGGTTGATGATTTAGGAGATTGATGCCAAAAGGTAACAAGCTAGTAATCGTCGAGTCGCCTGCTAAGGCGAAGACGATTGCCAAGTACCTTGGCGATGACTACACCGTCATGGCTTCGATTGGCCATATCCGCGATCTAATCGACCCCAAGAACCTACCCCCAGAAGCGAAGAAGAAAAAGGGTTCACTAGCCAAGTTCTCAATTGACATCGAAAACGACTTTGAGCCCTATTACGCAATCTCGGCTGGAAAGAGCAAAACCGTAACCGAGCTCAAGAAAGCTCTGGCCGAGGCGGACGAGCTATTTCTAGCTACCGATGAGGACCGCGAGGGAGAAGCCATTGCCTGGCATCTATTGCAGGTGCTAAAACCCAAGGTTCCAGTTAGCCGCATGGTCTTTCACGAAATTACCAAACAGGCCATCCAAGACGCACTTTTGAACACCAGAGAAGTTGATAAAAACCTAGTCCAGGCTCAAGAGACCCGAAGGGTCGTTGACCGTCTTTACGGTTACGAAGTTTCTCCGGTTTTGTGGCGCAAGATAAACCGTGGTCTAAGCGCTGGTCGAGTGCAATCTCCTGCCATGAGATTGGTAGTTGAGCGTGAGCGCGAACGCATGGCATTTATTTCTGGTAGCTATCACGATGTCAAGGCCCTGTTTACTACCGACAAAAACAAAGAGCAGGACTTTGAAGCCAAGCTCACTTTGATTGATGGCAAGAAGATTGCATCGGGAGATTCCTTCAATGACAAAGGTGAGATGAAAGACGGAGTCTTGCTTTTAGATCAAGCAGCATCCGAAGCTCTAGCAGAGGCCATGAGATCAAAAGACGTCAAGGTAAAAGTTGAATCGGTAGAGTCCAAGCCTTTAACGAGAAAACCTGCTGCACCTTTTACTACCTCCACCTTGCAGCAGGAAGCATCGAGAAAGCTTCGTATGTCTGCGAAGCAGACCATGGACACCGCGCAGAGTTTGTATCAAGAAGGTCACATCACTTATATGCGCACCGACTCGCCGGTACTGTCGACCCAGGCCATTCAAGCTGCGAGAGCATTAGCCATCGAAATGTTCGGAAAAGATTCAGTTCCAGATTCGCCAAGAATCTACACCGGAAAAAACAAGAACGCTCAAGAAGCGCACGAGGCAATTCGTCCAGCCGGAGAAACTTTCTTGCACCCAAGCGATCTGCCAATGACTATGTCCACCAGATCGAAAGATCTTTACGAGTTGATTTGGAAAAGAACCATGGCATCTCAGATGTCAGATGCCAAGGTTTCCACAACCACCGCCAAGATTTCAGTTTCCCCTGTGGCAGATGGCAAGTCAGCTGAATTCAGTGCTTCTGGAACCGTTGTGATCTTCAAGGGATTCATGGCTGCCTATGAAGAAGGTAGAGACGTGGCCCGCGATGACGAGCAAGAAGAAGAGCAAGAATCTAAGCTGCCAGCTTTGGAAGTAGGTCAGGCGCTATCGGTTGTTGAAGTAACCGCCAAGGATCACCAGACCCTGCCGCCAGCTAGGTACACCGAAGCAAGCCTTGTTAAGGCGCTAGAAGAAGACGGCATCGGAAGACCTTCTACCTATGCCGCTATTTTGTCGACCATCATCAACAAAGGGTACGTAGTAAAGCGCGGCCAGGCCCTAGTTCCTGAGTGGATTGCATTCACCGTGACCAGGTTCTTGGAAGAAAACTTCGTCAAATTAGTCGATTACGCATTTACTGCTCAGATGGAAGAAAACCTAGACCAGATAGCTGCCGGAGAAATCAACCGCAGCGAGTGGCTAAAAAAGTTCTACTTCGGAACAGATTCCGAAGATGGCCTGCATGACACCGTACAAAACGTCGGCGACAGCGATCCCAAGGCAGTGAACTCGATTTACCTAGCCGATAACATTACGCTTCGAACTGGAAAGTATGGCCCATACATTGAGACCATGGTTGAGCCAGGTAGCGAAGGTGCCGATGAAAACGGTCGCAGAATTGTAAACATCCCGGAAGGCTTAGCTCCTGACGAACTTACGGTTGCTAAAGCTCAAGAGCTAATCGATGCACCAATAATTACCGATCGAGTTATGGGTCAAGACCCACTCACCGGTTATGACATCTTGTTCAAAGACGGTCGGTATGGACCTTATGTTTTGCTTGAAGATCCAAATGCCGAGAAGCCAAAGACAGCGTCCTTGTTTAAATCCATGTCTCCTGAGACCTTCTCTTTTGAAGAAGCCGTTTCGCTTCTTTCTCTACCTAGAACCATCGGTATTGATCCTGAAACCGAGAATCCGATCACATCCCAGAATGGAAAGTTCGGACCATATCTCAAAAAGGGAACTGACTCCAGATCTCTTAACAGCGAAGATCAGATCTTTAGCTTGAGCCTTGATGAGGCCCTCGAGATCTACAAGCAGCCAAAGTACGGTGGCCGCAGAACTGCCGCAACACCGCTCAAGGAGTTTGGTGAGGACCCAGCCAGCGGCCTAAACGTGGTTGCCAAGACCGGTCAGTTCGGCGACTATGTAACCGATGGCGCTATAAATGCCACCATTCCAAAGGACGAAAAGCTCGATGAGCTAACCAGCGACCAGGCTTTTGAATTACTAGCCATCAGGCGTGAGAAACTAGGACTAGAGCCTGGTCAGGCAGCTCCCAAAGCTGGCCGAGCCAGCAAAAAGGCCGTTGCTCCGAAAAAGACCGTAAAGGCCGGAACTAGAAAGAAGAAATAGCGTGCCCGATACCACTGGAGTGTTTATATCCTTCGAGGGTATCGATGGCGTTGGCAAGTCCACTCAAGCTGATTTGATGCAGAGCTATCTTGCTGCCAAGGGGTTAGAAGTTACTAGAACTCTTGAACCAGGTGGATCCGATCTGGGAGTTGAGATCAGACATCTTTTATTGCACCGCAAGGGGGAAGTTTCGGTTCGCTCGGAAGCACTTCTATATGCAGCCGATAGAGCACATAACGTAGCGAGCATAATCAGGCCAGCTCTTGCCAAAGGCCATATTGTGATTTCAGATAGGTTTCTAGACTCTTCAGTCGCCTATCAAGGTGCCGGACGCGATTTGGACCTAACTGAAGTTCGCAACCTATCGCTTTGGGCTGTTGATAACTTGCTTCCAGACCTAACCGTTTTGCTCGATCTAGATGCCGCCGCAGCTTCCATTCGCCGAGGAAAAACCGGAGCAGAACCAGATCGCCTAGAGCGCGAGAAGATTACATTCTTTGAAGCAGCCAGAGAAACTTACTTAGAACTTGCAAAAAACGAACCAAAGAGATTTCATGTAGTTGATGCCAGCCAGGATCCAGATTCAATTTGGAAACAGATTCAACCGCGCTTGGATGCTTTGCTCGAAAGCAAAGGGCTTTGAGTAAAATTCTGGAGTTTGAACCGGTCTGGTCCGAACTCCTAGGTCAACCGGAAGCGGTAACGCAACTTCGCCAAGCAGTAGCAAACAAGGATTCAGGATTACAGCACGCTTGGCTAATTACGGGCCCTCCCGGTTCTGGAAGATCAAATGCTGCTGCAGCGTTTGCTGCAGCGCTGCTTTGTGAGGCGGGTGGTTGTGGCGACTGCAAGAACTGTCGCATGGTTGGCTTGGGATCACATCCCGATGTCACCGTGCTGGCAACCGAGAAAGTCATTATCTCAATCGAAGAAATTAGAAGCTTGGTTGCCGCTTCATATTTTGGTGGATCAATAAGTAAGTACCAGATAATGATCATCGAAGACGCGGACCGCATGGCAGAGCGTTCCTCCAATGTCTTACTCAAGACCCTAGAGGAGCCACCGGCTGGAACCATCTGGATTTTGTGTGCGCCATCAGAAGCTGACATGCTTCCAACCATTCGCTCGAGAGTAAGGCGCGTGGCACTAAAGCAGCCTTCTAGTCAAACCGTTGCAGATTTACTCGTTGCCAGAGATGGGATTAGTCCATCTCTTGCTTTGCAGGTAGCAGCCGAGGCCCAAGGTCACATCGGCATGGCTCTTCGGCTAGCAACCAGCACTGACGCTAGAGCTAGAAGAAAAGAAACTCTAGTTGCCGCCATGCAAATCGATTCCATCCCAAAGGCCATGTTCACGGCTGAGCGCTGGTTGGAGCTCGCAAGAAAAGATGCCGATGCACTAACGGCTGAAAAAGACACTGAAGAAAAAACCGCTCTGCTCGCAACTCTGGGTATCCCGGAAGGCGGCACCATTCCTCCGGCCCTCAGGGCAGATATAAAGGCTCTTGAGGAAGGTCAAAAAAGACGAGCAACCAGAAGCCTGCGAGATGGCATCGATCGCATCCTGGTTGATCTGATGTCGCTATATAGAGATGTCCTGATCGTTGAACTGGGTGCGGAAGCTGAGCTTGTTAATGCCGACCTAAGAAGCCAAATTGTAGAGCTGGCAGCTACTTCAACCGCGTCGGAGGTGATTACTAAGCTCGAAGCGCTAGCTGAGGCGAGAGTCCGAATTAGCTCTAATGTCCGAGATCTAATGGTTTTGGAATCGCTCGCAGTTGCACTTAGGAGAAATAAGTGATCTTTAGAAAACTTCCAAAGTTAGTGTCTGCTATTGCCATTTCAGTCTTGTTACTTGCAGGTTGTGCTCCTTCGGCACCGGAGCCGATAGTTCCTGACGCTAGCGGGGCACCTGCCGGCTTCAGTGAGTATTACGAACAGGTAGCCGATTTTGAGGAGTGCGGCGAGAGACTCTACTGCGCAGACATCCAAGTCCCAATGGATTGGAGTGATCCCAATAGTGAGGCAATTTCAATCGCCACAGTCTTTAGACTGGCGGATTCTAAGTCACAGGGCTTTATCCTTTTCAACCCAGGGGGGCCTGGTGCTTCCGGTTACGACTGGGTCAAGGACTCTGCTGACTATTTGGGAACCGATGACCTTCGATCAAACTGGAACATTCTTGGTTTTGATCCGCGGGGAGTGGGAAGAAGTTCTGCCGTGGAATGTCTAAGCGATGCCGAATACGACGTGTTTCTCTATGGAGTTTCTGGTTTTGAAATCGGAAGCGATGAGGATCTAGCTGCCGCCAGGGCTGCGTCCGCTGACTTTGCAGACAAGTGCTTGGAAAACACCGGCGCATTGCTGGAATTTGTGGACACGGTCTCTGCGGCTAGGGACATGGATGTTCTAAGAGCTGTCGTCGGGGAGTCAAAGCTGAACTTCCTGGGCTATTCATATGGATCATTTCTAGGTACCACCTACGCCACATTGTTCCCTGATCGGGTGGGCCGGTTTGTATTAGACGGTGCGATTGATCCAACTGTTGATGATGATGGGCAGACGCTACTCCAACTTGAGGCTTTCGAATCCGCTCTCACTGCCTTTTTAGAAAACTGTGACAGCTTTGACGATTGTCCATTCAGTGGCAATGTCCCAGCTGATTTATTATCGGTGCAGCAACTGTTAGCGGAAATTGAGCAACAGCCATTGGCAACTTCGTCGGGGCGTGAGCTAACAATTTGGGCGGCCGTAACAGGTTTGATTATGACCCTCTATTCGGATAGCTACTGGCCGGAATTGTCTTTAGCTTTTAGTGAAGCCTTCTCAGGCTCGGGAGACAACTTCCTGTTCTTGGCAGATTTTTACAACGACAGAGGTGAAGACGGTCGCTATCGAACAAACTTGATTGCAGCAAACTATGCCATCGGCTGCCGCGATAGCAGCCCTAGCCAAAGCATGTTCGATATTGAAGCTCAAAATGCCAAGTTGCTTGAGGCAGCTCCGGTCTTGGGTCGATACTGGCAGTTTGGTGGTTTGCGCTGTGGAAGTTGGTCATTCCCGGAAGCTGAGAAGCCTGCCGATTACAGCGCAGCTGGCGCACCAACAATTTTGGTGATTGGAACTACCGGCGATCCTGCAACCCCTTACTCGCAGGCTCAATCTCTTGCCAATGACATTCTCGAAGATGGCTTGTTGATGACCTACAACGGCGAGGGTCACACCATTTATGGCAATGACGTTAAGTGCATTGATCAAGTAGTGGACAAATTCTTCCTAACAGGTGAACTTCCAGCCAGTGACCCAAACTGCAGCTAGCAGATACTGAATCGGGAAAGAAAAAACCCCGACCGCAGCCGGGGCTTCATCTACTCTTTTAATCTAAAACAGAAGAGCAATACACAACAATACATAAATTACGACAAAAATGCTTGGTGTGAGGAAACGAATGACGTTCATCCACCTAGCGAATCTAACCAGTTGAATTGAAACCTTAGACCTCGACTTTAGTCTTTTCAAATCACTCAACACTGCGCGTGCTTCTGTTGCAGCCGAGTACTGGGCGAGAAAGCCAAAGATTCCTGAAGCCAACAAGATTCCAAGCGTTGCCCACTTCACAACATCCCCGGAATCAGCCAGGCCGTCATTGAGCAAACCGATTGTGACAATTAGCAAAAATGTTGGAGCCAGCTGCGAAAAGATGATTTGATTCCTGAGTCGATTCCACAGCTTTACTAGATCTAGTTCTTTCATACCTTGGCTCCTTTGAGTTTTCTTCTAGCTACAGGTTAGGACAGGAATCTGTTCTAATAAAGTAGTCAATGGCCCAGAAAGCACTGAGCCGGATTCGTAGGCCACCTTAGCTCAGTTGGTAGAGCAGCTCCCTCGTAAAGAGCAGGTCAGCGGTTCAATTCCGCTAGGTGGCTCCACTTCTGGAAAACTACAAAAAATTGAATCGTAGACTTGTAGTACTGGCTTAAACAATCAACTAGGTGATCTTTGAAATCCAAGAAGAATAACGCGCTCCAAGAGTTTCTCTCTAAGCGGTTTCGAAAGCTTCTTTCTGGAGACCCAGATGGAGTTCCACCTTGGTTGGGTGTTGTTGCAGCCGGTGAAGAAGAGGGCTACTTTCTGCCCTCTGATGCGCCTTGGGTAGTTCACGCGGATTTTGGAACCCTGGTGGGTGGAATTAGAGCTTTGCTCATGCAAGCGCTGCATCCAGGATCCTTAACTGGTGTGAAGAATCACTCAAGATACGAATCGGACCCGCTAGGAAGATTGGCTGGGACCATTCGTTGGCTCACGGTTACAACCTTTGGGTCAAAAACAGCAGTTCAAAACGAAGCTAACC
The DNA here is from genome assembly GCF_044232805.1 of Rhodoluna sp. Classification (GTDB taxonomy): domain Bacteria; phylum Actinomycetota; class Actinomycetes; order Actinomycetales; family Microbacteriaceae; genus Rhodoluna. Next base: position 23,761 of record NZ_JBIILG010000015.1, read on the forward strand.
GGGTCAATATACTTCACACTCGAGTTGTTGGTGAGTACACCAAGGGAACCGGTGAGACGGTGCCATATAAGGCAGCAGATAAGGACTTATTGCTTTGGGTGCACATTGCCTTCATGGAGTCCTTCTTAGTTTCACACCAGATGTATTCCCGGAAACAGATACCAAAAGGGTCGGCAGCTAGCGGAGCAGACAACTACGTTGCACAGTGGAGTGTCTCGGTGGCACCACTTGGTCTTGCAACCTGCCCGATGAGCGAGCAAGAACTCGAAAATGAAATTGATAAGTTCTATGACTCTGGCTTGCTAGTTTCTACCCCAGATACTGAAAAAGTAATTGAGTTCATTAAGAACCCACCTCTTCCAGGAGTTGCCAAACTCGTTTATGGATTGCTGTTTGAAGCGGCTGTCTTATCACTGAGGCCAGAGTTTAGAAAACTACTTGGACTGAAAGCTAAACCAGCTTGGTTTATTCTGCCGGTTACCCGATGGTCACTTCGCTTTATGCGCTTAGCTATTGGCCCAGAGTCACCTATTGAAGATGGTGCAATTGCGAGACTTCTCAGGATCGGAGCTCTAGAAAGAAGACCAATTTCATAGATTAATCCCGTTGGTCTCTATTGTGCCCAAGGCCTTTGAGAGTAGGCTTGGTGAGGCTCTGGAAAGGAATCTACATGTTTGGCCGTAAAGGCTTGCATCCTTCTCAAATCATATCTATAGCCTTTACAGGCATCATTCTTTTGGGAACAGCACTCCTATCATTGCCCTTGTCCTCAAAATCAGGTCAGGCAACTTCCCTATTCGATGCGCTCTTTACTGCGACATCTGCCACCACCGTGACTGGGCTCGCAGTTATTGATACCGAAACTCACTGGAGCCTTTTTGGACATGTAGTCATTGCATTCTTGATTCAAGTCGGAGGATTTGGAATAGTCGGTTTCGCATCGTTGGTCGCAATCCTTTTAGATGGTCGAGTTTCACTTAGGACAAGATTAAATGCGACCTCAGAGACAGGGTCCAAGACCCCTGACGTGAAAAGCTTGCTTCTAAACATTTTGAAGATCATGCTTTTTTTTCAGGTGATTCTTGCGGGCATCTTGACCTGGCGTTTTGCCACAGAGTATAAGTATGAAGTTAATGAAGCATTAGCCCATGGAGTTTTTCACGCAATCTCCTCATTCAATAATGCAGGGTTTGCTCTTTACAGCGACAGCATGATTCGATTTGCACGCGATGGATGGATTCTCGTTCCAGTGTTTACTACAGTCTTTTTGGCAAGCCTGGGGTTCCCAACCATAGTGGAGATGCGTGACCGGTTAATACTTTCCCTCGCAAAGGTCTTCAAGGTGACCCCGACCTTCTCCATGCCAAAGCAGTGGTCATTAAACTCCCGAATTGTACTATGGGGTAGTTTTGTTCTGCTCATAATCGGGACGCTTGCAATTGCATTTATCGAGTGGAATAACCCGAATACTCTTGGTTCACTAAATCCAATTCAGAAAATTATGGATAGCGTTTTTGCAGCTGTCATGCCAAGAACAGCAGGTTTCAATTCTCTAGATGTGAGCCAGATGCAACCTACTTCGTGGCTGGTGACTTCGATTTTGATGTTTATTGGTGGAGCTAGCGCATCCACTGCTGGTGGTATCAAAATTGGAACATTCGTAGTGCTTTTGTACATTGTTTATACCGAAATTAGGGGAGACAACGCGGTAAACGTTGGGAATCGAAGACTTCCTCGATCTATGCAACGTCAGGCTTTAACTATCGTGAGTTTATACATGATTGTCACGGTTGGTGCGCTATTGATTCTTCGACTTACAACGGAATTCTCATTGGACCAAATCTTGTTTGAAGTTGTCTCTGCGGTTGGAACTGTCGGTTTATCAACTGGAATTACAGCTCAGCTGCCAGACCATGCCAAATTCCTACTTGCGCTGTTGATGTTATTTGGACGTCTTGGACCAATCATTGTGGCAACTTCCTTAGCTCTTCGAAGAACTAAGCGCCACTTCGAATACCCGAAGGAGAGGCCTCTAATTGGCTAAAGTCCCTCAAGCCCTAGTGGCACGCAAGCGAACCGCTAACCTAAGAATGGATAAATCACTGCAGGAAACTGCAGTTTGGATAGGAGCACAAATTGGCTAGTCGCCTAAAGACACTCGGACGTGAGAAGCACGGCGCATCAACTATTGCCGTTATCGGACTAGGGAGATTCGGCACCGCGCTGGCTTTGGAGCTAGTCAAGTCGGGACGTGAGGTTCTTGGAATCGACTCAGACGAAAAGCTCGTTCAGGCTAACGCTGAAGAACTGACGCAGGTCGTACA
>NZ_JBIILG010000046.1:0-7928 GCF_044232805.1 Rhodoluna sp.
CCGTATGAACAGAAAAACTCCAGTTAATGAGAAAATCCAGCTCTCGTGAGAAGTAGCTGGATTTTCAGTGCACCCCCCGGGACTTGAACCCGGAACCCACTGATTAAGAGTCATGTCTGCCGAAAATCAGTATTTCTTACTTATATATTACTCAGTGAGTCTGACATTTCCTAGGTCAAACCCTTCGTTCACCAAAATCTTCTGGGCAGATTGAATCATTCGCTGCCTGGTGACTTCTCCAACGATTTCTTTTATCAAGCGTGGCTGGCCGAAGTCACGCTGAGAAGAATGACGCCACCAACGATTAGTGCGATAGCTAGAATTCGACCAAAAGTCACTGGATCATTGAATGCCAATATTCCAAGAATCGCAGTTCCAGCTGCTCCGATGCCTGTCCAGATTGCGTAAGCCGTTCCAACTGGAAGAGTCTTCAAGGACCAGCTAAGTAAGTAGAAGCTAAGCCAGGCACAAACTGCAAACCCTATGCTGGGCCACAATTTACTGAATCCATTTGAGAACTTCAAGAATGTTGCAAAGCCAATTTCAAATAATCCAGCGATAAGGACTGCCAGATAAGCCATTATGTTCCTCCTCTAAATTTGTATGATTATTGTGCAATATTTTGGTTTCAATACAAAGTCCCTGCAACGCAATCCTGAAATCTCGCTACTTTAGAGGGCAACTGATTCCGTATCAGTGAGATGGTCTGACATTTATCCACTTTGTGCCTGCAGTATCCTAGGAGAATGATTCACCACATTAGCATCGGAGTTTCGGAGATCGAAGCCTCCAGTATCTTTTACGATGCGATTCTGAAGCCCTTGGGCTACATACGAGCATTCGAGGATTTACGTCCAGGTGAGAAGCACCAGGCAATCGGGTATGGAAATGAAGTCAATGAGGATAAGTTCACAATAAAAGAGCGTTTCTCAACTGAGTTGTCGCCAGGGCCTGGTTTTCATTTGGCGTTTACAGCCCCCAGCAAGGAAGCTGTTGACGAATGGCACAAGCAAGGCATTGCGATGGGTGGCACAAGCAAGGGAGAGCCAAAAATCTGGTCAGATTTCGGACCAGGCTACTACGCTGCTTATCTCACTGACCCAGATGGTTGGCAAATAGAGGCTGTCTACAAGAATTTGTAATTCCTTCAAAACTTCTTCCCCCGATAGGACAACTGATTCAGTATCAGTAGGTCATTACTGAAATTGGAGACTTGATCTCTAGGTGGGAAGGCCCAAAACATAAGAAAATCCAGCTCTCGTGAGAAGTAGCTGGATTTTCAGTGCACCCCCCGGGACTTGAACCCGGAACCCACTGATTAAGAGTCAGTTGCTCTGCCGATTGAGCTAGAGGTGCTTTTTGCTGCCTAACTGGCAACAGTTCTAAACAATACCACTTGCGCTAAATGGTTCAAAACTTAGCGAAGGTGTGGGTCGGGGCAGGTAGCAGCGTAGGGTCTTCAAGAAAATCTGGGCTTCAGGAGAGACTTATACTTAATTCATGAAGACACTCAAATCCAACCAAAACACCATTCTTACTGTTGCTCTAGTCGCACTAGCCATAGCATTTGGAGGTTGGGGATACTCTTTAGGCGAGCCAGCCTCCTCACATACCAATCTCACTGAAGAAGTGGTGGTGTTGGGAATACTGGGTGCGATATTGCTTTCGTTGCTGGTGGGTCTTGGGATCAAGGGCAAGCCAACTGCGCTGATCAATCTAAATCGATTGCTGGCTTGGCCGATGGCCTTCGGATATATCTTTGTGCACTACGCCTATCACATGGAGCATGGTCAGACGGGCGGACTTATGGCGCTAGACATTGTACCGAGGGTGTTTTTCCTGGTTTCTTTTGTCTGGATTGCATTCCACGCGGGCGTTGCTTATAAAACCTATGGGGCTCCTTGGAAGCTAAAACTAAGAACTGCTAACGACTTTTACATTGCCTCGTCTTGGCTTGTGCTAGTAATCACCATTCCGGTTTTCTCGATACCAGCACTTGGTGCCATGCCAATTGCGATGGCTCTGGCTTGGGTTGTCTTTGCACCGCATCTAGCCATAAACGTATTTCACATGTCCAAGCGAGTGCCAGTTTCCAGCATTTCCGAAGGAATTGGACCTTGGGTAGTTAGTGGGGTCTATTTGATTGCCATACTAAACGCCGCCGTCATGAGTTTTCCAAAGAGCTAGTGGTTACTAAGTTCAAAGGCGCCATAATCGAGTGGCGCGGACCGTCACCTTTTTACTTCGTTCCAGTCCCTGATGTGCCAAGCAAGAAGATTAAGGCTATGGCAGCCCAGCTAACTTATGGCTGGGGTGTGATTCCAGTGCTTGGGAAGATCGGAAAGACTGAGTTCTCAACGGCTTTTATTCCGAAGGATGGTCTCTACTACTTGCCCATCAAGAATGCAGTCCGGTTTGCAGAAAACCTAGAGGTCGGAGCTGAGGTTACTGTGTCAATCAGCGTTGGTAGCTAGTAGCGGAATTAGCGACGAATCACTGTCATTTTCATCCTGATTTCCTATTCGTTTTAGTAGCTTATCGGTAGCAATAAGTGTTCCACCAAGCACGGCAGGTATCCCTCCGCCTGGGTGAGTTGATGCTCCAACCCGCCAGAGCCATGGACGAAGAAATGATGAATGTTTGGGCTGGTGGAGTGGCCCAGACTGCCAAATCTTTCTAGCCTCTCCGTAGAGCGCTCCCCCAGTTGCACCCCAACCAGAGAAGTACTCTGGATCTAGAATCTGGAATTCACCAAAATACTCTTTGATGTTCTTGGGTAATCCCATCACTTTGCTTACTCGCTCCAGCTCACGCTTAGCGAAGTCACTGTTGATGTCATAGTGCTTGCCATCGGCGGGAGCTGTAATCAAGACGGCTACTGTGGATTTCTTGTTTGGGTAGATGTGCCCTGCCTTGTAGTAATTGACAAACACCATGGACTGCTCTGGCAGCTCTTTGTTTCCAAGAGATTTATGCAGCGCCGCTGGGTCATCAGGCATGATCACCGAGTGGGTCTTAGTGCCTTGTGGTAGGTCTTGCTCCAAAACCGCATAGATCGCTACCCCAGAGCAAGACATCTTGCGGTTTTGCTCTTGTGTTTTCTTGCCAAGCGATCGATCCGTCACCTTGGCATCCAGGCTGGAGATTACTAGATCTGCCGAATAAGAGCCTTGGGTAGTTGTGACCTTACCTTTGGAGATTGAAATTACTTTTTCATTGAGTCTTATCTCAACCTCTGCGTGACGGGCTAACTTTTCCAAAGTAAGAGGAATTTCGTTCACGCCACCAACTGGAACAAGCACCTGCTGGGTTGCCATCACGGCGGGCATTGTTGCAAATAGTGCCAAGGTACTTTCTGGGGCAACACCGGCGTTCAATGTGTGGATTGAAATGACTTCTTTGAGGCCTTCCGGTAACCATTTCAAACCATCTAGGTAGCTTTTGGTTGTGAGTCTCAGCCCGTAGTTGGAAACAAGCTTGCTAACAGCCGGCACGGCCTTTGGGCTCATAGAGGTATTGGTCAAAAGAGTCGTGATCTCTTTATCGAGCTTGCCGTGAATGGCTTCGAAGCGGTTCCAGCTCTCGTGCCATTTGTTGCCTGGCTCAACCGGAAGCAAGCACTTATCGCCTTTATAGAAGTATTCGCCAACCTCGGATAGTGGTTCGAACTCTATTGGGGCGATTTGGCTTGCTTTTATAGAGGTATCTCCGAGGTTGTCGTATCTACGAAGAAACTCTTTCCAAACACCTGGAAAGGTAACAAGAGCTGGGCCGGTGTCCATGCGTTGGCCATCAACAATGATTCGCTTTGACTTGCCACCAATCCAGTCGGAGCCTTCGATGACTTTTACCTTGTGTCCGGCTTTTGCAAGCAGGGCGGCTGTTGCCAGGCCGCTGATGCCAGCGCCGATTACAACAATAGATTTCTGGCTCAAGGGTAAAGACCTAAGACCATGGCAGAAACAAGCTGAACTCCGGCTACCGCTCCTGCAATGTATGGGAAGGCGATCGAAAGCCGATATAGCTTTCGACCAGTTTCAGGAACTGGTTTTCTAAAGATGGCAACAGTCAAGTAGCCGGCGATAACTGCGTTGACTACTGCTACTGGAATGTTTACAAGAGCAAACAAGACAGTGGAGATTAGCCACCAGAAACCTACCCAGTAAGCGCTTCCTTTGGTGCCAAGCCAAACAGCGGTTGTCTTGATGCCAACGAAGCTATCTTGGGGAATATCTTGCACAGCATCAAAGGTGTGTTTGGCCATGGACCAGACCATGAGACCAATGGCTGCAAACCACTGTGGCTCGTGACCAAAAGCCAATGGAATGAAAACTAACGGGAAGGCGTAATCGGTATTGCTAACCGAGTCCCAAACAGGTCTGGCCTTGAACCTAAATGGCGGTGATGAATAGAAGTAGAAAAAGAGTCCATAGGCCAATATCCAGGCCATGGCAGCCGGTGGCACCGTGAAGGCAAAGTAGATCAAGAACGGGATGTTGGTTAGTGCTACTGCTACAAAGATTGGCACCACTTCACGGGGGCTGATTTTGGCACCTTCCATGCCGCCCTTGCGGGCATTTATATTGTCGGTTTCCTGATCGAAGATGTCGTTTATGCCATAGATCAACAGATTGAAAGGGAAAGTGACCCAAATAAGGAAAGGAATGATGTCCCAGCGCCACAGGTCCCCGCCAAGCCACATAGCAATAACCGAGGTGCCTATGGTGTTGATCCAAAGCACTGGACGAGAGATTTGAATCAACCGCAGCAACATTCTTCAAGCATAATCGCTGGCCACCACAACCAATTTGGGTGTGGTTTAGACTTTATTAACACCCCGAATTCACCCCACTGGAGGATAAATGGCTGAGGCAAAGAGGCTTGAAGTTGGCAACAAGGCTCCCGATTTCACACTCGTGAATCACGACGGAACCAAGGTAAAACTCTCCTCGTTCAAGGGCAAAAAGGTCATTGTTTACTTCTTTCCAGCTGCACTGACACCAGGTTGCACCAAGGAAGCAGAAGACTTTAATGAGAACCTAAAGGCTCTAAACAAAGCTGGCTACGAGGTGCTTGGAGTCTCCCCAGACAGCGTCGAAAAGATGCAGAAGTTCCAGAAAGCTCACAAACTCAAGTTCGCTCTGCTGGCTGATCCTGAGCTAACTGTTCACAAAAAGTATGGCGCCTATGGCACCAAGAGCATGTATGGCAGGACCTACGAGGGTGTGCTGCGATCAACTTTTGCGGTGGATGAGCAAGGAAAGCTAGAGCTTGCTCTATACAACGTCAAGGCCACCGGTCACGTCGATAGCCTTCGCAAGCAGCTGGATATTTAGTTCGTTAGATCCCCGTCAGTTTCCTCGTTGGTGGCTGCAACCACCTGAGAGTTAAACAACAGAAGAACTACTATTCCAGAAACTAGAACTAATGCAGCCCCAAATAAGCGACTGGTTCCGGTTTCTGCGATTGCACCAGCTCCGACAACTGCTTGAAGTAATTGCCAAAAGAATGCTGCACTTCTTGCCCATCGCTTTTTGTTCAATAGTCCTCTAGAAAAAGTCAATACCCAGACCGTCGCAGCTGCTGCTAGCACCAACAAAAACACTTCTGAATAGATGCTCTGAAATTGTCCCGAGAATAATTCAAAAAGTAGTGTGAAAAAAACGGCCGCTAAAACAAGGGCTTCGGCTACTAGCAAAACTAGGACAATTTGGACCAAGGCTGGGGCCTTGCGAAAAGGTGTCATTTGGGCTCCAAAGTTGGGTATTTACAAACCGCTACCAGTATGGAACGATTAGATACAGAACACGAGTTACGCACATAAGCGTAAATCACAATTTTCGACCTCACCAACCTAAGTGAGAGTTTGTATTGCCCGTCTTGGCTATGGGGGCCAACTGATAAAGGATTATTCGCATGGATATGCAGTGGCTAAACCAGTCTCGATGCCTCAATGAAGACCCTGAACTGTTTTTTCCAGTTGGAAACACGGGTCCTGCGGTAGATCAAATCGAGCAGGCTAAGGCAGTTTGCCGCCAGTGCACCGTGACAGCCGAATGTCTCGAGTATGCAATCAAGGAAAACCAGGACACCGGGGTATGGGGTGGCCTGAGTGAAGACGAGCGTAAGTCTCTAAAGCGAAAGTACGCCAGGGCTCGTCGCGCCAGCTAAATCGGAATGCTGATAGCGACCTTCGTGCCGCCATCTTTCGGTGAAAACCAACTAATCTTCCCCCGCAATTCACCCTCTATTAGGGTCTTTATTATCTGAGTTCCAAGGCCTTTGCCGATGGCATCTTTTTCAAATCCAACCCCGTTATCTTCGACCTCAATGGTTAGCTGCTTGGCAGTTTGCCTAGGAGTAATAAGTATGCTTCCGCCGTGCTCACCCAGTCCGTGACTTGCGGCATTGGTAACAACTTCGGTCAGGGCAACAGCTAATGGTGTGGCAAGCGCGCTATCCAACTGGCCGAACTTGCCCTCAATTCGAAGCTTGATCTCTCTCGATGAATCGGTAGCTAGCTCCCCCACAAGACGCATGCTTGATTCAAATACCTCGTCGAAGTTCACTTCGTCGGAGAATCCTTCGGCCAGTGTGTTGTGTACCAGGGCAATAGCTGAAACTCGGCGGATTGCTTGTTCCAGTGCTTCTTTAGCTTCGTCGCTGGTGGTTCTGCGCATTTGAATGCGCATCAAGCTGGCAACGGTTTGTAGATTGTTTTTCACACGGTGGTGAATTTCACGAATGGTGGCGTCTTTGGTAAGTAGCTGCTGCTCTTGGCGCCTGAGTTCCGTAATTTCGCGACAGAGAACTATTGCTCCGGTTCGAGCACCAGATTTCATAAGCGGAATAGCTCGAACCGATAGCGTTACATCTTTTGATTCCAGATCTGCACGCCAGGGAGCTTTGCCGGTAAGAACTAAAGGTAAGGACTCATCGACGGTGGATTGCGCTTTGACAATCTTGGTGGCTACCTCTGCAAGAGACTTTCCTTCAATTTCACCTTCAATACCTAGGCGGCTAAAAGCCGAAAGCCCGTTGGGGCTAGCAAAGCTAACGTTGCCATCAACATCGAGTCTTAGTAAGCCATCGTTAGCTCTTGGCGCACCGCGTCTTCGCCCCGTAGGGGAAGAGTAATCGGGGAAGGTTCCTTCGGTGATCATCTGAAGTAGTTCTTTGCCGCAGCTGACGTAATTTAGCTGAATCTTATTTGGGGTTCTACTTTCAGAAAGATTGGTATGCCGGGTGATAACCGCAATTGGGCCAGTGTTGTCTGCTTCCAGAAGAGTTTCTTTTTGTACGGGAATGGCGCTAAATCTTGTGGGTAAGCCAGCTACGGTATCGGAGCTTTTTTGCTCGACAATCTGAGCGGTCTCGAAGGCTTGCTTTACTGTTGCCAGCCACTCTTTGCGAATGGGTTCACCACTGATGTCGCGATAGAAAACCGTTGCCGCACTCGAAGGTCTGGCGTGACCGGCGGCAACGAAGCTGCCGTCCTTGGTTGGGACCCAGAGCACCAGGTCTGCAAACAATAGGTCGGCAACCAATTGCCACTCCGACTGCAACCTAGTGAGCCATTCGATGTTCGCCTTATTCGGGACACCGTAATCGCTTATCAGTTGAGAAAGTGTAGACACCTAACCGAGTTTAGCCACCCGCGCATCGAGGGCGCCTGGCCTATCCAGGATTGCAACCTTGGTAAAGATACCAACGGCGGAGCGAAAGCCACCTGAGCGCCCACCACCTAACATTCCGAGCCTTGTCGCCTGATCAAGATGAACTGGGTCATCAGGCAAAAATGCCGCTGCCTCGATTGCACCAAGACCGGCAAGGGTGGTCTTGATCTCGGACTTGGCCTGCGAAATAACCGAGTTTCTAAGTCGATTTACTATCAACTTTGGTTGCTCGGTTAGTGACAACAGGCATTG
>NZ_JBIILG010000047.1:0-7889 GCF_044232805.1 Rhodoluna sp.
ATTCTCTGGCGACATTACTGCCACAACCGCAGAAGGGGTAGAAACCTCTTGGGTTGAATCAGATCATGCACTCTTTGGCTCTGCTGGTACTCCAGAAGACCGAGTATCTGCGGCTGGCTGGGAGGCTGCGAAAGCTGCCTATTTGATTTCTGTTCCGGCCAACACCTCTCCTGAGCCCTCTTCAATTGAAATAAAGTCGCTGGTCTCAGACCCATCCGCACTGCATGTTATTGTTCACGCCGCCAAAGGCTCACTGGCAACAGTGGTTTTGGAGCACCGCGGGGATGCAGTTTTGTCAGAAAACATTGAAATCATCGTTGATGATGAAGCAAGCCTGACCTTGGTAAGCATTCAAGAGTGGGACGCGAGCTCGATTCACTCCTCAGCTCAGTTTGCCAAGCTTGGAAGAAACTCTAAGTTCAAGCACGTAGTTGTTTCTCTTGGTGGGTCTGTCGTTCGAGTTACTCCGTCGGCGTACTTTGATGCGCCGGGGGGAGACGTAGCCCTGTTTGGTCTCTACTTTGCAGACGCTGGACAGTACCTGGAAAACAGAATCTTCGTGGACCACTCTCAGCCAAACTGCAAGTCCAGGGTCACATACAAAGGTGCCCTTCAGGGACAAAAAGCTCACACAGTTTGGGTCGGCGATGTTCTCATTCGCGCAGCCGCAGAGGGCACAGACACATATGAGCTCAACCGAAACTTACTGTTGACTGATGGCGCCAGAGCAGACTCGGTTCCAAACCTCGAGATTGAAACCGGTCAGATCCAAGGTGCGGGGCACGCAAGCGCAAGCGGAAGATTCGACGACGAGCAACTGTTCTATCTACAAGCGCGTGGCATCGACGAACTTGAAGCAAGACGCCTGGTAGTTCGCGGTTTCCTAATGGAGATTGTGCAGCAAATTGGTATCTCGGCATTAGAAGACAGGCTTGCGCAGGCTATAGAAGATGAGCTCGAAGGTAGCGTGAAGTAATGGCAATTAGGATCTGCAACGTAGAGGACATCAAGCCAGGGAAAGCACTTCGCGTGAAAATCGGGGATGAAGCAATCGCTCTCGTCCACACCAAAGACGGTCGGTTCAAGGCTCTTGGCGATAAATGCTCACACGGAGAGATTTCTCTTAGCGAAGGCTTTGTAGATAACGACACTATTGAGTGTTGGGCTCATGGAGCGAAGTTCTCGTTGGACACGGGTGTTCCGCTTTCTCTTCCGGCATATGAGCCAGTTGCTACTTACGAGGTAATCGTTGAAAACGGCGAAGTATTTATTGAAATCGACAAGGACAGTGAGTAGAAAATGGCAAAGCTAGAGATAAAGAACCTGCATGTATCAGTTGATACTGACCAGGGAACAAAAGAGATTCTCAGGGGAGTGGACCTTGTTATCAATAGCGGTGAGACCCACGCTGTGATGGGGCCGAATGGATCCGGTAAGTCAACTCTGGCTTACTCCATCGCCGGACACCCAAAGTATAAAGTCACCAAGGGTGAGATTTTGCTTGACGGCGAGAATGTTCTGGACATGTCAGTTGATGAGCGCGCAAGGGCTGGACTGTTTCTTGCGATGCAGTACCCAGTTGAGATTCCTGGTGTTAGCGTTTCAAACTTCCTAAGAACCGCCAAGACAGCCGTTGATGGTAAAGCACCAGCACTTCGTAGCTGGATTCAAGATGTCCGAGTTGCTATGGAGAATTTGAAGATGGATTCAGCTTTCACTGAGCGAAACGTGAACGAGGGTTTCTCCGGTGGAGAAAAGAAGCGTCATGAAATTCTTCAGATGGAACTTCTAAAGCCAAAGTTCGCTGTTCTGGATGAGACCGATTCAGGTTTAGACGTCGACGCCCTACGCGTTGTTGCAGAAGGTGTAAACAGGATCAAGGACTCAAATGACATCGGGGTTTTGTTGATTACTCACTACACGCGGATTTTGAAGTACATCAAGCCAGATTTCGTGCACGTTTTTGTGGCTGGTCAGATCGCCGAACAAGGCGGAGCCGAGCTTGCTGAAAGACTCGAAGCCGAGGGTTACGACAGGTACGTGAACGCCTAAATGCCAAGAGAGCTAGAGGCAAGTCTTTATGACAAGGTCGAGGAAGCATTAAAGGAAGTTATCGATCCCGAAATCGGGGTGAACATCGTTGACCTTGGGCTGATTTATGGCCTTGAGATGGCTGATGAGGATGAGTCGCTACTAATTAACATGACTCTTACCTCTGCTGGTTGCCCATTGACGGATGTTCTGGAAGAGCAAACCGCTGAGGCGTTGGATGGTGTGGTTGAGGCCTTTAGGATCAACTGGGTCTGGATGCCTCCTTGGGGTCCAGAGAAGATTACCGATGATGGTCGCGAGCAAATGCGGGCTATCGGATTTTCTATTTAGGCTTTCTTACCTAAATACTTCCATGCCAGTGGCAAAAGTGCTGCCGCAAGGATCATCTTGAGAACATCCCCGACGATAAAAGGCGCAAGTCCTGCGGCAGTAACAGCAGCCAAGTCATTAGGGGCCCCTAGGTTTCCAAGAACAAACGCCAGCCACGGAAGACCGAACAGATAAATGATCGAATTGGCAATCGCAAAACTCCCAAGAACACCTGCAACAGATTTGTGCCAACCTCTTTCAGATAAGTAACCCACTGCGGCAGCCGCGGCGACAAAGCCAACGAGGTAGCCGAAAGTTGGACCAAAGCTCAAGCTTGTCGCAGCCGAGAAAACCGGCATACCGGCTGCACCCATAGAAAAGTAGACGATGAGGGAAATCGCACCCCTGGTTGCACCAAGTACAGAACCAACAAGCAAGACAGCAAGCGTTTGAGCGGTCATTGGAACCGGCCACATCGGTATTACGAGCTGCGCGGCATACGCTGTGAAGACAGCGCCGGAAAGGATCAAAGCAACATTAGTAAGCGCCGTGCGTGGAACAACACGATCGATAAGAGCGGCTTGGCTTGAAAGTTGCATAGTCATGGGATTCTCGATTCTGCCCTAGGGGTGTAATGACGATTGTAGACTATTGCTTTTGTGAGCAAATGAAAGGTTTATTGATTGCTCAGCGTCAAAGACCTAGACATTACAATCGGTGCCCGAACTCTAATGAGCGAGGTCTCGTTTCGCGTAGCCGCTGGGGACAAAATTGGGCTAGTTGGCCGAAACGGAGCGGGAAAGACAACCCTTACCAAGATTCTGGCAGGTAATGGCCAGCCGTCCAAGGGAGTGATTGAGCGCCAGGGCGAAATCGGATACCTTCCCCAAGATCCCCGATCGGGTGACCCTGAAGAGTTGGCTCGCGACCGGATACTAAACGCCCGTGGTCTTGGCACATTTTTGAAGCAAATGTCGGAGGCCACCGAAATTATGGCTTCGGGAAATGGCGTTGATTCAGAAAAGGCAATGAATAAATACAGCAAGGTTGAGGAGCGCTTTCAGGCTGCCGGAGGCTATGCCGCGGAAGCGGCTGCGTCAGCAATAGCTAGCAACCTTGGCATTGAAGAGCGCATTTTGTCTCAGGCGCTTAAGACCCTTTCTGGTGGCCAAAGACGACGTATAGAACTGGCAAGGATATTGTTTTCTGATGCGCAAACAATGTTGCTGGATGAGCCAACAAACCATCTAGATGCGGATTCGGTGGTGTGGCTTCGTGACTTCCTTCGTGGTTATCAGGGAGGGCTGATAGTTATAAGCCACGATGTCGAACTAGTTGAAACCACAGTCAATAGGGTTTTCTATTTGGATGCCAACCGCCAGAAGATTGATTTATACAACATGGGTTGGCGTGCATATCAAAAGCAGCGTGAAGCCGATGAAGAAAGGCGAAAGCGAGAACGAGCAAATGCCGAGAAGAAGGCAGCTTCACTAAATTTGCAGGCAGCCAAGTTTGGAGCCAAGGCAACAAAGGCTGTTGCGGCTCAGCAGATGCAACGACGTGCTCAAAGGCTACTTAGCGAGTTGGACGATGTTGGTCAAGTTGATCGGGTTGCCAAGATTCGTTTTCCAGACCCTGCACCTTGCGGCAAAACTCCTCTGATGGCTCATGGACTCTCAAAAAGCTATGGCTCACTAGAAATATTTGCCGCTGTAGATCTTGCGATCGATAGAGGCTCAAAAGTAGTCATCATCGGTTTAAATGGTGCGGGGAAAACAACTCTGCTTCGAATCCTCGCAGGAGTAGACAAGGCGGACACCGGTGTCATCGAGCCTGGTCATGGTCTAAAGATTGGTTACTACGCGCAGGAGCACGAGACACTCGATGTGGCCAAAACCGTCTTGGAGAACATGCAGGCAGCAGCACCCCATTTAGGCGACGTTGAAGCGCGCAAAGTTCTGGGTTCGTTTCTTTTCACTGGGGACGATGTGAGCAAGAAAGCTGGAGTTCTAAGCGGCGGAGAGAAAACTAGATTAGCTCTTGCCTCGTTGGTGGTTTCATCTGCGAACGTGTTACTGCTAGATGAGCCGACGAATAACTTGGACCCGGCAAGCCGCAAAGAGATTCTAGGTGCCTTAGCTAGCTTTACTGGTGCTGTTGTTTTGGTCTCCCACGACGAAGGAGCAGTTCTCGCACTAAACCCAGAACGTGTTTTGATTTTGCCGGATGGAACTGAAGATCATTGGTCCGATCAGTATGCTGATCTAATTTCACTCAGCTAACTGTTTCGATCCAGAATCTCATCCTCAACACTGGAGTCGGCGCTGAGCTTACGCCTCGCCGATCTAGGAACAAAGTTTGCATCCAATTCCATCCTGCGAAATTCTTTCTCTTGTCTAATTGCCCAAAAAAGCGCAAAGAAACCCATAACGGCGAAGATGATCCATTGGACCGCGTAGCTAAGGTGATTTCCCTCGTCTAACAGGGGACGACTAAGCGGTTGCGGGTACGATGACTCTGCAGGAGATTCTGAAACTAAGCGTAGATAAAAGCTTTCTTCTAACTCGAGGGACAGAATTTGTCGAACCTCCGGCAAGTTGATGCTGGTTACCTGTCCAATTGGTGAATCTCTATTTGGAATTTCCTCACCTAGTCGTACTCTTGCAATCAATGTCTTCTCAGTTTCGGCAGGCAAGAAGGACTGCGATGGATCTAGATTGGAATCAGCCGCTATCCAACCACGTTCTATAACAACGCGCTCTCCGGATCGAAGCTCAAATGGAACCAGCTGGACAAAACCGGGTTGTCCCGCGATAGCTCTATTTCGAACCAATAAAGAATCTTCAATGAGATATCTTCCAGATAGCTCAACATTTCGCCACTCGTTAGCCATGATCGAGGCGCTGTCTAACGAAGAAAGGTCCTCGAATGGAACAGGATTCAGATCATAGTTTGCGGCAACTCTTTCAATCTTGGATACCGCTTCTGACCTTCTCTCAATTTGCCAGCTCGCTAGTGCCACACAAGCAAGCGCAAAAGTACTTGCAACCAAGAACCAGCCGGTCCAACGTATCCAAGGCCTCACTACTGGCTTCACCTAAAAGTCACCTTCTTTTAGCAAAAATGACCGATCGGTTAGAAAGCTTCTAAGGTACTCCAAGTGTTCTTTACAGGAGAGCCAGGTTTTGGATTTGCCTTCTTTATGAATGCTTGGATTGGCCCAAATCAAGGAAGTTGTAGCAGCTTGTGTGCAGCCAGCTCGAGAACACTGCTCCTTTATTGGGTCGAGATTAAAAATCGACATCTAAATCTTTGTCGTTGGCTGGGTGTTGGGGGAAGCGTCGACTATTTTGATAATTTGCGTAACCCTAGAAATTTCACCTGACTTAGGGCCTTGCGCGTTGGCCAGCACTACTGCAAAGTAGGGGAGGAAAATAGCTCCAGCAAAGGCTAGCCACATCAGCCAGCCCTCGACAAGTATGGCCGCAACTATGCACACCACTCGAATGGTCATCGCGACGGTGTATTTGAGCATGCGAGAGCGGCGCTCGTCGTCAGGGGACTCGCTAACGGTTGTAATGCTCTGTGCTCTAGCCAACGCTACTTCCGGGTAGATAGGTTCAATACAAGGGTAAGGCTAGAATTGCCATAGTCCAAACCTGCCACAAGACCATTCGTGAGGAAAGAGATTCCAATGACCCAACCGCGAGTTGTGTTCATAACCGGTGGCAACAGAGGTATTGGATACGCGATCGCTCAGGAGTTTATCGAGCAAGGCCACAAAGTCGCTGTTACCGTTCGCTCGGGAACTGGTCCCGAGGGTTCGCTCTCTCTTAAGGCAGACGTAACGGACTCAACCTCCCTAGATGCTGCAATTGCTAAAGCTGAGCAGGAACTTGGACCAATTGAGGTCCTGGTTGCCAACGCCGGCATCACCAAGGACACACTCATGCTTCGCATGAGCGATGAAGACTTCGAAGAAGTGGTAAATGTAAATCTCAACGGAGTTTTTCGAGTAGTGAAAAGAGCAACTAAATCAATGATTAAGCAAAGATTTGGTCGCGTCATCCTGGTAGGAAGCGTTGTTGCCTTATTGGGTTCGCCTGGTCAGGTCAATTACTCAGCCGCGAAGGCAGCTCTTGTAGGGATGGCTAGATCAATCACCAGAGAACTCGGTGGGCGTGGAATAACCGCAAATGTGATTGCACCTGGTTTTATCGACACAGACATGACTTCTGAATTGGATCCAGAACAGCAAAAACAGTATCTCGAGAGAATTCCAGCAGGTAGATTTGCCGCCCCTTCGGAGGTGGCTAAAGTAGTGTGCTGGCTAGCAAGTGATGAAGCTGCTTACATATCAGGTGCTGTTATCCCAGTTGATGGCGGTTTAGGAATGGGGCACTAGATTTACTTGTTGGATACTTATCAAAGAGATCAAGTTGAAGGAGAGCAATCATGGGAATTCTAGACGGCAAGAAAATACTTGTTACCGGAGTTCTCACCGAAGCTTCGATTGCCTTTTCCGTTGCGCGTCTTGCCCAACAAGAGGGGGCAGAGGTTATTCTGTCTTCGTTCGGTCGCATGCTTCCAATCACCACCAAAATTGCAGAACGGCTGCCAAAGCCAGCTCCAGTTATTGAACTCGATGCCACAAACGAGTCGGACCTTAAGGAACTGTCAGGGCGCATTTCCGCTCACTTTGACTCAATCGATGGAATCGTTCACGCCATCGCCTTTGCACCGCAAACAGCGTTGGGTGGAAACTTCTTGGAGACGCAATGGCCAGATGTTTCAACTGCAGTAGAGGTTTCTGCTTACTCCCTGAAGTCAATCACCATTGCAGCAAAGCCTGTTCTAAAAAATCCTTCTTCGATCGTTGGCTTAACTTTTGATGCGCGTATTTCCTGGCCAGTTTATGACTGGATGGGTGTTGCTAAAGCTGCATTCGAAGCTACCTCTAGATATCTTGCAAGGTATCTAGGCAAGGATGGCATCCGCGTTAACTTGATTTCCGCTGGACCGCTTCGAACTACTGCTGCAAAAGGCATTCCGGGATTTGCAACCATGGAAGAGCTTTGGACTGATCGTGCACCACTTGGTTGGGACCTTACAAACACCGAAGCGGCAGCAAGGGGAGTAATTGCACTTCTTTCGGACTGGTTCCCGGCGACAACCGGTGAAATGATTCATGTCGATGGTGGTCTGCACTCAACTGGAGCGTAGTTCAAGTTCCGCAATAACTGGCGCTAGAGAATTCCCCTCGATAATCAAATCGGCATGAGGCCGCAAGACATCTTTTGGTCTAAAGGCCACCGCGAACCCTGAGGCCTTCAGCATTGCTACATCATTTGCACCATCACCAATTGCGACCGTGTCAGCGAAATCGAATCCATTTGCTTCAGCCCAATGCAACATTGTTCTTGCCTTCGTATCGGAGTCCACAATCTCGCCAGATATCTTTCCAGTCATCACACCATCAACAACTTCGAGATTGTTTGCCAAGAAAAGGTCCAGGCCAAGCTCCTTAG